>SDOA01000100.1 GCA_004524595.1 Candidatus Thorarchaeota archaeon | reverse complement strand
TCGCGAATTCTCACATTGGTACGAACTGGTCAACATGCCCCATGTCATGGCGTTCTAGGAATTCAGGCAATCATTTTTTCTCCTGATATGAATCACGTTCTTGCGGGTATACGAACAAAAGAGTCTCAATATTGTCCATCATTTCATGCTGTCCCAGGAGGCATACTAGAAACAAGAGATACTGAGGTAAGTTTTGAAGATGCTTGCATGAGAGAAATAGTAGAAGAAGTTGACATAGACCTTATTCCGGAGAAGCATCTTGTTGCTTTAATTTCAGAACTTCATGGAACAGTCGGAATTGTAGCGGTTATATCTGGAGATGCTACCGGGGAGAATGAAACTAATGGGCTAATCAAGGGAAATGAAGAATGGGTAAATTCAGAGTTATCTTGGTATGATGTCAACAAATTAGATCAATGCACATCTGAGAATTCGCTTGAAGGTCTACTCTTTGTCAAACAAGAACGTGAGAAATATATCAAGACAGGAGAGAGCGTTCTATGGGATTGCGAGGGCGCTTAGAGATTTAGGTTGAAGATATTCATCATTTGTCCAATGTTTTGTAAGCTTCTTTGAGCCTCTTCACGTGGGCGAACCTCGAATACATACTGAGGCTTTGTTGATAGTTTGCTCAGAAACTTCAGAGTCGGTTCGAAATCAATAAGCCCATTCCCGACAACTTGATGTGATCCAATCTGGGGAATGACATCATGAATATGAACTGCTTCGATAGAACTTTGATATCTCTGGAACAAATTCCAATCATCGGGTTTAATCTTAAGATCAGAGCCATAGAGTTTGGGAATATCAAGACATAATTTCAGACCTTGAGGAATAAGATGCTCGATTACATTACGTACTAAGGGCGTCCAATCGTGATTTTCGATTGTGAGACGAACATGTGGACGAGCATGTTTGAGAAGTTCGGATAGATTCTCTCGAAGAGTCTGAGAATAGGATTCAAGATGTAGTTCACTAAAGCTATCTGAGGACTGGTTTCCAGCTTTTCTGAATGAGGGTAGAGTTCCAGCATGCAGAACAACATTTGTTGGTCCAATACTTAATTCACGAGCTAGATTGATGATTTGTTTGAAATATGTGATAATTCCTGTACGTATTGGGGGATAGAGTGACAGCAGACTGACATCATCACATGGAGCATGAAATCCCCATTCGATAGAGTGATTTCTAGCGAAATCCCTGAGTCTGATTCGCTCTTCAGAAGATATTTTTTCTGGAGAGAACGTTGGTACACCTATATCTGGGACCATGCCATTCCAATTATTCTCAGATGCATACTTGAGTGCATCTAACATATTTTCATCATAGACTACATGATAAGCACGACGTGAGGGATATCTCATACCAAGAAGGTACTAGCAAGTTCTTATGAGCTTGACGAGACGTACATATCAAAGATTTCCATATGGCGTTCGTTGCAAAAACCTGCCATGACCAACCGCTCCAACAAATTCGCCATCTTGTGCGACCACTTCTCCTCTAGAGAGAGTAATGCAGGGGTATCCAATAAGTTTCCACCCTTCATACGGGCTCCAGTCACAGTTAGTCTGCAGATTGTCTGCTTTGATTGTCACTTCCTTCTTGGGATCAAAGATAATTAGATCTGCATCAGTGCCAATAGCAATTGTCCCTTTTTGAGGATACATCCCAAAGAGCTTGGCAGGATTTGTACTCGTAAGAGAAACAAGTTGATTCACAGTGAGCCTTTGTTTACCTACTCCTTCAGTGAACATCAAGGGAATCATTGTTTCTACTCCTGGTAGTCCAAAAGGTATCTTCCTGAAATCACCATTCCAAGCTGCTTTTTGCTTCGTATCAAAGGTACATGTATCAGTGGCAATAATCTGGACATCACCATTCTGCAAACCTTTCCAAAGACGCTCGCTATCATGATGCTTTTTTATCTGTGGACATGTTGCATAAAGATGACCATCCTTACGTTTGAAGACTTCATCATCTAGGAGAAGATATTGTGGACATGTTTCAGCATAGACATTCACCCCTCGTTCTTTGGCGAGATGAACAGCATCTGCACCTTCACCAGTGGACATATGAACAATGTATAATTTGCCACCCGTTACCTCAGCCCATTTTATTGCACGAAGGATAGCCTCTTCTTCAGTATAGCAAGGCCTTGACAATGCATGACCATAAGCACCCCATTTCTCTTTCTCTTTGGCAAATCTCTCAATTAACATATCAAGCACAAAGACACTCTCAGCATGGACTCCGATATGTCCACCATGCTTTGCGGTTTCTTCGAGAGCACTGAAGAGCATTCCATCATCGGCCATCCAGCCCTCATTCTTGTATATCATGAACATCTTGAAGGTAGGAATTCCATAATCAATTATCTTCTTGATTTCAGCTTGAGTCTGCGGATTCCAATCTGTTATGGCAGCATGTAATCCATAATCGATACAGACTTTCGGATCAGCTTCTGCACGACGTGCCTCAACAGCTTTCATGATTGGTTGTCCTTTTGTCTGAATTGCAAAGTCAAGGACAGTGGTCACACCTCCGCAAGCTGCAGCTTTAGTACCATTCTCAAAGTCATCAGCAGAAACGGTTCCTGAAAATGGAAGTTGCAAATGGACATGGACATCAATACCACCTGGAAAGACATACTTACCGTTGGCATCAATAGTCTTTGATGTTGACGCTGGAGTAATACTCTGTGCAATAATATTGATTTTTCCATTATGAATACCGATATCAGCTGTATATGCATCAGAAGCCGTTACAATTTTCCCATTTTTTATAATGAGGTCTAATTCAGCCATAGAAAGTCCTCCCAAAGATATTGACACTTTGTCCATAAATCGGTTTGGGAAATCCCTATTAGACCAAAAAACCTCTGTACAGTCTCAATATCCGGAGAGATGAAAATGAGAGAGGTCAGAATTGGTCTTGTTCAAGCAAAATGGGAAGGCAATATAACAACCGATAAAGAAATTGAAGAAAATATGGAAAAAATGGTGAAAAAACATGAAGCTTATGCTGTAGAGGCGAAGAAACAAGGTGTCCAAATCTTATGCTTTCAAGAACTATTCTTCGGACCATATTTTTGTGCAGAGCAAGATAGGCGTTGGTACAAATATGCACAGTCAATACCAGGACCTCTTACCAAGAGAATGCAAAAGCTTGCCAAAGATAACAATTTGGTCGTAATAGCTCCCATCTATGAAGAAGCAACTACAGGAATCTATTACAATACAGCACTAGTCATTGATTCGGATGGTAGCCTTCTTGGAAAAATGAGAAAAATGCATATTCCTCATCTTGACCCCGGATTTTGGGAGAAATTTTACTTCAGACCTGGCAATCTCGGATACCCTGTCTTTGAGACTTCGGTTGCTAAGATTGGTGTGTACATATGTTATGATCGCCACTTTCCAGAAGGTGCAAGAGCACTTGGACTGAATGGAGCTGAGATTGTATTCAATCCATCAGCCACAGTAGCTGGACTCTCAGAACATTTATGGACAATTGAACAACCAGCACATGCAGTAGCTAATGGATATTTCATAGCTGCAATTAACAGGGTTGGGGAGGAACCTTGGAAGACAGGTATGTTCTATGGCAGCTCATACATTGCAGACCCTAGAGGGCAATTTGTTGTCAAAGGATCGCGTGAGGATGAAGAGCTTATCATTGGTGATATTGATCTCGATATGATTCGTGAAGTCAGGAATGTATGGCAGTTTTATAGAGACCGTCGACCTGATAGTTATGGTAATCTGACTGAGATGTGATGTCTGTTTCACATATTCTTCTCAGTCTTGGATAGAGCTTCTCCAAGGATAACACAAGCGTTATCCATTTGATCTTTAGTGAGTTCAAGAGGTGGTTGAAGCCTTACAACATTATTATCAAGGCCACCCTTTCCAATTAGGAGACCTTTCTCTCTACAGTGTTCCATAACTTGCAGCATCTCTTTCGTGGCTGGTTGTTTGGTGTTTCTGTCACACACCAATTCGATGCCTAGCATCATACCTTGACCTCTGACTTCGCCAATAAGCTTGTGATCTTCTTGGAGAGCAAGTAGATTCTTCTTCAGGTCTGCACCAAGTTTAGTAGCTTTCTCCAAATAGTTGCCTTCTCTGATAATATCAATGACAGCAACTGCTGCAGCACATGATAATGGATTTCCTCCAAAAGTAGCAAACGCATCTGTCACTGTATAGTCCTTTGCAAGTTCTGGTCGTGTAACAAAGCCCCCAATAGGAATACCACTACCAAACCCTTTTGCCAGGGTGATGACATCTGGTTCAACTCCAGCATGCTGGATACCCCACCATTTGCTACCAGTCCTTCCAAAACCAGTCTGAACTTCATCTGAGATGTATATTCCATCATATTCCTTGACTATTTCATGAACGACTTTGAAATAGTCTACAGGAGGTTGGATAATACCTCCAACACCTTGAATTGGTTCAGCAATGAATGCAGCAATCCTGTTGTTGGTCTGTGTACGGATGACTTCCCTTAGATATCGCGCACATTCCAAATCGCAACCTGGATGTTCTTTGCCAAAGGGGCAACGATAACAATACCCATACGGTGTGAACCTTACACCAGAGGGATGTGACTCAGGAACTGTACGCCAACCTGCACTTGAGATTTCCCTCGTAAGTGATGTGCGTCCGTGATATGCTCGTTGACAGGCGACGATGTATGGATTGCCAGTATATTTTCGTGCCATAAACAATGCAGCTTCATTTGCTTCTGAGCCACTATTAACAATGAACGAACGAGAGAGCCCTGCTGGTGCAATCTCTGCAAGACGCTTGATCAATACAGCATATGGAATTGTTGCATAGAGCGAGCTGGTATATACTAGTCGTTCAGCTTGCCATTTTATTGTGGATACATATTTCGGATGACCATAACCTGTGATTGTTGTACAGATTCCAGCAAAGAGATCAATGTATTTTTTACCAGTACTATCTTCTAATGTCGCACCTTCACCTTTGACAAAAAGGATAGGATTTTGATAATAGTGGCTAACTGCAGGAGCAAGGTACTTCTTCTCAAGTTCAATGATTTCTTTCTGAGTGTACACTTTACGTAGATCTTCAGGAACAAGTTCATCGGTCATGATATCACCAGACATTATTGCAGAATATGACATTGAACTACTTCCCTAAAGACTTTAGGGGATGAGTGTATATTGCTTTTGAGATGGAGGAACAATAAAATGTCTTCTAGGAAACTCAAGATTGAGTTCGCTGGTATATCTTTCAAGAATCCATTCATGTTATCATCTGCACCACCAACGATGGATCCGCGACACATAATTCGAGCAGCGAAACTTGGGTGGGGAGGAGCTGTGATTAAGACCATTACTGAAGAGCCAACAATAGACCCACGAACACGATTAGGAGTCCTCTGTAAAGATGGAAATCCAATTGGGATGAATAATATCGAACTAATCTCACGTGAGTCAATGAAGACATGGATTGATGAATGGATACCAAAGATAAAAGACGAATCCCCGGAAGATTTCATTCTTGTGGCTAGTATAATGAGCGGGTCTGAACCTGAGGGTTGGACTAGACTTACTGAGATGATCTCTCAGACGGATGCAGATGCCATCGAGCTAAATGTATCATGTCCACATGGTTCACCAGAGAAACATATGGGAGCATTCATTGGACAGGATCCTGATCTTGTAGCACAAGTGACTCGTGCCGCAAAGAGAGGAACAAATCTACCAGTCTTTGTCAAATTGACTCCAAATGTAACAGATATTGTGCCTATTGCCAATGCAGCTGTAAAAGGAGGAGCTGATGCGATATCAGCAATCAACACAATCGAGTCACTCATAGGTGTAGATATTGAAACAGCAACTCCCTTACCTATAGCATATGGATTAGACAAGAATGAGCAACTAAGCACATATGGGGGCTTTTGTGGTCCTGCTGTGAGGCCTATTGGGCTCCGTTTCGTATCGCAGATTGCGAGAGCACATCCAGATCTTCCAATCTCAGGAATTGGTGGAATTGAAGACTGGAGAAACGCAGTTGAGTATCTAATGGTTGGAGCTAGAACCCTTCAGATTTGCACTGCAGTAATGTGGCATGGATTTTCAATCATTAAACAGCTAACAGATGGAGTTGCTGAATTTATGGAACGTAAGAAGTACAATTCCATTGAGAACATGGTTGGAGCAGCTTTGCCAAAAATAACCACGTGGACAGCTCTCACCAAAATGCCGCCACTTGTAGCTCGTGTAATCGAGAGCAAATGTACAGGATGCAAAAAATGTGTCGTTGCATGTGCAGATGGAGGATATCTAGCAGTCCAGATGAGAAACAACGTGGCTGTAATTAATAGTGAGAGTTGTGATGGGTGTGGTCTCTGCGCAGTAGTATGTAAAGATAATGCCATCGAGTTTATCCATACAAAATGACAGACAAAGTGATGGAACAGAAGAATCAAATAGATATCTAGTAGATTATAGTTTTCCGATTGGATGTGACCATCTTGACCGTAGAAGTTGTGAAGAACTATATCAATGGGCGATGGGTTGAATCAAAGTCAAAAGAGACGCGTGATGTATTCAATCCAGCCACTGGAGAAATTATTGCAAAGACACCAATGAGTACAAAGGAGGAAACCCTTGAAGCAATCGCTGCAGCAAAAGCAGCATTTGAGAGGTGGCGAGCAACACCTGCGTTCACCAGAGTACGCTACCTAAATAGAATTAGAGATGCATTTGAAGAGAATTTCGAAGAACTTGCAAAGATTCTTACAATGGAGCAAGGAAAAGCAATTGATGAATCGAGAGGGGAATATAGAAGAACTATTGAAAATCTCGAGTGTGCGACAAGCGTACCTTCCCTTCAGATGGGGTATAATTCGGAGGACATTGCAGCAGGTATTGATGAGATGGTCATTAAACAACCTTCAGGGGTCTTCTTCTGCGTTGCTCCTTTTAATTTTCCAGGGATGGTACCAACATGGTTTTGGCCGTTTGCAATAGGGGTAGGAAATACATACATTGTCAAACCTTCTGAACAGGTACCAATGAGTCAAGTTAGGCAATTCGAAATCATCCATGAATTGGGACTACCAAGAGGAGTCATGAATATGATTCATGGAGCCACTGAGGCAGTATCAACACTTATCGAGAGTCCTGATACAGTCGGTATGTCCTTTGTTGGGTCAACAAGAGTTGGGAAGTTGTTATACAAGAAGATAGGAGAATTTGGGAAGAGAGCCCAAGTCCAAATGGGTGCAAAGAATTTCCTCACTGTAATGCCGGATGCAGATCTAGAGAGGTCAGTTCCAGCGATTATCACTTCATTCTATGGTTGTGCAGGACAACGGTGTCTGGCTGGAGGTGTCTTGTTAGCAGTCGGTGATGTCTATGAACCATTGAAGAAAGCGGTAGTTGAAGCATCAAAACAAGTCACAGTAGGAAATGGACTTGAAGAAGGAGTTCAAATGGGGCCTCTGGCATCGAAACAGGGAATGGAAAAAGTGCTGAATTACATCAAAATTGGAATTGACGAAGATGCAGAATTATTGCTTGATGGGAGGGACATCAAAATCGAGGGATACCCCAATGGCTATTTCATAGGTCCCACTGTATTCGATAGAGTCACAAAAGATATGACTATTGCAAAAGAGGAAATTTTTGGTCCAGTCTTGCCAATTATGAGAGCGAAGGACCTTAACGAGGCAATTGAGATTATTCATGCTAATCCATATGGTAATGCTTCATCGGTTTTCACTTCAAGTGGGGCAGTAGCCAGAGAGTATCAGTATAGAGTAAAGGCAGGCAACATCGGTATCAACGTTGGGGTTGCAGCTCCAATTGCAACATTTCCATTCTCAGGAATGAAGGACTCGTTCCTAGGAGACCTGCATGGACAAGGTAAAGATGCAGTAGACTTCTTCACAGAGAACAAGGTTGTAATAACTCGTTGGTTCTAGATGTAATATAGGTGAGTGAGATGGAACTGGGAACATTTGGAGCAATTTTGAAGTTTGCAATAGACATCGAAAAAGAAGTGATTGAATTCTATAGAACAGCCCCTACGATTCAAGCTGATCAAAGCCTTGCAGATTTATTTGAAGAACTTGTTGTGCGAGGTGAGAGAAGAATCAAGACCTTGGAGAGAGTGAGGAGAGAGAACACAACAGAGATGATCTTAGAACCGATTACTGATTTTGACTCAGATACATATTCCATGAAGACGATAATACCGAAACATGCAGACGAGGGAGTCCTTCGTGAGATAGCAAGTACTATTGAATCTACATTGGAGAACTTTTACAATACTGCTTCTAAGAAGATTGAATTTCTGAGTGAAGCAGCATATGCACTAGAATTGTTAGCAGAGAAGAATAGAGATACTAGAGAACAGCTTTCTCATTAATCAGACTTAACTCTGTTAGCAGGGAAAATGATTCTACCATCCTTGAATACAATTAGCTCACCTCGCTCGAACTCAATCCAAGTTTCTTTAGTCAGTATTCTTGTAGAAATAATATATCCCGATGGTATATGTCTATTAGACCTTTTACTATCGCTACCACTTATATCAATAAATCCAAGGGAGGTCTCAGCACGCTCTAATTCTACTTTTCCAAAGGGGAATTCTTGTTTTGTGAATCTAAGTCCATTATTGTGATCGTTTTCATCAGAATAACAAAATAAGTGGTTTCCATCAGAAAAGATACAATTCATTGTATTCTGACCATCATTAATTTCTCTGAGATTAGTCATCAAGAATCTAAATCCCTTAATATCCCATTTGAAATCTTTCTGAGAGGAGATATTATTTAGTATATGACAAAATGCAATTTCTGAATCAGTTTCTCCAATTGGAGCGAACTTACCAGATGAAAGACAATCTACATCAGTTATAGTACCATTATGAGCGAAAGCAATTTCTAGTTTCCTATCGTTAAGGACTAGACGCCGGTAAAAGGGATGGGTATTCAGATAGCTTGGGATACCCCTAGTTGACCTACGGACATGCGATATTATCGTCTTCGATGAAGTATATCGTTCCATGAAATCATAGAGACCACTATCAATTGCTGTCTTAGCCTCTTTGATTACTTGGAGAACGCCTTCATTATAGAATGCAAGACCCCAACCATCAGGATTTTTCATACCATGTTCCTGAAAGAGATTCAATGATATATTAGCTGTAATATTGGTCGTAAATGTCAGACCTAGAAGATCACACATTCTAAAGCTCCTCACAAATGCCAATGACCAGGTGTGATATGCATTGATTAATTATGAATTCTTTGCTTATTGTTGTCAGCGCTTCACAGGAAATGAGTCTATTATATGTGATAGGTATGATCATTGGCATAGTCAATAGTCGCGATCTGTATTGCTCTACACAGACAAAGGACAAGTTCAAGTTTCATAAACTCATTTTCTTTTAGTAACATCTTCAAGCCTATACATTAAAAGGTGCGACTTGTGTTGGTACAAGTACCCACATCTAAAGAGGGTGTGTACATGAAATCCATTGAGATAATTGTTGCAGGCGCTGGAGATCGTGGTTCTGTCTATGCATCATATGCCAAAGAACATCCAGAGCGAGCCAAGATTGTAGGTGTTGCTGAGCCGCGTGATTATTATAGAGAGAAAATGGCTGCTGAGTATAATATTCTACCAGAGAATGTATTTACAGACTGGAAAGATATAGCCAAGAGACCAAAATTCGCAGATGCAGTGATTATATCGACACAGGACCGTCTGCACAAAGACCCTGCAATAGCATTTGCAAAAAAAGGGTATCATATTCTCCTGGAAAAACCGATGGCTACTGATGAGAAGAGTTGCCGAGAGATTACTAAGACTGTTCTCTCCAAGAAGGTCTTATTTGCAGTTGGTCATGTCTTACGATACACAAAATATACACAACACCTCAAAGGAATCATCGATTCAGGGTTAATTGGTGACATAATAAGTATTCAACACCTAGAACCTGTTGGATTCTGGCACCAGGCACATTCTTTTGTGAGAGGAAATTGGAGGAACGAGAACGAGTCTTCTTTTATGCTTCTTACAAAAGCCTGTCATGATATTGATTGGATCAGGTATATTGTTGGAAAACAATGTAAGACAGTATCTTCCTTCGGATCACTCACCCATTTCAAACGAGAAAATAAACCAACAATCGCAGGGGACAATTGTTTAGAATGTGACTATGAACCGCAATGTCCTTACTCTGCTAAGCGAATCTATCTGAGCCTAGTCAAACATGGAAAACTAGGCTGGCCTGTAAGTGTTGTTACGACCGACCGCACTGTTGCAGGTGTAATTAAAGCTCTTAGAGAGGGGCCATATGGTAGATGTGTTTACGAATGTGATAATGATGTTGTAGACCATCAGGTAGTAAATATGGAATTTGTTGATGGTGAAACTGCAACATTTACAATGACAGCATTCACCAAAGCAAGGCCACGAGAGACTCGGATATTTGGAACAAGAGGAGAAATATACGGAAATGGAATGAAAATTCAGGTATTTGAATTTCTAACAGGGAGATCAGAGATTATTGATATTTCTGATGAGGGACCAGAATCACTCGCAGACCATGGCGGCGGAGACTATGGACTAATTGATGCCTTTGTTAGTGCTGTAGCTGATAACGATTCGACGAAGATTCTCTCAGGACCAGAAGAAACACTTGAGAGTCATCTCATGACATTTGCAGCAGAGAAGAGTAGATTAGAGAGAAAAGTCATTGATATCAGACTATAATAAAGCAACCTCCAGAAAAATAGTATCACTTCAATATCTAGTAAAATCATTCGCCTTTACTGATGGCAATATGATCTATCCTGTCAGGAAGCCTCCGCCCCCAACAGGCGGGAATATTACAATCAGGTCATCTTCATTCAGAGCTATTTTCAAGTCGAAGACCCGAGTTCCATTGACCATGATGATCTTTGCTTTGTCAAATTCAAATCCAAAGAATTTAATGAGGTCTTCAATAGTAGAGCCTTTGAGTTCTACATCAAATGATGTTCCAATCTCATTATCTGAGGGAGCATATTCTCTCAGAGTAGCATAGAGCTTGACTTGAACTCTCATTGTAACATCACTCAATAATAATCAACATCGATGTCTTTTTTCGTGTACCCATGACCTTTGAGGTGTTGTCCGCCACAGAGAAGTACCATATTAAAGGGGAAGAGCCCAATCCTATCGCCATCGGTAATTACATGATTTGCTTTAGCAAGATTACCATTAATGAAACAGTCTCCAAGATCCTCTTGCTTGAGACCGAGACGGGTGACAAGTTCAGAAAAAGTCTCACCCTCGATGAACTCCAAGGATAAGATAGTATCCTCACTTGCAGTACTTCCTGATAATAGAGCACGAAGTCTGCCATAGAGGTGAATCTCGATCATTACTAATCATTATACTTTCTACTTTGAAAGATGTTTGTATATAGTCAAAAAGAAGAAAGGAGGAGGAGGAGGATATCTCGTCTCCTCTTTCACAATGGACTATGTTCCTTTATGGACTGCATCAAGTTCCTCATTTGTTACATCAAAAGTGACATTATGTGGTGGAAGTGGCTCAGTCCTAAAGAATTCTGGAAGTCTGTCATCTTTCTCAGTGAACCCAGCGTTCTTGTTGAATGTGCGCTCATTCTTCAGAATAGACATTCCATACTCTGTGACATCAATTTCTTTTCCTAAGAATCCATTCACTGAGTCTGTCATCCCTTTGAAACCATCATCATTATCGAGAATACAAAAAGCGATGAACAGACAATATCCTGTCGAATCTATGTAAGCTGTTGTGGCTTGGAAGGCCCTTGAGAGTTCAGCTTTATTTAGAGCTCTGGGGTCAGTCACTGCACCCTTGATACCAAGTATCTCTGCAGCAATTGTATATCCAGCTGTATGATCAGCACCCATGGTTGTTGTAGCATAGGTAACACCAATTCCACGAATAGGTCGAGGGTCATAAGCAGGAAGAGCCTGCCCTTTCACTACAGGAATTCTTGTAACACCAAGAGCTTCACCAGCAGTTAGTGTGCCTGAACATACCAGTCTACCTAGTGGTGAGGTCTCGTTGTAGGCTTCTTTCAGTGCTTTGATGGCCGCTGGACCATCTCCATATTTGATAAGACCACCTTCCATTAACATAGCAAGAGTATTACCTGCCTCTATTGTATCTAGACCCAAGTCATTACAGAGACGATTGAGCTCTGCAACATCGTGCAGAACACCAATTCCAAGATTGGTACCAAGTGCCCAAGCTGATTCGTACTCTAGTGGCGAAACCTGTAGTTTGCCATTCTTCTCATAGGGTACAGCATTCGAGCATCTCATAACACATCCGGGATGACACGCATGGGCATATGTTCCTTCTGCAGAGTCTCCGAACTTTTTCTTGGTCTTGTCAACTAGTTCATGCACAGCCTCGCCAGAAATTTTCGCAGCATGTTCAAATCGTCCCGAGCTAAAACCTCTTGTTGGTAGCCCACCAGCCTCGTTGAGGATGTTTTGAAGGATATTAGTACCATAGTTCTTTAGTCCACCAAATGGCTTGCCTTCATCATCAGTTAGTTTCCCAGTGACAGGATGTCCATCCAGAGCCTCTCTCAGAGCTTTCCGTCCATTCTCAAAACGCTCCTTATCCTTTGGCTCAGGAATGGACCCACCAGAAGAATCGCTAATGATTGTAACAATACGTTTAGAACCCAATACTGCTCCAAGGCCACCTCTTCCTGCATAACGACCTGGATCAGTGTTTTCGGGATTGTTACCAAATACCCCTGCACATTTCATCAGGCGTTGGCCAGCCACGCCACATCCGATAATACCGGGTTTAACAGAATAGTCTTTCCAAATCTTCCCTATGAGTTCATAAAGACCCTTACCTGCATAGTTGTTTGTCTTAACTATTTCACAATTGTCTTTTCTAACTACAATGCTGTACCAATCATTGGTTTCCCTCGGAGGTGCTCCTTCAATGATGATACCACGAACTCCAATTCGTGCGAGACGATCAGCTGTAAGCCCCCCAGCATTAGCCTCTTTTATTCCTCCTGTCAATGGTGATTTTGCACCTACACTCAACCGACCGGATGATGGAGCTGGTGTTCCTGCCAGAAGTCCTGGTGAGATAACAAACTTGTTGTGTTCCCTAAGAGGATGACACATTGGGTCAACCTCGTTAGCGATTATTGCTGAAGTGAACGCCCTTCCAGCCAAAGTTTCGTATTCTTTTGGAATAGATTCCCACTTGTGGCTTAGATCGTTCATATCCACTCTGAGTATTTTGTTCATAATATCAACCCCAGTAGAGAATACGGTAGTAGTCCCTAATATGCGATATGGTTTGATTGTACATATCGTTATGAATCAACATTCATATCGGAGGGGCTAAAGCATTGGGAGGGCTCTATGAGAGTGCATTTGATTTTTCAATTTGAGCTCTTCCTTAATTGAATCAAGTTCTTTGCTAAACCACGGAATGATTGATTTCTCATCGACACGTGACTTGTATTCTACCTATTCACTAGACGCATACTAAACGAATCGTTGAGTGTTCTGACTTCATCAATATCTGAAGAAGCGCTCCGGACAATTTGTCGATAAGGTGAAAGAATCAGGTCAAGACTCTTAGCTGATTGAACAAGTTTGCTCCATGATTCTTCTATAACACAGTGCTTGCGAATTCTGATATAGACATCAAAATTATGTGGAGCGTAACTTGGAATCCAATCAGCAATATCAGCAAGTGTGAAAAAGTGTGGGATGCAACCAGGATACGCACGTTCATCAAGCATCACATATGGGCGATACGGGGCTCTATCAAGATGATCCCGAGGTAGACCGGAACAACTCTCTAGTGTTTTAAAACCATATTCGTTCAAAGCTTTGATGTGGGTTCTTATCGATGGATCAACATAATCAATGAACATGCAAATATTCTCTTTCTCATGATATGGTGCATCTCTCAATTCGCGATACCAATCAGTATCGTGATGTGCCCAGATTGTGCTTGGAATGCTTCCAGCCATAATATGTTCTCTATAAACCTGAAGTAGACCTGTCAATCTTCTGATACTTACAAGTAACCGTTCCCAAGCAAGGATACGTTCTTCTTTATTACTTGTTCGAGGATAGGAAACAATTACATCACCATTTTCATCAAGTCTAGGAGTCCAGAAAGCACTATTTGCAGCAGTAAAGACATGAGCCTCCATTCCAGGATAACTCCCATGATCAAAGAGTATCATTGGTTGTTCTCCCAGTTCATCTACTAGACCAGTTGATATGTTATGAATATCAAATCCTTTTTCGTGGAGGAATTTCACAATTTTTTCATGCGAAAAAGTCATAGAACTCTTCACAGAATCATACTATGCATCATAGCTTACTAAGGTCTTCGGTAATTGTAATTTTCTAATGAAAGTAACATAATTAGATGGATTTCCTTAACATATCATCCGATAAGATACGCTTGAGCAGTCGCAGAGATTGCTGCTATCAGAATCACAATGCCAATCGTGAAACGTAATTTCCGCTCCGATATGTTCTGGACTTTTGTGACTGCAAGGTAGCTACTTGTTCCAGCAATGACCATATAGAGAGTGACTAGTGGCAATGTAGATAGAGTGAATTGAAGAAGAATCAAGTAAGTAATTACTGTCATGGTCAGCATAATGGTTGTAGTTATCATTGCAGTTCCGACAGCTCGAAGTATGGGATAACCAAGAAGGAACATGAGTACAATGACTATGTTCATTGCACCGCCTATGGCGAGAACACCTGTTAGAACCCCTTGGATTATACAGAAACCGTAAGCAATTGCATCTTTCTGTTTCCCTGAAAATTGATTCTCGAATCTACCTCGTGTTACAAAGGTATTTTGAAGATCGTCAGATATGTCGGTATGATTCATTCGGACAGCCTGGACAATGAACAGTCCACCTAGAATCATAGTCACAATTGCAGAACCACCTTTGAAAAGGTCAGAGTATTGATACAGAATGGGAAATGCAAAAATCGCGGTCACTGTAGCAACTACACCGGCAACAACACCTAGTTTTGTGCTATAGATACTGTCTACCATAATTTCCGATTTTCGAAGGTAGAAAATAGACAGGTTGCCTGCTATCACGAGGTCAATGAGCATACTGGATAAGAGAACCTCATGTAATGGATACCCACCAAAGATAAGGAAGAGAGGAACAACAAGAGGCCAAGCAGTCATTCCAACAATCCCGGCACCCAGACCAATCAGGATGCCAAGTGGTATCACGAGAAGTAATATTGTGATTACTAGAGGATCCATACAGTGTTGAGAGATATAGCCTGTTTTATCCATTACTCATGATAGTGAAATGAAAAGACTGGAGGAGTGATAGAGTTGAATCTAGTACTGTAGTGGTCCCCATCGTCTTCGTATGTATGTCATGCACACAATTAGGACGACAAGACCACCTACAAGAAGATGGATTCCACTCGTATAAACCAATTCATACTCTGGCGAAGTCCAGATCACGTTTCCGTCTATGTGTATTGCCATGATGAAGAAATAATCAATAGTGATTGTAGCATTTTCTCCCTCCCAAATCACGGTTACATTGAAGTCTTGGTCGTTGTTGCTAGAAGGAGTTTCTGTCGGATACACAAAACGCGCATTGTAATCTGTGATTTGATTCAGAGTGAGTATTGAATCATTTGTTTCGCAACTCACTTGGATTGAGACGTTCCCACCAGTGATGTTAGTGATATAGAGATTAAGCTGCTCACCATGAAGTGTGACTGTCGCAACAGGAACTGAGTTGTTTACCGATATGGAAATGGGTAACGATGGAGGAGAGGTCATTCCACCCCACCACCATCTTACAGGGCCAATGCCACTGTGGATTAAGGTCTGACTATAGGCAAGAGTAAGGAGGCTCGGGGACAGCGTGATGAAAACTATCAGAAATATCACCTTAATCTCTCTTCGACTCCACATAATGACCATTACCTCCCAATTATTTGTTATATAATTAGAATTT
>SDOA01000099.1 GCA_004524595.1 Candidatus Thorarchaeota archaeon | reverse complement strand
TGGCATCTCGATAAGGACAATCGACGTGAATGGCCACATAATGCGTACCATCTGTGCTGCAGCACCTACTGGGGGAAAAATGAACATCATGAAGGCGACAATTACGAAGAATATAAAACCACATGCCTGAAGGAGTCTGAATCGAGGAATCCACTTCTTAGGCTCAAACTTCTGAGACCAGATACCTGAACGCTCGTTAGCTGCAACTCCAGGGATGAAAGCCACTGTTCGATATGTGGCAACTGCTACGTCAGTGATCAGATAGCTGTAGTAGAGAGGGAACAGAATAAGTTGACCCCAGACAGTGATTGCGCTTGCTGCAAGCATAGAGCCTAAGACCAGATATTTGACAAAGGGAGTCTTCCATAAGTATGAAACACCTTCTTTCAAGAGAGCAGTGTATTCACTCATTGAAGGGCGTTTCTCGCGGAGCGCTTCTACTTCTGGGAAGTCACGGATGTATCGTAGGACAAGAAGAGCAAAGAAAACTGCACCTATTGCTTGAAGCTGAAAAACAAAGGGTCTCCGAAAGACAACAGCAAGAATGCTACCTGGAATAAGAGCTGCAGTTGAGGCAATCTGTGAGATCATACCCATACGACCCCAGAATACTCCGTAAGCTTTCCGGTCCTTGTCTTTAGGCATGGCTACCTTGTAATTATTGTCAAACCATGCACCCCAAGCCCCACTAATCTGGGATTGAGCAGCGCCCTGAAGAACAAAGATTGCGACCAAGTAGTAGAATGGTGTTGAAGAAGTCACGAACGAGACCATGAAGAAGACTACTCCAAATAATGTGTTCCCGATAGCTATGACCCATCTTTGTCCAATGGCATCACCGAGAGCACCACTTGGATAGTCAAGAATTGTCTGAGTGATCATCTCTATTGCGACTAGTACACCTAGGAGACCTAGACCGTCAATGAATCCACCTGGACCGCCCAATGCTTCAGCAATGAAGATGGTATAGAAGGTCGTACTTAACGTGAAGATGATGTTGGCTGTAGGTAGGAGAATCATTAAGATACGACCAAGACGGAGAGCCTTTTCATCAGTCTCTGTGAAACCCATGAAACTCGAAGTTCTGCTCATTATTGAAAGATCTCCATTATAGAATTGTACAAATCAGAGAACTGACTAGTATATAATCCAAAGCCACTTGAGAGGGACACAGCAAGGGGACACAACAGGTGACTATTTCATAAACATTAGCAAATCAAAAAATAGACCATTGTGATTTTATATGAACGACACTTATTACTGAAGAGCCCTTACTCTTGGATTATGAGCGACGAAGAGTGTCCAAACTGCGGAGCCACTGGAAGGATTGTCAGGTACAATAAATGGCATGTGAAAGAGGTATATTGCGATAAATGTCATATCTGTTTGAATACTGAGGAAGTTCAGGAGAAGACTCGTCTTGTACAAATTGCTTCAAGAGAAGGAAAACTGAATGAGTTATACATGGGAACATATCAACAGTCTAAGAATGAAGGCACAGCTGATAAAGAATCTGACGACTCAATTGAAAACGGATTGAGCGATTGATAACAAGAAGAATTTAAATTTGTTCAAAATTGATGAATGTTTAGGAAGAATTGGAATGGAACAGAAATCAGGAATTTCAGGCAAAATTGTGACCGCTTGCTTCTTCACCATTTTTTGCGGAGCAGCTTTTGGAATGGGACTTTTTGTTCTTCAAATGATAGAACAGTCACCTTATCCTCAATATGGACCTCCATTAATATTTGCTCTGGTTCCTTTTGGAATGGGTATATTTGGTCTAATCGTTTGTCTTTCAGTATTACGTTCTTCAGGGCAAGAGGTTCCATCCACGACTAGTTACAGACCAGAAACTATCGTATATACGGGAGATTACTCCCAGAGTCCAGAGTTCTCAGGACAAAAGCGATATGGAAAGGCAATCTACCAAATCCCATCTCAGTGTCCTGCATGTGGTGCAGCAATCAGTAACGAAGAGGTCGACTGGATTGGACCATTAAAGGCTAAGTGCCCATATTGTAGGACTACTGTGGATGCAGAAGAAAGAATTGAATAATTTCTAATAGAAAATCCCTTCACATCCAATATCTTATTATAAAAGAGGATTATGGAAATAGAACTCCGAAACCATCGCAGGATTATCCATTATGTTATCGATTCTATACGTAGTATTCCAAGTATAATTACCCAAAAGTTGCATATCTTATTTCCGAAAAAGGTATTCTTTGTTACCCCATTTTGTAACTTGAATGCTAAATAAGACATCTAAGATTATATTATTTGTAATGAAACGATTTTTTCATTAGATATATTTTCGGAGAATACAATAATGGCTCAAGAAGTACAGAAGACTAATCATGTTGTTTACATTTCCACAAACGGACAAATGATTGATATTTATTTCTTCAGAGGAGAGGGATGGAGATTCGCCAATTTTGGTGAAAAACATAGGTCTCCTCTTGCTGAGGGAAATCCTGCAGCGTTTGTATATAATGTGAATAACTCTCAAAACATAGTATTTCGAGGACATGATAAGCACATCCATACTCTCTTCTTTATTAGAGGAACTGGTTGGGCAAATACAAACCTTACGGGGCTTGTTGGAGCACCTCTTGCTGAGGGGGATCCTTCTGCTTATACATATCATGTCTTCAATACACAACATGTTATCTACCGTAGTAGTGATAACCATTTACATCAACTTTATTCAGCGCAAATTGGGAATTGGAAACACGCAGATATGACGGTACAATCAGGAGCACCTCTAGCATCAGGAAGGCCAACAACCTATGTCTATGGGATGAATGATTCTCAGAATATCGTATACAGAAGCCAAGATGGGCATATTTATACTCTCTACTTTGTTCGAGGCGAAGGGTGGAAACATGTGAGTTTGACTGGAGCAACAGGGGGACCACTTGCAAACGGGGATCCTTCGAGCTATACATATCATGTTTTTAACACTCAACATGTTATCTATCGAGGGCAGGACAATCATATCTATCAGATGTATTCAGACCAGACGGGACAGTGGAAAATCTCAAACATGACTGAGAAAACAGGAGCACCATTGGCTACTGGAACTCCAACCTCATTCGTAGACCCAGTTCATAATTCTCAGAATCTTGTTTACAGAGGACAGGATGGACATATTCATGACATCTGGTTTATTAGAGGAGAAGGCTGGAAACATATGAATCTGACAGCAGCAACTGGAATGCCCTTAGCTGCAGGTAATCCATTTGGGTATACATTTGATCTCTTTAGCACACAACATATCATGTATAGAACTCAAAATGGTCACTTGATACAGCTCTATTCAGGACAACCAAGAGATTGGAAATATTCAAACCTTACCGAAAAGACTGGCGCGCCCATAGCAAAAAGTGATCCAACATGTTATACCTATGACCTAAAGTAGTCAGAATAGACCTGTGGACATTGCTATTTTTCTGCAATGTCTACAGTTTTGTTTTTTAGAACACTTGACAGTATTATCCAATTTAATATCATCAATAGCACTTTGGTAATTCAAGAGCCTGACTTCTTCATTCGTATACATATTTTTAGTGACACACTTAGTTCATTAGAAAGAAGAGTCTAGTGACTATAAGAATTCCTTTTTTGCATCGAAAAAAGAAGTATAGCGGAGATTGCGCTCCGCCAATGCATTATTGTGTTTACTTTCTTTTAATGAGAATAGCAGCAATTGTGACTAGAACAACCATTGCTCCAATAGCAGTGTATAGAATTAAGTTCAATGTTCCAGAACTAGCCGTTGTAGTTGTAGTGATCGAACTCATAGTTGTGACAGGAATTCCTACATCAGGATCAACTAGAGGATAAGGGTCAGTATTCTCCGCATTGCCATCAATTGAGTATGGCTCATCTACAATGTTATCAGAATCCTCATCAGGTGCTATCCAATCGTTATAGTGATTGTAGCAGAATACATTCTCATCACCATCATCTTTGACCTGACATCCGCCTTCATTATTATCGATGAAGACATTCTCAGACACAGTTGCATCTGCTGTTGACGCACCCAAAACAAGTGCATAATCTATGCAATTCATTGCACGATTATTCTTAATCGTACAATTATTCCCAGATGATAAATAGAGACCATTAGTTGTCGAATTATCAACTGTGTTGGATTCAATCACAAGAAAGTGACCTGAGGACATTATGCCCATTCCAGTAGGATTGATCACAGTGTTTTCACAGATAGAGGTATTAGAGGCAACAGGAACTACTATTGAATCGAGCTGACTCTCTGATATAGTATTATTCCTAATTATACAATCAATGGGTATATTTACACGAATTCCATTATCTCCACCAATAATCACATTGTCAATGATATTAGATGAATTGAATCCTCCAGCTATCCATATATTATTCGCAGAATTGTTGTTCATATAGTTTCCAGAAATAACGCAATTAGCCATTCCATTGAGTACTTTTATTGCATTATGTACATTATCGTATATTTGATTTCCAGTAAATACACAATTACATGACTTAAGAGATATTTGAATAGCGATATCCCGGTCTCGAATGATATTGTTTGATACAACACCATTTGTTGCATTAATGAAATGCATACCATACGAATATGGAGCACCTCCTTCAATGAGGCAATCACTAATCACCCAGTGGCAGTCAATGTTCGATAGCTTTATGCATTCCATACCCGTAGCTGCAATTCTATAACCTGTTATCGTAATTGGATTATTAATAGAACCATTTCCAGACCAACCTTCTATCGAAGCTTGATTTAGAAAATCCGAGTTCCCATCTATTGAAATAGGAGCATGATCTTCGTAAACAAGAGCGGCTGGATACTTATGTTCCTCCATATTATACCCTTTGACTTTGAAATCAATGGAAAAGGAACCAGCTGTTAGTATTGTGGTCATAACAATAAGTAGTAGTAATATTCCTTTCTTACAGCGAATTTGTTTCATTATCTTGTCTCCTCATAAGAATCACTAAGGGATACCTCCATTATCAGTACGTATGGAGTCTGGTATGTAACGAAGTAGCTATTATCAATAGGTTTTACCTTGGCGCAATATGGATAATGATGTAAGATGGAATATCTTCAATAAGGTGTCTAGATTGCAAAATATATGATTGCCAAATGCAGCTCACACCAGATCTCATCCTTGGAAGCTTGATTGGTCTATTTACATCGTTCCTATGGGCAATATCGACAAATGTATACAAATCTCAGAGTTCGGAAGCTACGCCATTAGCTATCTCGTCTCTGAAGATGTGGGCAGCTATGGCATTTATGTCTGTGATATTGTTCATTCCATTCCGAACTACACATTTCTACATGCCTTTTGATTCTCTAATATTTCTCATTCTTTCAGTGACAATTGGGTTAGTTGTAGGGGATTTAGTTTATCTGATTAGTCAAGAGAGAATAGGAGTATCCTATGCATTTCCAATAGCAAATATTTATCCTATCTCAACCTACATCATTGCAGTATTTCTTGTAGCAGAAGAAGTCATTCTGAGCAGATTTCTAGGAGTATTAATTGCAGTAATTGGTATTACGATAATCTCAAGAGAACAGGCGACGAGGAAGAAAGAGGAGGGGCAATTAAAAGCAGATATATTAGGTCTGAGTCTTGCTTTTCTAGCTGCAATTTGCTGGGCATTGGGAAGCGTGCTCCTTCAAATGGGAGTTGAAGGTGTTGATCCAATTGATGCTAATTTTGTTAGAATGTTGTTTGGAGGTGCTATTTTTATCCCCCTATTTTTAGGAGCTGTTCAAAAAGGAATGCCAATCCCATCTAAAAGAGCAACAAAGATAGTCATGGCTGCAGGTTTTCTAGGAATGACTATGGGTTCACTCCTTTATACCTATACTGTAAAATTGATAGGTGCCTCAATCGCAGCACTTCTAGGCTCTACATCACCATTATTTGCCCTGCCAATTTCAATTCTCATTCTAAAGGAAAAATTTAACCGAAGGTCAATACTGGGTGTCATCCTCACTGTTGTTGGAGTGATGCTTGTAATTCTTGCAATTTGAAAGGTCGTAAATTAATTCACCGTAAAATTTCAAGAGCATGAGATCCAGCTTTTTTATTCTGCCTTGATGGTTTCTGATTTTTCTTTAACTAATCTCTTATTCCAGAATTCAAGGAAAGAAGTTCTAATCTGATTTATTTGCTTTGGATTAGCAATCGCATCATCGCAAGAAACACAGAGATTTATGCTTGCATCTCTATTAGTTACCGATTTATCATCTAGCAAGAACCCGCAATGTTTACAGCGACTCATTATATCTCTTTTTTAGAAAATCATTCGTTAGTAATAAGACACCTCATCCCAGCAAAAAGAAGCAAATAGATGGCGTGAAACGCTTGAATATTAAGGAAATTAGATGTTGATTTACAAACTGAAGGAGAGAGAATGAAGTTATCTAGGTCAGATCTGATGAGACAAATATTACTCACTTTAGATCGTAGTCCATCGTCAATTTACGATCTTATCTATTCAATAGACAAGTTCTCAGATCCAAAAAGAACTCGCCTTCCAAAGCTGCTCAAAACAATGGAAAAAGAGAACCTGGTTGTGAGTGCTCTACAACCTGGACCATTAGGACCATATAGAAGAATCTATCAACCAGGTCCTGAAGCAGAGGAGTATCTGGTAGAAACACTCCGAGGGGGTTTTGAAACTCTTCTTCATTTTTACAATCAGTATAGAAAAGCAAATCCTGGAAATCTTTACAACTTTGGAAAGGCTCCTAGTCATTCAGCTCTTAGCGGAAAAATTCTCTATATGGCATATCCTACAATAACCGTGGATGACATAGATGAAATAAGAGAACTTGTCACGATGAACAATATCTCTCTCTATATCTCAGGTTCCGATACTATGCTAAATAAGACCGGAATTAGTTATTCTGCAATAGATGAAGAGAATATGGAGCTACAAGTGGATGATGAAACCTTTTCAGAGATAAGATTGAGAGGGATACCGTCTCACATTGAACTGATAAAAACAATTTCAGAATGCAAGAGAATATTAGTAAAAAACGGGTTGCTACGTATTAAAATTCCATACGTATTTTTTGAAGAACCAAAGAAAGCATCACTAGCAGAATTCATCAGAATTACCGCTGAAACCCTATTCCCAGATCTAGGATTTGTAGAAGGTGCTGATTTGAAGCGAATTATTGAAAATGAATTTATTAAGAATGGATTATTCGAAACTAATCTCGGTGAGGTTGTTTTCTGGGGTTTAAAATAACTGTTCAATTTGTTTCATGCGGTTTCCTTGCAACAGTCCAGACATATCCACGTAGATCATTCAGATGAATCAACCGCTCATCTGTGCCAAACACATGGAGAGTCCATCCTTCAAGTTCCGTCTTGAGTTCCTCAGGAGTGATGAACCGAATGGGTGGATCTGTCTCATAATGTGGCAGTACATTCCCACTGTAGACGAGAAAACCACCGGGTTTAATTGCTTTAATCACTTCTCTCAATCTTGGTAAAGCTCTCTCAAAGAGATATTGAAGGCATTGAATGGCTACAACTACATCGTAGCTTTGAGGAAGAATAGGCCAACCAT
The DNA here is from genome assembly GCA_004524595.1 of Candidatus Thorarchaeota archaeon. The sequence goes on along the minus strand of SDOA01000099.1, from coordinate 8,479 downwards.
CCATATCATCCAATCTAAATTCAACTTTATTAGAGAGACCTAAGATTCTTGCTCTTCGTTGTGCAACAGATACTGCACTTGCTAAAGCATCAACTGCAACAACATGACTGCCAAGCCTAGCTAAATAACAGGCAGCACTGCCATCTCCACAACCGAGTTCTAAAATTCGTAATTGCTCTGTATTAGTTTTTGTTATTGCAAATGCATGTTCCAATTGCTGAATACTATGAATGATATCAAGCTGAGAAAGCTCTTCATCAGTCATTGAAGACATCTGACTGAATATTTTATCCCATGCATCCATCCATTTCTTTGGAGCTACTACCTCAATATCCTTAATCTCGGTCATTATACTCTATTTCGCTGCAATCGATTGTCACTATAAGCCATTTGGTCTAAGCGCTAAAGTGAATTGTGAGAAACAGGGATATTGAAAAGCCAAAGCGCAGAAAATAAAACTTGTAAAGCTAATGGAGCATAAAGAAATGAGTGTGATATTCGTGGAGGATAAGAAACAATTACTCATCCAACTCGTCATGGAGAGGAATGTTAGTGCCATTGAAACCTTGAGCAATAAAATTGGACTTCCAAGAGAACAAGTGATCTTATTGATCAAAGAACTTCTAGGAGAGGGTAGATTGGAAGGTTCTCTAACTAGCGATGAGAAACGTTTCTTCAAGAGCTCTGTCAAATTATCAGAGGCGCCTGTTATCGAAAGCGGATATGATGAACCATCATTTTTGAAATACGACGTTCGCCCAGGATTGGCAACAGCTTTAGTAGGATTCATAATAATACTTGGAGGTGTAGTGGTCAATTCATTTACGGCGATACAAAATATTAATGATATATCAACCATCCTCACCTTTGTTGGATTTAGCATTTTACTAGTCGGTCTGTTTTTGATTGCACAACGGAAAACTCCTGACTGAGCACTTTTGAAGCTAGAACCAATTCCTTAAGTATAGGTCTTAATGACCGCCTGCATCCAGAAGGTGTTTTGATGCAAGATCTCATACTTCAGGTTGCATTTGTAGCAATCTTTGCAATAGGCGTAGGTTCTCTATCATCGATGATAGGTATTGGTGGTGGTGTGATTAACACGCCATTATTGTTGATCGTCTTTTGGGATATTTTCAATGAACAATCTGCTCCTTCTACTGCTCTTGTTGGAGCATTCTTTGTTTCTATTGCTAGCTCGGCCGCATATTGGCGGCAGAATCCCAGACCGACTCTCCTGAAACCAGGACTGATTCTAGCAGTGCTAACAGTTCCAGGATCACTCTTTGGTGTGATGCTTAGAACCCTAATAGAAGCACCCTATGTCCTAAGGGTAATCTTTGGAGTCTCCCTTATGCCAGTTGCATTAAAGATGCTCTTTGCAAAGAAAAAAGGGAAGAGCGATTTGACATCAGAAATGTCTAATTGGACTATGTCAAATATCAACACGAAACGATGGGGAATTTCCCTTTTTGGTGCATTCATTGGTGGTATATCAGCAGGACTGCTTGGAATTGGTGGAGGTGCAGTAGTTGTTCCAGTTCTGAGTGTATTAATGGGAGTACCAATGCATGCAGCTGTTGCTACCTCGATGTTTACAATGATCTTCACAACTGCTGCAGGAACAGCTCTGAACATTTACCTGAACACTGTCAATCTCTATTTTGCAGCAGCCTTAGGTGTAGGTATGTTATTAGGTGGACAAATCGGTTCAAGATTAGCATGTAGAGTAAATGCAGTTCAATTGAAACAAATCTTTGGACTTATTCTCATACTACCCTTGGTCACTATGATGAAACTTGGGCAGATGTGGCTTGATCCTTCAGGAATACGAGGACTTCTCTCTACCCTCGGAGATATTATCATTTGGCTTGCCATTGTCCTTCCAATTGGATTATTGCGACTCTACCAGATCAGAAAACAACGAACTCCTCCTGAAGCAAGGGAGCCTTGTGAGCACCCTGCACCAGAATAGATCAATAGAATATCACAGGTCAGATACTTGCAGTTGATAGCAGTTGGTTAGTATATTGAAAAATAAGAGAGGATGGTAGGTTGTCCCTACCATCTAGTTTAGTTCTAATCAGTCCAATCCATTGCTTCAAAGTCTCTGATCTTCATCCATTGAGCTGCACCGCCAATAGCGGCCATTCCAAGAAGTGTAACTATGAAAATCGCTATGTTCTGGTAGACATCAAAATTATCCGCGAAAAACCAGAACCATAAAGCAAGGATGGATACCCATGCAAAAGCCAGACCAATCGAGAACCAACTCTCAGGACCTGTTTCTCTTGTTCGTGTCCAGGAGTACCACATTCCTATTATTATTGCACAGAATATTGCAAACGAAATGAGAACTGCGGCAACATTCTGATATCCAGTGTAATCATCTGCAAGGAGCCACATCCAGATGACCAGCGTAAGTAACCAGAGGAAGAATATACCAACTGTAGCTTTTGGCCGCATTCCAACTGATACTTCTCCATCAATGGAGATTTGCATCTTGCTTCTCCATGGAGCTACAACTGCTATTAACATCAATAGTAGTGATGCTAGAACAATTGCAACAGATTGATAGAAAGTAATGTAATAGATCGTAGTAGCGAAGTTGTTAGCGAATGGAAGCCAGAGGACAATGAATATCAACCATACTATTCCAGCTGCGCTACTAATTCTTGCAATGCCAGAGTCTCCGCTCGACGGCATCCATAATATCATGTTCACAAGACCAATTAGCAATAATGATGCTATTGCAATTCCAATATTCTCATAGAATCCAAATCCTGCAGCAAATACAAGAATCCATACTATTAGAAAACCGATCCACGCAATTCCACTCACTGCACTAGCCTTAGGGCGTCTTCCTTCAACAGAAGGAATCCAAAGAACTACATTTAGGGCTCCAATTGCTAAAAGTGCAATGAACACGATGGCAATGTTTTGAAAGATGCCATAGTCTCCAGCAAAGAAGAAGAGCCAGATTATTGTAAAAGCAATCCATGCAATGAAGCTGATTGCAGACACATAACCTTTAGCAGAAGATGTTTTTCTATGAGACCTCTTTCTTCTTCTGATTTCTTTTTCAACATCAAAAGGCTTCTCTGCATCATCAGACGAATCTCCAGAAGTAGCCTCGTTATTATCGATTGGTGTCATTTTATCTTACCTCAAATCCGATTTCTGTGAGTACTAGATTTATACTGAAGCAAACACATACGAAATCAATCTATTCAGAAATTTAATAATTACTATATAAAGAATGAGCACAAAAGAGGGTCACAATATGTTACTATATTCTGTCTATCAGAGAAGACAACAATAGTTTAATGAGTTGAAGCCGTGATGGATTATGGCAATTCAGGAGGACTCACATGTGACTGAAGAAAAGATGACCATAGGTGAATTCCACAAGAAGATTGCAATGACCACGAATAATGCGATATGGCCAATTCTGGATAAAGAAAATCCTTCGAAAAAAGAACTTGAAGAAGCACTTCATATGGCTCATACATCCCTTTATCATTGGAGTAAGATAGGACAGCCGATAAATAGAGCTCGAGCAGAATATATGATATCACGTGTCTATAGCGCATTGAAATGGGCAGAAGCTGCCACCTATCATGCAGAACAATGCTTGAAAATCACAGAAGAAATTGGTATTGGCGATTTTGATCTAGCTTTTGCATACGAGGTGCTAGCAAGAGCGTATTTGGTAGCTAGAAAGAATGCCGAGTTCAAAAAATATCTTGAACTGTCACAGAAAGCTATAGATGCTGTAAAAGGAGAAGAAGATAGGAAGATCTGTCAATCAGAACTTGATAAACTAAAATATAGCTAGACCAAAATATGCAGAATCGGTATTCTTCATTAGATGGTTCTACTAAGATATATCCATGCGATCCATACCATTTGTTCAAACGAGTGTATTTGTAGATGATGGTTTTCCTTTTGGAGGAAATCAATTAGCCACTTTTTGGGAGGCTACCTCAAACAAAAATCTATCATCTCAAGAGATGCAAGGCATTGCAATAGAGATGAGCTTCTCTGAATCAACATTTATCGAGAATCCGACCATGAGAGGTTGCTCTTCAAGGGTAAGAATCTTCACACCAGGAAGAGAACTTCCATTTGCAGGACACCCAACTCTCGGAACAGCTTTTGTGATGAAATACAAAGAAATAGTAAAGAGGAATGAAATGAAGACTATTCTTGAACTGGGGATTGGTCCTATCGCTGTTGACTACCTCTCAGAGAATCAGATTCAGATGACACAGCCTTCTCCAACATTCATGGAAAATGTCGAAGATAAGACTAGAATAGCAGAAGTCATAGGTGTAAGCCCGGAGGAGATTTCAGATGGGATACCAATCCAAATTGTCACAACTGGAGTTCCATTTATCATAGTTCCAATGAGAGATATTAAAGCTGTGCAACATGCTGTTCCAAATCCGGAATTGATAGTATCTAATCTGAAAGACCTAGAAACACAAGAAATTCTCATCTTCTCAACTGAAACCCTCAATCCAAAGAATGATGTCCATGCTAGAACATTCGCTCCAGGCGCAGGAGTATTAGAGGATGCAGCAACAGGAAGTGCTGCAGGACCATTGGCAGCTTACATTGAAAGATATAGCATTCTTAAAAGTCATGAATTCGGAGACCCAATCGAAATTGAACAGGGGTATGAAATCAAGAGACCGAGTAAGCTCACTGCAGAGATTCCGCACGAGAGTATGTCAGAAATACTAGTGTCAGGAAAAGTGCGATTAACAGCAGAAGGTACTTTCTACCTTCAGTAAGTATACATGACCAAGAACTCATCCTTCCAAAAGGAAAATAATATCTTAGAACAACCTTCATATGTCTGTTTTAAGCCCAACGACGTGGAGCAAGACCAGATGAGCACTCGAAGTCCTGTCTACAAAACAGTTCTAATTGGAGAAGGGGGTGTAGGCAAGACGAGTTTAGCTGTAAGGTACACCGAAGACCGCTTTGACCAACAGATGAAGATGACTATTGGCGTTAATTTTGCAACTAAGAAACTCAATATCGCCGGAACAGAACTTACTCTTCTTCTTTGGGATCTCGGAGGACAACCACGATTCCAAGATGTCGTCATGGACTATTTCAGGGGATCCAAGCTTGGAATTGCTGTTTACGAAGTAAGTCGACCATTTACCATGCATAGACTCGATGATTGGATTGGCAGACTGCATAGTAGTGTTCCTGGCTGTGAAATCTTTATTGTTGGGAACAAAGTTGATGAGCGTATCCCTGGAGCAGGAGTCGCGAGAGAGGAAGCTGAAGAATACGCTGCAAAATACAATGCAAAGATATTCGAAGTGTCAGCAAAGACTGGAACAGGTGTAAAAGAACTCTTTGAAGCAGCTGGAGAGTATCTAGTAGTAAAACATACCTAATAGAGTTCAGCATACTACAGTAGATTATCTGTAAGAAATATCATTAAATGTCAGGTCAGTAAGACTGAGCTGAACCTCAAATATCCACCTTGGAGATATTTTAATGCCAAAGATTAAGCTTCGACCATTTGCTTGTCCTGCATGTAAAGATAACAACCTTGTATATGTGGAAGTTGAGGAAAAGCAGATAACACAAGCCAAGCGCTATCCGACCATTGTTACTGCTAAATGCACGAAGGGTCATGCATTAGTAGCCTTTGTTGATGCAAATTTTCAAGTTCGAGATGTTGAAGCTGCAGCTGAAGCGTCCGAAGAAGAGAAAGATGCATTTGATAAGACGAAACGCTGGTTTGATTCGTTCTAAGCCATGGAATAAGAGAGGTTCATATGTGGATACAAAGATAATATATGCTAATAATGCTTAATTGATAGAAAAAACGTCTTCACGCAGGGACTCGCACAGTCAACACCAGCTGTGTTCACATTAGAAGCATATGTATTCAGGGATTAAAAGACGATGTATGGCATCTTCCTCATTAATGACGCTGGCGAAACCATTGCTTCAATGGGCTGGGAGAATCTTAAAGGAGACTCAGCACTTCTAGGAGGGTTTGTCTCTGCACTCCAGATGTTCATTAAGAAGATATCAGGTAATGAAATTAATGAACTGCAATTTGGGGAGCTCAAACTACTCATCGGAAAAGCTGGTGATAATTATGTAGTAACACTCCATGCAAACGATGACAAGGAAGCAAACAATCATAATAAAGCAGTCATTGATTTTGTAATTGAACGAGGTTTGAATATTGACGATGGCGTTCTCGATCTAGTCAATGAGATGATAACTGAGGAAAAATCCCTAGATGAAATTGAAAAAGTTCGTAATGGTATTCGAGGCAAGACAAGTGAAGCAAGCTCAGCTGCAACTAAGTGGGGAAAGAAAGTTTTCTAGGAGGACACCTAAATGGAAATTTACGAGATTGGCTATCTATTTCTTGGACTGACAACATTGGTCGCCGCTGGAACAATTATCAACTACAGTCGATTACGGTCTGCATCTTCTCCCGACCCTGAGATTAAGAGAGCATTTCGACCACTCTACCTTTTTGCTCTTGGTCTGATTATGTTTGGAATTGGTGTTCTACTCACATTTTTCATCATTAATGACAATATTACATTATGGCAAGAAACTTCACAGGTTATTAATAATCAGTATCTGAATTCGTATACAATATTCTATGTATTTACAGTACTTGAGTTACTCTTTTTATCCATATCTGCTACGATAATCCTCAAACAACGCTTGCTTGGCATAATCATGTTGGTGATGATTTTTATTGCGTATCTTCTCTTGTATAATGCAGTATTGATTATTGAAGCTTCAGGAATCAGTAATGTAGCTGAAAACTACATCAATTTTGGCAATTTCGTGTGTATTATCCTTCTTGGAATAAACGCAACTCTATTTACATGGATAGCGTATGACACAAAAAGAAGCACGAGTCTGGCATTAGGTTATGCTATGATTGTACAGGTCCTTGCAGTCCCACGTCTATTTCTGATTTTACCAATAGAACTCATAATTGCAATTTCTGTCATTGCATTAATGGGACCTGTGATGATTGCTTTTGCATTTCTAAGGCCGGAACAGAAAATTTCTGCAGAACTCTTTGGTTACGGTGCCAGTTTTGCAGTTCCAGTGTATCTTATTACTAGTCTACTTACAACGGGTCTAATTACAGAACTACATATTGTTGTTACCGCAATCTTTGGAGTAATAGCAATCATGTTTGCTAGTGGTACTGCATCGTATACCTATGGACGTTGGAGAGAAACGAAACAGCTGCCAACTGCATTGTTGATGATTATTTTTACATGCTTTGTTGCGGGTCAAACAATGGGTATTTTTGGAAACCTTGGCATCATCGATTATACCACGGGAGTGTATTTTGATCTTGTTGCATCTTCGTTTGCTCTCATCATATTCACAGTAATTGCACTTCTGGCATCAGGATATCGTACTGCAGCATCGATACCTGTAATCATCTATATTCCTTCAATTCTCCTAATGGTTCAATCATATCCAGAGCCAGTGAGTGTTGCATTTCTTAACTATTGGTATCTTGGAGCTATTGTGATAGTACTTTTCTTCCTCCCAATCATCTTATTCTCAATCACTTGGAGAAGAATGAAAAGAGCAGGAGCTATAGGAAGATCGCGACCTCTCGGAATGGCAATTGGACTGTTGCTCTATATTTTCATTAGATTCCCATTGCTCTTATTGGAATTTCCATTCTTGGATCCAGGATATGGTTTCGTTTCTGCAGCATTTCTAGTCTTTTGGCTCTCAATCACTGGTAGACTTGAAAGGAATAAGTTGGAATTCATGTAATTATGACGTGGTGTATGAGAACCCAGTAGCCATGATTCGCTCCACATTTTATTTAGGAATATATTTTAAATTGACTTTGTTTAGTACTTGCTAAATGCAATTTGAGAGTATTGTGACAAGAACATTTGATGCAGACTTTATGTTATTTGACCTAGTATTTACTTTCATATGGATTGCATTTTTATGGAAACGAAGATATGCAAAACCACTCCTATTCGGATTTCTTGGTATCTTGATTAATTTCATCGTGGATTTTGCAGTGTGGTACAATTATCTTGGAATCAGAACTATTGATGGTTTACCAAGCTGGATGTCACCATCTGTGTTCTTTGTCTATTTCTCAATCACCTATGGAATGGTACAGTATTCCTATGTGCAGGTCATGTTCTCAACACAACCAGGTCATTTGGTAAATGAAAGAAGAGAACGAATACACTGGTCATTCCTACTATTTTTTGGCTGGCTCATAATTGGATTAGTTTCAGTTTTGCTACCTATCAATGATACAAAAATAACTATTACTAGAATAATGACAGAGCAGAGAATCATTGAGGTTTTTGTGGTTATTGGAGAATACATCCTTCTTGCCCTATTAGCCTACTTGAAGAAATTCAATTTGGATTGGAAGATGATTTCATACATCTTTCTTGTTGGTGTTTTTGTTCAC
>SDOA01000013.1 GCA_004524595.1 Candidatus Thorarchaeota archaeon | reverse complement strand
GTTCCCTTGAGACCGCTCTTGAAACAGGTGATGGAAGAGCAATCATTTCACGAGAAGGAGCTGATGACCTCACATTCGCTGAGCAGCTGATGTGCCCGAAGTGTGGGATTCAATATGAGAAACTAGGTCCGAAGGCATTCTCATTCAATAGACCTGACGGAGCATGTCCAGTCTGTAATGGACTTGGACTCACGATGTCCGTAGACCCAGAGTTAGTCATTCCTGACCAGAAGATGACTGTCCATGACATCAGTCGACATATCAACAAGGGAGAGCGTACTTGGTGGAACGAACGTCTTGTTGCACTGGGAGAATTACTTGGATTCACTATGGATACACCCTTTACTGAACTTGATGAGAAACAGAAGGAAGTAGTGGTCTGGGGTCGACCAGAATATACTCTGACTTACAAGTCTGAGCGTGAAAATTCTGTTTGGGAGATTACTCGGAAGTGGTATGGTCTTGTCCCTTGGCTTGAGAAAATGTTTGAGAGAGGGAAGAGCAGTGACAAGAACTACCAGCGTTGGTGGGCACAACATGTCGCAAACGAATTCTCTCGAAAGACCCCCTGTGAAGCATGTGGTGGTATGAAACTAAAACCTGAGAGTCTTGCTGTCACAGTAGCTGGGAAATCTATTGATAAAATAACATCTATGACAATTGAAGAAGCGACTGACTTCTTCAAGAATATTGAGCTCACAGAGCGAGAACATAAGATTGCTGAACTAGTGCTAAAGGAGATCAAGGCACGGCTCAACTTCCTTCTTGCAGTTGGACTAGACTATCTGAGTCTTGACCGCTCCTCAATGTCACTTAGTGGGGGCGAGAGTCAGAGGATTCGTCTAGCAACACAGATTGGTTCAGCCCTCACTGGAGTACTCTATTGTCTGGACGAACCATCAATTGGGCTCCATCCACGTGATATTGGTAAGCTCATCGATACCTTCTATCACCTGAGGTCTCTTGGCAATACAGTGGTAGTAATTGAACATGACCGTGATACGATCACTGCTGCTGACCATTTGATTGATCTAGGTCCGTTAGCTGGTGTGAACGGTGGAAGGCTTGTCGCCGAGGGCCCTCCCTCACAGGTGCTTGCTGACCCAAAGTCACTCACAGCACAATATCTCGCAGGAAAGAGACAGATTCCTATTCCTGAGACTAGACGAAAAGGGACTGGTAAAAAGATCACAATCAGAGGAGCCCGTGCTAATAACCTCAAGAATATCACTGTAGAATTTCCACTTGGGACACTCATCTGCGTCACAGGAGTGTCAGGTGCGGGTAAGAGCTCCTTGACCCATGAGATTCTCTACAAGGCACTAGTTCAGAAGATAAACAAGGCTAGCATTGTCCCTGGTGATCATGATGGAATCCATGGGATTGAGAACATCGACAGAATGATTCTTGTTGACCAGAGTCCTATTGGCAGAACTCCGAGGAGCAATCCTGCCACGTATACGAAGACATTTGGTGGCATTAGAGAGCTCTTTGCTATGATGCCTGAAGCAAAGGCTCGAGGGTATGGTCCTGGAAGGTTCAGCTTCAACACACGTGAGGGTCGTTGTGAGAGGTGCAAGGGTAGCGGCGTGCTTCAGGTTGAGATGCATTTCATGTCTGATGTGTTCATGACCTGTGATATCTGCAAGGGCAAACGTTTTGATAGAGAGACCCTTGAGGTCCTGTATAAAGGAAAGAACATCACACAGGTGCTTGGTCTCACTATTGATGAGGCTCTAGAGTTCTTTGGAGATATTCCCAAAGTTGCTGATAGACTGCGAACACTCAGTGATGTCGGGCTTGGATACCTTCAGTTAGGACAACCAGCAACCACCCTTAGCGGGGGTGAAAGCCAACGTATGAAACTCGCTGCTGAACTCGCTCGCACAGCCACTGGAAATACACTCTATATCATGGATGAGCCCTCAACTGGTCTCTCAGCATCCGATGTACATGTGCTTCTCGGTGTGGTGAATCGGCTTGTTGATGTTGGGAATACAGTCGTGATTGTTGAGCACAATCTTGAGATCATTAAGACGGCTGATTGGGTCACTGACCTCGGTCCAGATGGCGGTGATGGCGGGGGTGAACTCGTTGCAGCTGGAACTCCTGAGGATCTCGTGAAAGTAAAGAGGTCCTATACAGGTAAACATCTCAAGGGGCTTCTCAAATCCTAATCTCGAAATCCTTCTATGATAATTTAATACCTAGGGTCTTTTGAGAATGTTATGATGGAAGACTCAGTAGAATCTATTTCTAAGCTAATTAATGCATCAACTCAATTCTCTCAACTATATGGGATTCTGAAGAGAACAGACATTTCTATTGAGGTTCAGATGACGAAAACCATCAGTATCGAAGATATTCGTAGTAAGATAACCGCATTAAAAAGAAAGGAAGAAGGCTGACAATCAATGCCAGCCTTACAAATTCAGATTCTACTTTTTCTTCTTCATAACGAATACAAGTATGACCACGACGACCACGGCACTTACACCAGCTACGATGAGTATCATGGTCATGTCTCCACCTGTCCCTGTTCCAGTGCCTGTTGTGGTAGCAGTCACATTGAAAGAACCAGATACCGAAGCCCAAGTATTTTCATTACTTCGAACATAAATTGTATAATCTATAATTCCTTCAGTACTTGGACTCCATGCATACGAGTAGGTATCACCACTTGCAGCCATCGAATGATTGGTTCCTCCAAATTCGATCTGCGCAGAGTAGATACCAGCTGCATGTGTAGCATTCACCGCAACTGTCACTTCTTGACCAACTTCAACAGGACTTGGATTTGCTATTGGAACTGAAATTGTTGGTAGTACAAGACTAATCTCATACTTGAAATTGGCTGTAGTCCAATCACTCCAGATTCCAGTGCTGTCACAAGTTCTGACTCGCCAATAGTACCTCTCTCCTTCTGTTAGTGTTATACACTCCTGCAGAGGAACTGAGTCATCATTATTAACAAAGTCAAGAAACAAGTTATACCCAGCTGTTCTATTATCGTACCGATATGCACCATTCCAGTGTAGATCCCATGCTCTATAGGATGAAGTACTTCCTAATGTATAACGTACTACAGCACTACCACTAACCAAAGAATCCCATTGGAAGTCTATGAGAAGATCATTCGTATTCGAATAATAGTACGAATTATCAAAATCGATTACTAATACATTTCCAAGATTTCTTACTGTGTAGAGATCTTCATCTAATACAGTAAGTGGTGTTCGGCTTCCGTAATTCGATTCCATGTCTACATGATCAATTTGCCCGAGCACTGGAGTTTCGACGAGTTTGATTGTGAAATTCTCATATACGACCTCTCCATCCAAAGTACTCACCGGGAAGTACATCTTATCCAGATATCCCGATCTTCCGATAAATGATTGATTATACTTTATCTGGAATCTACCTGGGTACCCAATAGTACATCCGAATGGGAATGCATTCGTATTCGCACCAATATCATATACTGATTGAGTCAAAAATCCAATCTTCAAATCATATGTTCTCGTATACAGAAGGTTTGCAATTGTGTCCACTGAAGCTCCAATCCCATAGGAGTATGTTGTTGTTCCTGGAGCACCTGCATTTGTCCTATCAATTTGAATTAAATCTCCTGAATTCCCTGTATGACGTATTTCAACAATCAGGTTCAAGTTCTCATATACAAAGAATGTGTCCTCGATGTCAACTTCAATGATGTGATTATGTAGTGTCAGCTCATACGAGTCTCTTGATAGTACAATCGTTGGAGTCCTTCCTTCTCTATTTGCTTCAAAGTCTGTAGTTAAATCAGCAGAACTTGAAACCATGACCAATGATATCTCGAGGTTCTCTAACACTGCAGTGAGGTCACCATCCTCAACAGATGTGAAATAGAGTTTGTCGATAATTCCTGATTGAGGGATAATTGTTGATGGATACTTGATTTGCATTCTGAATTCATCATCTAAACCAAACGGATGAATGTTACCACTGACTGAATCACTATCGTGAATAGTATATATGAACTCATGAGACTTTTGCCAGAGAAGTGTATCGTTATAGTATGTATTGTTCCATACTTCTACTTCATAATCTTTCTGAAAGTCATTAAAGTCTGGATCTGAGAACGTCCATCCAAGATCTGGACATGGAGAGTTGATAAAATCCAGTAATGGCCCAGATGCTATTCCATCAACAGTAAGTCCACTAACTGAAGGGATTGTATACTCAATCTCAATATACGTTGCATTGAAAGGATATGTCTGATATTTCATCGGATACCAGAATGAATTCTGAGTTCCCCATTCTTCTGTATATTTTAGAACCTCGGATAATATCTTATCTCCCTCCAAACAACTTCTTACATCAGAAGTGATCTCCCAGGCATACCAATTTCCTACAATGAACATATTTGGGCTAGCTGGAGAATCAATCACACTTGTTGGTGTTGGTGAAAACGAAGGTTGATTATTCCAAGTAATTGCCATTTGTTCCCAGTTATTGTCTGCACAATAATATACGCCTACTGGTTCGTCTACTCCAGCTGCTCCACTCCATTCTTCCTGAACGAAAACATTCAGTGTTGCTTTCTCAACACTAATCTCTCGTGGAATATGGAGTAAATCAAACTTGAACCAGCTCCGTGCTGTAATCCAAGAACCATCATCCGCAGTGCCCAAGTGCAATTGCGATTCTCCTCCAAAATTCGAATCAGCATATGATCCATTGATGACACTGGTATCCTCTGTTACTATTATCTTGAGAGTTCCAGTAGTTGCATCTGCGGCTGGAGTTGCTGATGGATTAGATTCAAATTGCTTCGCAGAAAATACAAATCCACTAGGAACTGCTGCGTATCCTAATAGCATAATGAAGATGATTAAGAATACTTTGCATTTGTTCATTCTTTAATCTCCGAGTTAGAAAGAGTAACCATCGAAAAAAGTAATACCCTTCTAATGGCGTGACCTTTCTATCTTTACCTGCAGATTAAAACCATCAGTCCTTATTATTGTTCTGAAAATTCTGCACACTCTTGTTAATATTAAGAAAGATATTTCCTATGATCATTCTTCCTATCTTTTCTTTTGCAGTCAGAACTCATGAACTATCTAGGAATCATCCTCTTAGGAAAAAATGTAGATCGTGCTGAAAGGCGCCCTTCTTTTTTCGATTTTTCGTCATTAATCTGGGAGTCAATAAAAAATCCATAACTATAAAGGATTAATAATGCTTTATTTTTAATATATAAGATTTATAATGCTTCAAAATAATTTTATGATATTTATAAATCCTATTATTGAAATTAATGACACAATAACTTCGAATGTCAATTAGAAATCAAATGCGAAGGACATACTCATACCCTATTTAAATGAAAATTACCAACTTCTGTGTGCTTGCGTCACAGAACCTCTGTGATTGGCCGCCGGGAGGCCGCATACGCAATGATACAGCGAGAGGACACATCGAATACCCTAGGAACGACATCAATTGACAGGTCAACGACTCTCAGAGAAGCTGATCTTAGAACTCGTCTCAGAGCTTTTCCCCGAGATGCACAATCTTGGTTCTTGCTTGGTACATATCTCCGATCCGTAGGACTTCTTAATGAGGCAGAAGATGCATTACGAAAGGCCATCTCCATCAACTCAGGCCCGATTCATTTTTGGGAGGAACTCACTAGAATATTAATGGATATGGGACGCTTGGAAGAAGCATATCAACTCTATGACTCCGGAAAACGAACTGCTTCTCCTTCCGTGAAGAAAGAGCTCGAAAAAATGAGGTTGCTAGAACTTAAGATTAAGGATGTCGATGAGACCTCTCCCTGTATCTCATGTAAGGACTATTCATATTATGGTTGTTCAAAGGGTGGCACATGTGATTCAATTCTCCAATGGCGAATGAAGATTCGCAAAGTAACTGTGGACCAAAATCATGGATGACTCTCCCTCCTGAACCTCTTATTGAACAAATCCAAGAAGTTTTAGAAGCTTGAACTCTAATCATAAATGGTCAAGAATGACAAATCTCACAACTCTTGTAAGGGATCTACCTGATCAACCAGGTGTCTATCTCTGGAAGGACGAGAAAGGTGAGATTCTATACGTTGGTAAGGCAAAGATGCTCCGCCGTAGAGTGCGCTCATATCTCAGAAAGACTGGTCTCTACCGAAGGACTTGGGAGATGATGCAGCAGGCGAGAGACCTCGAGGCCATTATCACCAACACAGAGAGGGAAGCTCTAGTTCTTGAACAGACTCTCATTAAGAAGCATAAACCAAAGTTCAACATTGCTCTGAAAGACGATCGGAGGCACGCTTGGATTCGTGTTGATAAAACTGATGTAATACCTACCTTTGAAGTGACAAGAGATGCTGAGAAGGACGGTGCAATCTACTTTGGTCCCTATGGAAGTACAAAGCGATTAGATCGCTTTATGGATACGATTAGAAAGAGTATTCCAGTTGCAATGTGCAAAGAACCTACAAAAGTCAAACGCGCGTGCATGGACTATCATCTAGATAGATGTACTGGTCCCTGTGAAAAATTCATCTCTCATGATGAATACTGTAATTTGGTTGATCAGATGTGTATGTTCCTCGATGGGCGTTCTGAAGATCTAACTCAAGTCATACACGCGCAGATGGATATTGCATCTGCTAATATGGAATTTGAGAAGGCAGCAAGACTTCGTGATAGGCTTAATGATATTGAGATCATAATGAGTAGGCAGAAGGTTGTTGAATTCGAAGGAACCAATCGTGACATTCTTGGAATTGCACGAACTGAGCAGGCTGCACTTGTCGAGATGCTCATTGTGAGAAATGGACGGCTCATTGGACAAGATAATTTCTATTTTGAACTTGACCTTGATGTGTCAGACACAGAGGTTCTAACTGCATTTATAGAGCAGTTCTATTTTGACATTCCAAGACTACCTGACGAAATTATACTCCCCTTTTCAATCCCTGATATGCAAGACCTTGGCACTTGGTTGAGTGAGGCAAATGGACATGAAGTCATAATTAGTGAGGCATCTGATGCAAGAACAAATGATCTAATACAGATGGCGAATAAAAATGCTCATCGCGCACTACGTAAGATGTTGATTCTTGGGGAAAGTGAAGATGAGATAGTGAATGAGGGTGTAAAGGAGCTCAAAGAATCTCTTGGACTCGCTCATGCACCTATTCACATCGAAGGATTTGACATAGCAAACATCCAGGGAACTGACCCAACAGGTTCCTGTGTTGTTTTCAAAAATGGAGAACCCGATAACAAGAGGTATCGTATGTTCCGAGTAAGAATTAAAGAAACTCCTGATGATTACGCAATGATGCGTGAGGTTGTATATAGAAGATACAAAGGTGTGCTAGAGCATGGATATCCACTTCCTGATTTAATCATAATAGATGGTGGGAAGGGACAACTTGCAGTTGCAGCAGACGCATTGAAAGAATTGGGTCTTGAGTATGTTCCACTTGCTTCTGTGGCGAAGCGAGAGGAACGCATATTCACTCGGTCAAACTCTGATGGCATTCTTCTCAATTATAATTCTAATGCACTCCATCTGATCCAACATATAC
Source organism: Candidatus Thorarchaeota archaeon (assembly GCA_004524595.1). The sequence continues at coordinate 44,952 of SDOA01000013.1, read as the reverse complement.
GTGATGAGGCTCATAGGTTTGCACAAAAATATCATCACAAACTTAGAGACAAAAGATTCACCGGTTCCATATTAGAGGAGGCTCCCGGAATTGGTCCAAAGAGAAGAAAAGCACTATTAGATACATTTGGAAGTTTTGAGGGCGTACAGAAAGCGAGCGTTGAACAACTAACACAAGTTGAGGGCATGTCAGCGGCAAGTGCTGAATCTTTAAGAAAGTGGTTAGACAATGAAGAGCAATCTTGATTGGTTGATACTGGCGACAAAAAGATATAGCACCTTATCCATATAATTCTCATGCTGTAGGAGTATCTGATAGTTGTGAAAATCTTCTTGACAATAAAAGTTGAACCAAATTACACAGACACAGTTCTCTCTCAGCTGAGGTCTTTTAAAGAAGTAAGTCAGACCTGCTTGGTTGACCGTGGATGTTATGATATTATTGCTATCATTGATGTTGAATCCTTTGAGGATTATCGTGTTTTCTCTGTTGATACTCTCGCAAAGTTATCACATTTAGAGGATTATACATCATTTATTACTCTTGGAGTATGAATACTCGTTATTCGGCATAAACGATTGATTATCGATGTTTAGAGTCGCACCCCGAAATTTAAATGGGTATTAGTGGCGGTCAGCTGTGTCGGACTTTCAAAAAGGTCCAATAAAGAAGTGGTACAAATGATTTGGAAAGTAACTGATGCATGTACTGCATGCGGAACTTGTGCTGATGTTTGTCCTGTTGATCCTACTTTATATGTGATCAAGGACAAGGCTGAATACCAAGTTGCACGTGCTGATGAGTGCACTGAATGCTATGCTTGTGTTGATAGCTGTCCTGAAGGCGCTATTGAAGAGGCATAAGACCAAAAATACAAGTTCTCATGATTATTGGGAGCTGATACGACAGGAGCACTCTCTCAATCACTGAGGGTGTTCCTGTCAGTGATATCTTTTTTTCAAATTGGTTCGAATTTTATTTAACTAGGTATGGTTCTCCAAGCACTGAATCAAAGAAATCTCTGAGCGACTCGTCAGTTAGCACAACCCGAACTTGAGCCATATCATCACTATTAGGGTCGAATGTGCCTGTGACTCTTTCAATTTGCGATTCATCGTCTAATAATAAAATCGTATCCGCTTCATCCACTTCTTCGTGCATTGAGAACTTGTCACGAATCTTACTCATACAGTTGATGTATTCTTCAGGACTGACTTTGTAGAAGAGCTTCATTGATTTACCACCTTTACTTTCTGATATAAAATACATTCAGTAAGGTATAAGTGACTTAGTCTTACATCCTGATATCTAGATAGTCAGGAGGATTTGACTTGGTAAGTACTCATCATAAGATAGTAAGTGTATTGATAATAACACTGTTCGTTTCAGGTTTTATTCCTGTAGTTTTATCTCCTATGCTATTCTCTGAAAGTATTGAAGGTTCTTATTCACCTTCAGCCTTCACATGGCAGACATTTGAGAAAAACATGAACGTAACAACATTTGTATCACCTGACGGAAGTCGAGATGCTCTTTGGCATTTTCTAAACTCCGCTCAAGAGAGTATCTATATTGAGATTTATGGTATCAACAATCCCTACATAATTGATCTTATTCATGAACTACATGCCACTAAACCTACTCTAGAGATGAAATTCTTAATTGGCTGGAATAGCCTTGGATATTATGGTCCCAATGATTATGTAGCGAACAATTTGACAATTCTCGGGTATCCTGTCAAATGGACTAATCCCCCAGAATTCACTTATGCACATCAAAAATTCGTCATAATTGATAACAAGACAACAATTGTGCACTCAGGCAATTGGGCAAAGACGAGCTTTCCTGAAGATGGTATGAAAGCAAATAGAGAATGGAGTATTGCAATGACTGATACTGATGTCACTCAATATTATAGAGATGTCTTCGATTATGATTGGAGTAATGGTGTTGACTATAATGCAACAGAACATGGCACTGGAGATCCTCTGTCATATTCTCAAACATCGAGCACATACCTCAGACCTTTTGCAGAGGCTGGCCACTTTAGTGGTGAAATGAATGTCACTCCTATATTTAGTCCGGACACAAGTCTACAGGGTATTCTTTATTGCATAAATGCAGCTCAGGCAACACTTGATATCCAGATTCCTTACTTCACAAATTCAGCTGCTGGAAACGAAGTCACTCAGATACTGAATGCAATTATTGCCGCAAAGAATCGTGGAGTCACTGTGCGTGTTATTACAGAGGAAGCCTATGACTTTGTTGAGGTAGCTGAACTTCTTACGGAACATAACATCCCAATTGTATGGCAAGATACACGGTGGTTTACTGCTAATCACAATAAAGGAATCATTGTTGATGGGCGAATTGTTCTCATAAGTAGTATCAATTATAGTGATAATAGTATTGTTAACAACCGAGAAGCTGGTGTTATTATTGAGAATACAGATGTTGCTCAATGGTTCCAAGCAATCTATGATTTTGACTGGGGTATCGCAGACTGTGATGAGATGAATGATGTAAATCTCTATTGGAATCCAAATATTCCAACAAGCTCATCTTCAATTAACGTAACAGTATATGCACACATGCTCTACTCAGCTCCTGTCACCAATGTCACTCTTGGTGTAAAGATTGCCTCAGGTGACTGGAACAATTACACGATTTTTGATAACGTGTTTAATTCAGCTGAGGGCGATCCTGAGAACTATTTCCATGTCATTTCACCACAAACTGATGGCACAAATATAACTGTTCAAGCCTCTGTAGAGGCAAACGGAATATGGCATGTCGGTATGGAGATGGTGATTAGAGTTCGTGACTCAATTGGTTCTATCACCACAACTACAACCACAACTACAATCACAACTACAACAACAACCACAACATCCAATGAACTTATAGATCTTCTAATTGAGTATGCTCCATACATTATCATTGCAGTAATAGTCGTTCTCGTTGGAGCTATTACTAAATTAAGACGTTAAGAGATCCAATAACGATAAGAAACAGTTTGGCCCCAATAAGGGGCTATTCTCTTTTTTTCACTCTGAATTTTCAGCCATCTGAGCAAATTTCATACAACTATCTGCATCCTGCCTCTCGCCACGCTTTTCGTGTAGACTTGCTGCAATTCTATATGCCCTTGATACTTCCGACCATTTCTCTTGAGCATCGAGACATAATGCCAACGCCTTCCATGTTTCCGGGTTTCCAGATTCATACTTCAATGCTTCATTATATGCATTAACAGCTTCCTGTATCTTTAGCAGACTCTCTAGTGCTCTTGCTTTTTTGATCCAAAGATCTGCATTAGTAGGATTATATTGAAGACCTGCAGATGCTGCGCTATCAGCTTCATCAAAAGAACCAGTAGTCAAGTATGCTTCTGCCTTGTTAGAGTGTCCTCTGTGGTCCTTTGGATCTATACTGATTGCTAAATCAAACGCAATGATTGCTTCACTCTGTTCTCCAATGTGAATATACGCTAGGCCCATCTCGTTTAAGATATTCAGGTTCTCAGGCTGAAGGGATATTGCTTGTTGATATGCTTCAATTGCCCTTTTGTTATTCCCTTGCATTCGTAGAGATCTTGCTTTACTGATCAACTGCTCAGCTGTCAGCCCTTCTAGAGACATGTTTTGTTTTGCAATAAAATCTGTTTTAATTATTCTCCTGTTGAATATAGAAATACCTCATTTTAATCTATGAAATCCTTCTTTTTTTCAGACAATAAGGATTTTAACGAGGCCAGTTTCTCTCCAATACACTCGTAACGTGAGGAAACTTGAATGAATAAAGACGATAATACTTTCTTTGAAGATGATGACGAAGATTTCGAAGATGATACTTTTCCTGATGAAGATGTAGAAGATGATGAAGAGGCAGACGATGATGAAGGCATCAGTGAACTTGAAGAAGTACGATCTTATGAACCAAGTATTAGTCGTTTAGCAATCTTCATGAAAGATCCATGGCCTCCCATCGTGTTTCTAATTACTGTGATTGGTCTTGGACTGGTCTTACTCACGCCTCCTGCGATATGGAATCCCCATCGATATTTCATTCTGGCTGATTATTTCCTCATTGTATTTGGATTGGTTGCTATTGTCTTATCATTGATGACATGGCATCGTGCAGGTACCCATCGTCTGAGATGGGCTGGGCCTACAAATATTATAGTTGTCATTGCTAGCGTTGCTGTCGGCATCATGGACTCCATTAGCTGGATGTTAAACGGTGTAGGTTTGTTCCCTGCAATTGAAACTCCGATTCTTCCCTTGTGCTTCATGCTAGTGATCTTTACTATGTACACTCTCTGGTTAGTTCAGAGAAGCCTAGATCCTGACAGGAAGTAACATGAGGTGTGAGTAATGGATGACCAATCTCACACTTTGGAAGAATTGATGGACATCATCCGTGAGTTTGTAAATGAACGTAATTGGGAACAATATAATCATCCACTAAACTTAGCAATATCTGCCTCAATTGAAGCTGGCGAGCTACTCGAACTCTTTCAATGGAAGAGCAAATCAGACGTGGAAGAGGCTCTTAAAGATGTGAAATTCCGAGAAGCTCTTGCATCTGAGATCGCTGATGTATTGGTCTATATCCTCCGAGTTGCAGAAACTTCTGGAATTAATCCCACTAGGGCGATATTAGAAAAGATGAAGCAGAACCGTGAAAAGTATCCTGTTGATTACTGGACCGGGAAGGCACCAAGCCGATTCAATCGTCCTGAATGAGACGTTTATACAAATTTGGTCGTCGATCTTCAAGGACATCATTTCGTTCTGTGATTGCCTTGTTATCAGCTTTTGTTGGGTCAATTTCAATCACTCGAACTCCAATCTCTTCAGAAGACATCTGGACCAGTCTATGTCCAAAAGGATCAGTGATTTGAGAAGCTCCTGAGAATGTGGTACCTCTCTCATTCCCAACTCGATTTGCTGTCGCTGTGAACACCTTATTTTCAATTGATCTTGTAATCATCGCATCTTGGCAATAAGGGAGTACTAGATTCGCAGGGTGAAGAACTACCTGAGCCTTCTTCAAAGCGAGAATTCTTGCCATCTCAGGGAATGCCCAATCAAAACAAATCATGATGCCAAATCTTCCACTCTTAAAGTGAAAGACAGGTGGTTCAGCCATTCCCTGAAGAAACCAACTATTCTCATGTAAGAAGAGGTGTGCCTTACGATATGTCGTAATATGCCTTCCATTACCAAATGCAACAGCAGAATTATAGAGCCCATCTTCTGCCTTCTCACAGATTCCCGCAACTACCAGTCTGTCTTTCGATGACCAATAGCAGAGTTCTGTACACATTGGTCCTTCAGGAATGACCTCTGATGACTGTATCGCTTCTTCCTTATTCTTGAACACATATCCTGAATTACATAATTCTGGAAGTACGAGAACTTCAGCACTTGCTCTTTCAGCTTCATCTAGTATCTTTATAATATGACTGAGATTCTCTTCAATATGGCCAACCTGAGGTTCTAATTGTCCAATTGCTAGTTTCAAAGAATATCACCTACTCTATTTCAATATACCCATACCAAGATCATTCTGATTCTCAGAATAGACCATGCTGCATCGCTGTCTGGCAATCACAACCAGCATCTTTTGGAATATGAGAAATCATCTCAAAGGTGAGTTTTCGAACTCTCTCAACATTCTGGGACATTGTCTTCAAGACAAGCTCATGTGTGACAACTTCTTCAGCATGTACATCGTAGTCTGTTGGCATACTAATATTTACAAAGCAGATACCTGCCTCTCGTGCAAGAGCCGCTTCTGGATACGCTGTCATGCCAATAACATCCCATCCCTGATTATGATAGAACATGGATTCTGCTCTCGTCGAAAATCGTGGACCATTTATGCAGACATAAGTTCCCTTCTCATGGACCTTATACCCGATCTTTTCTGCTGTTTCAGCTGCAACCCTCCTTAGCTCTGGGCAGAAAGGTTCAGCAAAAGATAGGTGCGCAATTGGTCCTCCTTCAAAGAAGGTATCTTTCCTTACACCAAATGTTCTGTCAAATAACTGGTCTGCAATCACAAACTCACCGAGCTTGATCCTTTCAGGCTGAAGACTTCCAGCAGCTGCTGGGCTGATAAGACGTTTTACGCCAAGTGCTTTCATTCCCCAAATATTGGCTCGATAATTAATGGCATGCGGTGGAATTGAGTGCCCACGATCGTGTCTTGCTAAAAACGCAAACGAACGTCCCTTTACAGTTCCAAGAATAAAATTATCTGATGCTGCCCCATAGGGCGTGAATACCTTCGCTTCGATTGGACTCTCAATCACTTTGGAGTCATAGTTACCGCTTCCACCAAACATCCCAATCTCGATTGGAAGGAGGTCTTGCAATTCCTTCATCTGATTTCTGTCTACTGGAACAATTGATAGATTCACCTCAAACGCCAAGCTTCATCACATCCTATTTTTTGACCTTCCATGCCTTATCTAGCGGATACACGATCTTACCAAGGTATCCCATGTGCGCTTTAATCTTGGATAATTGATCGTCTGCCAAGACAATATTATTGTATTCTCGAAGATGCTTTTTCAGTTCAGCCGTGCTTAATTCAGTCACTTTTTCTTCTTCGAAGATCTTCGTGATAAGTGAGGTCAGGTCCTCGTAGAAATTCCAAGGCCATATCTCCCATGCCCAGGACACTTCTACACCAAAGTAGTCTGGAACAAAATTTGAACCCGCAATATGCATTAATGTAGCACTTTTCACTTCTGAAGGCCCACAGTCCTTGACATGCTCCACAGCCATGGTTAGACTCTCCCCTGTATCTGTAATATCATCAATGACAAGGACTTTTTTATCAGCCACATCAGCAGTCAGAGGACAGGTAAGTTTCGCCTTACCATCTTTTGTTGCTGTAACACCCCAATGGTCTATCTTAACAGAATAGAGCTCTTTGACTCCCAACAGGTCACAGGCAATCCTTGCATGAACCCACCCACCTCGAGCTATTCCAACGATTACATCTGGACGCCAACCAGATTCCTTCACCTTTTGAGCAGTCTGATACGCATAGTGATAGATATCATCAAAGTCAAGTACATAACATAGAGGACCCTTAAGTTCCATGATATTCAGCCACCATGTTTTTCCTCTGATTGACAATGATAAAAGTGTGCCCCTTAATGATAACGGTCTCTTGTCTGCAGTAAATTAATGATTATCAACATGTTTCAATTAAAGAAAAGGATGACTTATCGAACCTCGATATTCAATGTGTCAAATTTTCCTGGGCAATATGAAATCTCAACTTGGAGACAATCCCCTTTAGTGACATTTACTGGTCTTTCAAACGGAACAAAGAGCTCTTTCCATCCATCCTCCATATTAAGAACAATTTCATCACACAATCTTGCTTCAAACATACCTACCAATCCATGTGCAATTCCATCATCAACGATTGTAAATGATAGTGTTTTTTCTACAATGACATTTCTGTTGGTTCTTGTTAAATCGAAATGAGCTATTTCTTGAAGGTCTGATAGATCTCTACACTGTCCCTGCTCAGCAGTCTGGGGCAATCTTGGAAACAGAAGCCCTAGGATCTCGAACCTTCTCCAAAGAATGTCATTCTGAACTGGAGCAAGAAAGACACTTACTGTTTCCGGAAGTATTTTACCAGCTGGTTTTAAGAAGTTCTCAATGGCATGACTTGATGCTGGTATTTGCTGCTCTATTAGCATCATCGAAGAGAGCATCTCACAGATAACAACATCGGCTCGCTCACTTGGTACATACTCGGAGAAGTGTTCACAGATAAATTCAACACGATTATCAACGTCATTTAACTCAGCTGCTTTTTGTGCATATTTTAACGACTCGACGTTAATTTCGATGGCTGTCACTCTACCCCCCCTCTTTGCAGCAAGTATTGCTAAGATACCACTACCGGTACCAATATCTATCACATAATCATCTTGTTTTACTACTCTCTCTAGTGCTCTGTCAAATTTCATGATTCTTCGTTTATGACTGAGTAAACTTGCAGCATGCAAGATTGAAAATGGAGTAGCATATTCTCGATTTGACATTGTTTTTTCCCCTATCAATGTCTACTTATAACTAAGATTGTGGTTTTCAAATCGCCAGAAAAGATGTTTCATGCATCTTGGATAATGAAAAGGAAGTCAGTAAATCGTGCCTGATAAGGTCCTCGAGCTTGCAAAGATTGCACTGGAAGAGGGTAGACCCAATGACGCGATTACTGTCTTAGAACCACTTGTAGAAAGTGATGAAGAAAATGTTGATGCGTTGGTAATTCTAGGCATGGCATATGTTCAGGCAGAAATGCCTGAGAAGGCTGTCAAGGTCCTCCAACTAGCTGATGAACAAGTAGAACAACACTGTGTCGTAGAGCTGTTCCTTGGAAGAGCTCTTTGGGCTCTTGGCAAATTAGTGGAAGCAGAAGATCATCTTCGAGAAGCGTTACACTTAGATCCATCAGAACCTGAACCATGGATAGATCTTGCACGGATTCTGTTTCAGAGATGTGAATACCGTCAGGCACTCACAGTCATAGAGAATGCATTAAAGAAGTTCCCTGATGAAATAAACCTGCTCTTCCTTCACTCCTTAGTCGCTTATCGACTTGGTGATTTTACATTGGCAACAGAGCAATTATCAAAACTCCACCAAATTGAACCTAATCTTATGACTTGCATTTCCAACTATGCTTATATTCTCCTTCTTCAAAAACGGGTTCATGAAGCAGTTCCTTTTGTTAAGCATGCAAACAACATTGATGCAGATGATTACCGCTCTCTGATACTACTTGGGGAGCTTTGTTTTCAATCTAGCGAATTTGAGACTGCTCTGGATTGTTTTGGCAAAGTCTTGGATAAGGATCCAATCAATATTGAAGCTCTTGCAAGACTAGCTGTGATCTCTAAGAGATTAAAAGACGAGAAATCATTTCGAGAATACCTCAGTCGTGCTGAGATGGAGCTTGGAAAGGACTCGGAGTCATGGAGAGGTCTCTGTGGAGCCTATTCTCACCTTGGTATGTGTAATGAATACCTCGATTGTCTTAAGCAATGGGCAAAATCCGATAAGAACGCTGCAGCCCCTTGGGTCGTTCTTGCGTCAGAATATCACAGAAGGGGAGAAAAAGAATTATCAATAATAGCCTGGAAACGTGTCTTTGAACTTAGAGGTTATGTCAAGATTCAATGTCAAGACTGCGAAAACGTTGTAAGACTCCCCTATGACGACTCAAAGGGATTTGACTTGGAAACTGAACGAATTTGCGTTAGATGCAACGCTAGAATTACTATTCCTGACAATTTCGCTACAAATTAGTGTGTGGTGATAATAATGGCTGGTCGGCAATATCCCTCTCTTCCAATTCCAGGAGTTGGTGCAATCGTTGTTGGTTCGAAAGGTGTTCTCCTAGCCAGACGAGATAAGGATCCAGGTAAGGGTCTTTGGAGCATACCTGGTGGCGGTGTTGAACTTGGAGAGACCCAACAGGAAGCTATCAAACGGGAGGTGCTAGAAGAGACTGGGATTGAGTGTGAAATCATAGATTTTATCGATACTGTAGATCTTATCACAAAAGACGAAAATGGCGATGTTGAATATCACTTCATCCTAAATCACTATCTAGCAAGAGCAACTACTGAATCTACAAGACCTGAAACGAAAACAGGTGAGGTTGGATGGTTTCATCCAGATAATCTACCTTCTGACACTGCAAATCAGAGAATCATCGACCTAATCAAATCCGCCCATACCCAGATTATGCATATCATGTATCTTAGTAAGAGATAATTTTCTTCTCAAATTGCTAAGACATATAAGAATCTCCGTTCTGAATATTATACAAATATTATTCCTTCGATAAAAGGATGTGTAGATTTCAATGTTCCGAACTTTAATGGCACTTCTAATCGCGTTGGTCATAGCAGTTCTGATTGGTGCTTTTCAGGTCCTCCAATTGTCCTGGGAGACCATTCAGACTGAAATCATTAATTCCCCTGACATCAGTGATGCTCTCGCAACTAGAGGTGCAGTGCTATTTGGCGTTTTACTTGTACCTTATAGTGCTGCAACTGGCGCAACTCCCATCTACTCTCCATTAGTTGCTTTAGGCGTTGGAGGTTTTGTTGCTGGTTTGATTTCCAAGAGTGGAATTCGAATGCTCTTTGTTTCAGTCATCGCTCTAGTCCTCTTCTTCCTTGGATATTTCGTTCTGAATAGCCTCGGTGGAATCACAGACTTCGATGCAATGCTCGCAATAGCAAGAACGATGTTAATTGATCTAGGTGTAGCATTTGGTCTGTTATTCATTCCTGGAATCATTGGAGCTTCATTGACTGCGGAAGATTATTAGAACAACGTATGTTTCAAATCATGGGGGTCTTCTCCCCCATTATTCATTTTTAATCGCTCTTTGCAAGAATACTTGCCATATGTTTAGAAGAATGGTGTAAGAACTCCTCGACATGGTCCTTATGGATAAAGGCTCCCGCAGCCATCGGATGTCCTCCTGCTTCTGCTACCAGAATTCCATAAGATTCGTTCATTCTCTCCGCGACTGATACGAAAGTTTCTTTGAGATTAACTCCTCGCTTAACAAGATGTTTGTGTGCTCTCCCGGATAGCTTCACTAATGGGCTATCGTTATGTGTCTGTGTACTCAGACCTACTATTGGTCTATCAATAGGTATAATCCGTGCTCCTTGAGCCATTCCTATCACTATGCCAATTATCGTGTCTGGTGTTTCAGGATCATTGACAAGATATAGTCCTTCCATTGTCTGAAATCCATTGGTCTCCAGCCGTCGTAGAGCCATTGCCAGATTTGCCCTATGTTGTTGAAGGAGATAACGACCTTGGAGAATCGACTCTGGATCGGCGAGACATATTTTCACACCGACCTCTGGTCTTCGATTTCTCCCACAGGCATTGAGAAGTGTCGAAAATTCTTTTGCACTACGCATCTCTGTCTTTTCTGGACGATGAGGAAGTAATATCACATCGCCAACCAGTCCTTTTGCTATCTTTGGATCATTATACGTTTCAAACACATATTGTATCAGTCTCTGAATAACGACTTGTTTTTCGTTGGGTTCTAAATCAATCCATGTTCTCCATTCATCATTATCTTTCATTTCTATTCTTAGCTGTTCAAAAAAGCTATAACATGCTGCTTCATCACCTGTCAGTCCTGGAAGGTAAGGATCAGTAGCATATTGAAGTAAATATGGCAATGGACGGGTGTTGATTCCAAAGAATGTGAGATCTCTTGTTATTTTCAGATACCCGATCTCTTCACCAAGTCTTACGATATCTGCGTTAATACCAGTGAATCCCTTTCCATAATAGTCCTGAAGGTCTCCCGTTGCACCAACAATTGCTAATTCTGTCAGATCAATGTTTTCTTTGGATGAAGACAGTGCAAATAAAAATGCCACCCCTGCACCTGAGAGTTCATAGCTACCACTGATATCATGTTGGCATGGATTAATCTCAATTAATCGAGTATTTGAATACGTCTTTGCATCATCTGGGCTTTCTTCTTGAGGTAGGTGATGGTCCAGGATAATAACATGATTAACTCCTTGAATAGGTATCACAAATTCGCGAATCAAGTCTATTTGGCCAGTTCCAAAATCTGTAAAGATTACAAGGTCCGGTTGATATTCACTAATCTTGGTTCTTATCTCTAGTATCGACTCTGAGTTGATCTGGTGAATGTTTTTCCAATCAAACTCCTTCCCTTCTCTCTCAAGCGTCTTTATGATGATTGCAAGAGCTGTTATGCCATCAGCATCAATATGTGAGAAAGCCATGACCTTCTTTGCTTTCTTGGTAATTTCAGCTGCTTCTTCTAACAAGTGAAGCATCGATTCGGGCAGAGATTCAAAAAGGTCTAGCATTTTTTACCATGTTGATGTTCACTTCTTATAATATAAGTTGGGCGCTCTATACTAATGAGAAAGGAACAGTTTTCTATTTCTAGTCTGCACCACGAAAAACTCTTGATATAGCTAGGAAAACTACCAAAAAAACACTAGCAACTGCAGCAAGCGCTTTAGCTGCTTTCTGCCATTTCTTTGGAGGATTTTCCATATCTCTAAGATCGTTCTTCACTCGTTTCAAATACACTCTTCGTTCTGTATAGAGAGCTTCTTGATCATCGGTTTTAGATGAAAATGATTCCCAATTTGAATAGAGTGGTGGTTGTGGTCTGGTCATTAACCAATCGTTGAATAATTTAAGTATCTCATCTCTATGTGGGTATGGAAAGCTTTCAATGGTCGCCTGTATCCTATTCTCCCAATTATCTAAAGACATGTTGATTTGCACCTCATCTTTCCCGGCAGAGGACTTGGAAATGTCTGAATATTTCCTATTAAATCTTCATCGAATAGATTTCTTATGATGAATTGTTCTAAATACTCTTTTTTCAGGTACGTATTTGGATGTATCCGTATAGGTAATCATTCGCTATTACATAGTGAAAATATCAATGACTCTTGACTAGCGCATCTTACCTAGTTCTCTTGACCATTCCTTAAGGTCTTCTCGAAGTTTTTGAATATCAGTTGGACTTATCGTATCAACTCTTCCATATGTTCGGAGAATTCTAGTCCAACGTTGCATTTTTACTATAAGTGCACCGGAAACTCCTTTGCTTTCTAACATCTCAGCAGACTCATTGATTCTTTGAGCTAAATCGCTGGCAATCACACCATCTCTGATCTGTGTTTCCAATGTATCAAGAATTGCTTGATGGGATGAAATTGCGCCCTTCTGAGCAATTGTTGCTCCCGAACTTGCAGGAACTGCTCCGACACTCTTAATATTCCTTACAGCTTCCAGAAGTTCATCAAGTTTCTCAGAATTTGCATTAACAGATAGAGCTAGGTCTGACTGCGCATCTTGGACTTCAGTAATCTTCGAAATCACGTCAATCATTCTATTCAACATCTGAGTCAATCTATCAATAGCACCATTAATCTCAGTCAGTTTCGCTCTCAAGTATGTGTCTTCTTCACTCATGATATCTGCCTCTTCAGGATAAAATTGGTTGAAACACGTAATGTCAGAGAATTATTGGTTTCAAAGATTAAGCTTTCTGTGGTGTTCAATCTAGAAGGTACATAACCGAATATCTATATTCAGCACTCAAAGAATATGGCTTGAAGGCAGATACTCACTCTGCTCATATTCGGAGGATAGATTATACTTGTATGTCGTTAATTACAAGCAAAGAGAAGTTCGGGATGTAGAACTAGCTGGAGCTCAAAAAGTTACCATGAGATGGCTAGTGGGGAAGCAGACTGGTGCAAAGACCTATGCAATGCGGTTGTTTGAGATAGCACCTGGTGGTATTATTCCGTTACATGATCATCCCGAGGAACATGAGATATTTGTGCTTAAAGGTGAGGCAAAATTAATGGGCGATATCGAAGGCGTGGCGAAGAAGGATGATGTAGTTTATGTGCCTTCAAATGAACCACATGGATATGATAATACTGAGGGTACTGAAGTATTTCGATTCATTTGTGTGATTCCTCTATTATCCAATGATTAGAAATTATGGAAGAGATAATGTAGGTACATTTTTCTCTGTACAATTACTCACTGAATTGGTGCTGGATGATGGACCTACGTGCTAAGAAACTCTGGATATTCGATGTGGATAACACTCTTATTTGGGATGTCGAACATCCCACACCCTTTGATGATGCATTAAAACTCTGGCATATCCTTCGAAAGAAGGGTGTTTCCTTAGCCATTCTTACCAATGTAGGACGCCTTTCTTCTAGACAGGTTCATCAAGTTGTTGAGATGGCTGGATTTCCGATATCTAAGGATCATGTATTCACAGCAGGTGCGGCAGCAGCAGCTTATGTATTTAATAGACAGCCTGGAGCTCGGTGTTTTGTGATTGGTGAAGGCGGAGCACAAGAAGACTTCGTCTCTCGTGGACTTGATGTTACCAATAATCCCCCCATCGACTATGTTGCTGTTGCCGCGGATAGAGGCATGACCTTTCAGGAATTGAATTTTGCAACAAAGATGGTAAAACATGGTGCAAAACTAATTTGCATTAGTGGAAGTAGAGACTATCCTGGGATATACTTGGGTCACGAAGATGTCTATATTGGGGAACGATCCATTGTAGCTGCAATTGAAGATGCAACTGGTGTAAATCCCGTTGTTATAGGTAAACCATTACCTGAGATCGTTCTTGAAACTGTAAAAATTCTCAGTTTTGATGTGGCTCAATCAGTAATCATTGGTGATAATCCACATTCAGATGTTGCAGGAGGAAATGCTGCTGGATTGACCACAATTCTGGTGCAGAGAGACCATGATAATATCATTGATTTTGAATCTGGAGATATGGATACAGCACCTTCATTGAGTGTTGAGTCGTTAGAGGAGATCATCAAGTATCTCTGAATCACACTCTCAAAAACACTCTTAGGTTAATAATAACAACTCAATTCTATGAACACTCCGTTTTCAGTTAAATTTGAGATTGACTCACCAAATTACAGTATCGTGGTTGTTCTCCTTGAAGACCTCAAATTTGGAAAATCGACAAGTGAATTTGAGGAATATGAGCAGTCTATCTTCAGAAAGATTCGCTCTAAGAATAATCTTGAAGAACTACGAAATGACCCCCTTTTACAATCATACCGATCCTTACATTGGGCTTATGGAATTGACCCTACTAAGAAGAGAGGATCAAGCGAAGCTGTCCTTCGGCGTATTTTGCAAGGAGAAAATCTCTGGAGGATATCAAATTTGGTTGACATAGTTAATCTTGCATCTGCATATCACAAGATACCAATTGGTCTAATTGATGCAGATAAAATCAAAGGTCAGCTGACTCTAAGACAAGCCAAGAAAGGAGAGATCTTCCAACGAATTGGTGGGGAATCAATCGAGTGTAGGGGACGAGAGATAGTCCTTGCTGATGATTTTTCAATTGTATGTTTTGGGTATGCTATACATGATTCTGAACAGACCAAAGTAACGTCAACAAGCAGCAGGGTGCTATTGCTACATTATGGTTCTAACGCGGCTACAGAGCAGATTCTGACGGAAGCCACTAGTTTCACCCTTAAACTCATCAAGCAGTGGGTTACCTGCAAATTGAGTGAGCCTATTAGATATATGTCATCTAGTTAGAACTCGAGGAATGGTTGACCTAGAATAATACGTTCTAGGAAATTGTTCCTATTCGCTTTCTTGACCAATTGTTCGAATTTCTTTTTCAGACGCTCCTCATCGACAAAGTCTGGTTCTCTAATTCCCATACTTTCTATCACTTTTCTAAGCATATATTCAAAATCATAGATGAGGAAGTCCTCTTTCACCATCTTTCCTTTCTTCTTGATTTCTTTCTTTGTCTTTCTAGCAAGACCCTGTTTCTGTGCTTCGCGTGTTTCTTTGAGGTAAAATGACATTGATTTTTCGTAATGTAATTCTCCACGTTTCAATAGTTCTTTGAGAAATTCAAGACCAAATGTTGTCTTTGCAATTGCTTCAATTCTTGCAATGAATGCATTGATCAAATCATCGTAAGAAACCTTCGCAGCATGTCCTTTTGTGTCGAACACTTTTTCTGTGTCCGCAGCAGATTTGAACTTCTGTTTCTTCTCTAAGAGCTCTTTCTCTCTCTCCTTCTCTGCTTTTAATCTCTCAGCCTCTCTCCTTGCTGCTTCTGCTTTTTCATACTTTTCACGTTCAGCTGCTTCCATTTCAGCTAGCTTTCTCTTCTCCTCTTCAACTCTTTCTTCTTCAAGTTTCTTAAGTATCTTTGACTGTTCTTCAACAAGTTTTTGCATATGCATTTGAACATCTTTCTCAGTGAGTGTAATATGTTTGGTAAGTAGCCAACGGACTCCAATGTGGTTAACTTTTGGTTTAAGGTCTGCAGAGGAGAAGATGAAACTGGCTGTCTGTTGTCCTGGGAGCTGTGTGATAATCTGTTCCGCCTCTTTCTCTCCAGCAATTGGCTCCAAGATTCTTTCAAGAACTTTCAACGACTGTTCACTACTAATTCGGCCTGCAGAAATTGTGTTGAATTGCTCGAATGCTTTGTAATCAATGTCCTTAGGACTCTGAGTAGCGATAAGACATTCAATACCATATTTCCGAGCTTGTCTGAACAATAGTAAGAAGGTTTCTTTTGGTCCAGGGGATAGCATCCCTGCTGGTATGAAGGGGGCTGCTTCATCTTGAAATATCATCATTCGTGGCTTCTCTGTAAAGCCCTGCCTTAACATCCAAGAATACAATTGGTTGAGAACAATTGAGATGAAGAAATGTTTCTCCTCTTCACTACGCAACGTCTTGAGGAAAATTACATTGATTGGAGTCTTTCCATTTACAGGTTTTGTGAGTTCATCGAAATCGATCTCGCCCTCTTCTTTGAATAGAAGCTGTGACGACCCGACAGTCAGACTACGAATTCGAGTGGCAAGGGTCTGCCTCTCTGAAAATTTCATGAATGGTTCTAGGTCTACGCCAGCAGTTTCAGCATCTGCGACAAGCATATTCGCAAGTTCAGCTAGACCTTTGATGTCTGTTTTCTCATTCTCCCATATTGTTCTCAATAATTCATAGACTGCTGCGAATGCTTTTCCTTCCCATGACCTAGATAATCCAGCGACCTTCATCAAAACTTTCACTAGGGTTCTAGCCGAGTTGTCGAGAAGCCTGATGATATCATCTTGGTCAGCTTTTCTATCTGGTAATTTCAATGGGTTGATCGATATTGCCAGTCCTTTACTACTGGCTGGAGTATAGACTCTTACAATGACTTTTTCCATGTATTCCTTCAATAGGTTCGGAGGTACTCCTTTCGAAGATAGTTCTTTGGGGTCTCCAGGTAGCATTAACGAAGCGATATCCCCTTGCGGGTCAAGTGCAAGGATTGGAATACCCTCCATTGCCGCCTCTTCAAGAATACACTTTGATAATACAGTCTTCCCAGATCCAGTCGACCCAAAGACACCTCCATGTCGTCTCAGAAGGTCTACACTAATTTCGAACTTTTCATCCGTTCGTTTACCTTCTTTATCAATCTTGAATCCGAGCCAGAGTTTTCCGTCTCCCATATCTAACACCAGTTATTGGCTATTCTAGCTCCGAGTTTTAAGAGCCTTTCCACTATATACTATTATCATAAAAATGAAGACAATGGATGGAGTTACCTCCACCCATTCATTTGAAAATTATTCACCAACCGGTTCATAGCGCCTTCCTAAGAATGCTACTATGACAAATACTAAACCTACAGCAAATGCCATGAGTACGCCTGATGCCCAGCTGTATTCAAAATTATCTTTGACAATGCTCAATAAGAGATAAGCCCCAGCCATAATCACACCCAGTGCTAGTGAGATAAGCATGAATCTGGATGTCATCTCCTTTATCTGTCCTGATTCTGCCCCTTCCGAGATTCTACTTCCGAAAAACACAAACACAAACAAGAAGATATAGGCAATTACAATCATCGTACCCATATCATATAGATATCCTTGCGTGATTATATCTACTCCTTCTAGAAGTCCATAAACAAGAAGTGTTGCAAGAGCATGGATATACACGAGCATATTCGATATCATCTTGTCATCGGGATGAACAAATCCAGTCATCTCTGTGAATGTGTTAATCACACTTAAGAGTAACACCACTCCAAGAATCCCAAGTGCTATCAACCAAATATACAGAGGGTATAGTACTTGTTCCGGTTGAGTAGCAATTGCTTTCACAACAATAGTGAACGCAAGTAACGTTAATCCGATTCCTGAGAGGAAGTTACCAATTGTAGTAACCCTAACCATTAATTTCTCTCTCCTAAGATTGAGTTTCTAAGAGCAATCAATCCAATTGTTTCTATTAACTCTTTGCACTACTTATGATTTCTCGTCTTTTACTATAACATCTCTTAGAGGTACTTTTTCTTCAAGAAAGTATGTTCCTATGCATGCAATACCGATCAATATGACCACTAATATTGCAAGACCTGGAAACAACCCACCTAACGAATAGGCGAATTGCGCACTCAAAGGTCCGATAATCATTCCGGAGCCAAAGAATATTGAATACACTCCCATTGTACTTCCCCGGGCTTCTGCGCGCGAGATATCGGTTAAATATGCCATTGCTGCGGGTGGAAATGAACCCGCAGTAAATCCAAGGATAGGCAGTAAAACCCATAGACCTGAAGTCCATAATGTATCAAATGAATCAGCGCTTGCTACGAGCATGTAAGCTAGAATACCAAACCCAATGAGCCCAAAAACAATGAATGGTCTTCTTTTCATTAAATGGTCTGAAAGATGCCCCATCACGATGATACCAAGAACGAGGGATACGCCAAGCATTCCGAATAGAAGTATCATATCTGTCGCTGTAATGTCGAAGTAGACTTCAATAATGTGCTTAGCCTTAGAGATGACCAATCCATATAGTGAGATAATTGGTATATAGACAGGCAACATCATCTGAATGTGTTTATCCTTAGCTACCTCTTTTATTAGTGCAATCACACTTGCTTCTTTACGGGAAACAGCTCTGGTCTCTTTAATCAAAATCAAAGTCAGCACTCCAGAAATTACACACGCGGCTGCAGCGGCGAATAGGAGTAATGAAGGCATAAATCCTAACTCTAATAGCACTATACCAATACCAAAACCACCAGCTAAACCCATCAATGTCGATAGGTCATAATAGCCCATTAATCTAGCTCTATTATCTTCAGAAGAGCAGTCTGCAATCATTGACAGTGAAGTAGTGACTTGCGATGCAGCTCCAATTCCAAATAATCCTGCAAAAATGAAGGCAAGGATTTCCATTGTTGCAACTCCAAAGAGGAATGCTGCCAATCCAGTGACGAACAGACTCAATGCGAGAATTGGTTTTCGTCCCACTTTATCCGAATAAGAGCCAAAGAATGAAACTGTACTCAGCTCAGCTATTGGATATATGGCAAGAACAATTGCTACACCCCAACCAACCAAAGCTCCGTTCATGTAGACTGCACTTGAAATGACAGCAATAGTTACATAAAATGAAGCACGCATGAATAGTGTTACAAGGTACAACATAATTAACGTCAAAGCATGACCAGATTTTCTCAGTCCCATTCTTTTTTATCTCCTAGATATTGAATTCAGGCATGCGTTAGCGTTTATAAGCTATGTAGGTTGTTAGATAGAATATGGTAGCTGGCAAAGTACCCAATGTGATTGGAACAACAGAGTATGTCTACTTGACCCTCTATCGTTTGAAGAATCTCACTGATGAAGAAAAACATCAATGGTTTAAGTCATGGCATAAGATACGGGATAATCTTCCGCATGGAATAAAAATAGTGACTGAGGCTACTAGTGCATTTGGCACTGAATATACTGGTTTCACTGTCTATGAAGGCCCTCTTGATAATTTTGAGGAATTAATAGAGATCCTTGACAAAGATACAAGCAATTTTGTAGAAAAATCCTGGACCATAATTGGTACTCGAGGTCTTTCATTACCTATTGCTGAATTCCAGAAGATACTCGAAGGTCGTCCTGTAGATTAATTTCTTCGAAATGTTGCCGCAGAGAACGGTTTTTTAGCCTCACTCTTTAAATTGCAGATACAATTAGGGTAGGTCTCTGAGTTGAATTACACAATTTCTCGTAAGACAATAATTGTTCTCACAATTTCTATCATTGCTGGATATTTACTCTACACTTATGCACCTGCTGAAATTGAACCAGGTGTATATCATGTATCTCTATCGATTTCATCTGAGGGTATTGAAGTTCAAGAGACCTATAACATTACACTTCTTTCTGCCGGATCAACAACTCAGTCTACATACTTGTACAATGGGTCATTGACCAATGTCAGAATAACTGTTCCGCGTTCTGTTTCCATCGCAACGAGCACGCCAATTCGTTTCCTTGTAAACGCAACTGGCAATCCTTTGACAGCAGACGAGATATCTGTTATCATATCGAATTCTGATGGATTCAACGTATCACTTAGACCAACACGCCAGTCAGGACAACTTTTCACCATCGATTATCAACCACTTGTCAATTCACAGGCTGCTGTGATGATTCTTGGAGTGGTTGCGATACTCTGGTTCACTGAGGGGATCAGTCTTGTAGGAACATCAATTCTTATCCCCATCTTGATCGTTCTCACAAATATCAGAACCCCAACTCAAGCCCTAGCTCCTTTTTTTGACCCCTCTGTTGCCCTCATCTTTGGTGGTTTTCTAATTGGACGCGCGCTATCAAAATATGAACTTGATAAGAGATTGGCACTTTTAATTCTCTCAAGAAGCAGCAATTCAGGAGGTGCATTAATCATCTCTGTGATGGGCGTGACTGCTTTTCTATCGATGTGGATTAGTAATACCGCATCCGCTGCAATCATGATTCCAATTGCTTTGGCAATCATAAGCAGAATTCAAGATACCGAAATTCGAAGTAAATATGGTAAAGCGCTTGTGCTTGGTGTGGCATATTCTGCCACCTTAGGCGGTGTTGCAAGTCTTGTTGGCTCTCCACCAAACCCACTTGCGGCAAGTTACATCAACTCATTCTTAGGAATCCAATTTTCATTCATGAGTTGGCTTCCCTTTGGTCTACCTGTAGTTCTTATCATGTTGCCAATAATTTGGCAGTGGGTAATGATTCGCTTCAAGATACCAAAATCGATTGAAGAGATGGATGATTTAAAGGAAATCTCATTGAAAGAATACCTACGTCTTGGCAATATGTCAATACAGCAAAAACTTGTTATTGGTGTCTTTGCAAGTGTAGTTGCCCTGTGGTTTACTGAGCAAGTGCCTGATTTTCTGGCAAACATAATTGGTTGGTCTGGACATGGCATTTCTAGTTCAGTTGTTGCTTTGATTGGTGGCCTTGCACTAATGGTTTTGGGCCTCCTTGATGAAAAAGACGTATCCTCACATATCAGCTGGTCTTCACTCCTGATTCTTGGTAGTGGTATTGCTTTAGGCGGTGCTATGATAGACACAGGTCTTTCTACATTTCTAGCCCAGCAAATGACAGGACTCGGAATTTTGCCATCTATGTTAGTAATCATAATTATTGGTGTCGTTGCAGTTCTAGTTACCATGGTTGCTTCAAATACTGGTGCTGCTGTAATTCTCATACCTGTTGCGATTCCATTGGCCACAGGTCTTGGGATTGACCCGTTATTAATCACTATGGTCATAGCTATTGGAGTCTCAATGGACTTTGCATTACCAACCGGGACTCCTCCATCAACAATCGCATATAGTACTGGAAAAGTTGAGATACGTGAGATGATATCCACTGGATTAGTTGTTGACCTAATTGCTATCCTTGTTGTCACTATAATCGCTGTCTGGTTATGGGCATTCCTGGGGCTGGTCATACTCTAACAATTAGTACAAGTGTCTATTTCACGAAGAGTTTAAATCAGTGAACCATAGGATGCTGTAAGAGGTTATTAGAGTGAGTTGGGTCTCCAAGATTATAAACGGAACTCCTGATGAATTTGTTCACGCAAAACTGGTCAAATACGGAATAGGATCGCATCCCGGTCCAAGAGCACGGATTACATTTTCGAAACCAACAATCAAGTTTAAAGCTGATTTAGACCAAGAGAAATACTTCCTTGAAGCATATATGTTGGGAGCTCCTCCTGGTCAACACAAAGTGAAGGGGATGATAATCACTTATACTGATCGAACCACAGAGTTCGAAAAACTAACAATGCCATTGTCCTGGACAGTATCCAAAGGAAAAGGTTCTCCCGTGTATAAGGCTAAGGTTGATGAATCTGCACCTCTTGCGGATATCAAGGCACTCTTTGACGTCGATGACCCGACAACATTCTATCTTCTATCCCTGAATCCTAGGGATGGTTCAAAACCTTGGAAAATCACAACAAAGACATCCTTTCCTAAAGGTGGACCTGCAGAGGAGGATGAAGATTCAGGGTCAAAAGATCCTGTCTTCTCCAAAGGTTCACTGGGGAATACGCCAAAAACTTTCGAGCATATTCTAGATTCTTATCTACCCGATGTTCGTGATAAGATTGGATCAAAGAGTAAGGATGTTTGGGTCAAGAATAATTTTGAAATATTTGATATCAAAATTCCTGATGATCCTAAGTTGTCTTTTGCAGAAAAAAGGAAACTTGCAAAGAAGAAAGGTAAATTGATACGCGAAGTCATTATTGATGGTGAAAGTCATCTCATGGAATATGATTTCATTGCATGAATTGTATACCGTGACCTTTAAATCTACAATCAAGACGGCCCCTACAGAAACAAAGAGGAGAACAATATGCTACAAATCCTTGAGAGTTATTTCTTACTATTTTCAGTGATATTCATATTTTTTGGACTATTTGCTATTAGCTGGCTGATTATTCATATAGAGCATGGTCGACATTTTTCAAGAATGAAAGTTGTATTCGCAATTGTCTTAGGTGCTGTTCTCCTTGGATTTGGTATCCACTTTGTCTTGTTATCGTTCGGGCTCTAATGATAAGACTTGAGGCTTTCAAATATTAGAGAGATAAGCACGAAATACCATTATTTAGCAACCGTATGCATTAGAACATGATATAGTTTAGTTGATATCATATCTACTCCATATGAGAGGATAACCATCGTGTTACCTGAGACCGACATTCAAAAACTTGCAGTTGAAAGCCGACAGAGGCTAATTCAGGAATTCGCAGATACTTATGTGAATCTACGAGAGCGAGTCAAACGAGTTCCTGATACCGATGCAAGAAAGGTTTCAGAGGAGTTTTCCTGCCCTTTCGAAGTTGCAATGATAGCATATCTCATCAACATGGATGGCATCTTAAGCCTACGACAAGCAGTTGATCTTTTCACAACAGAACTGGGGCGTAGAACATCAGTCGGAGAGGCTGTTCCAAACTTGCCTGGGAATATTATGGAATTTGCACTTGTCGAGGGGAGATGGATCTCTCACATTCATGGGAAATTTGTTCGTCAACTCGAGATACAGACTCGAAGTCTGTCAAATTTGGAGGATGTTGTTGATAAGAATGTAATAGAAGTTGAAAAGGCATTATCTATAATCGCTGAAAGAACAAAACTTGCAGAGACCTTCATTTCTCCGATTGTTGAGGAATGGCGCAAAGAACATGTGAAATCCACTAGTGCTGATGCAGCAATAGCATTTGGAGAGGCGATTACAAAATGGAATAGAAACACTCTCAATGGCAAATTCACTCAAATTTTGAAACGCAATCAAGCATTCTTTCGACTTCTTAGAGAGTCATTAACCAAGGCCTCTGACTCCTTCACTATTGACGCATCTATTGGAAGAATTGACAAATTGATTCAGGAGTTGGAGCAACCGCTTGAAAAATTGACTCTTAGAGCATTTTCGCATTTTCTGCTTCATCTCGTCCCGCGCTCTCAAAGTGGGAGAGGGGATCGTTCTCCATTTGTCGATGTTGGTATTGGGTCAACAAGAGGTAATAAGGCTGAACCTGACTTAACATCTCCATTTGACTTTCTTGAACGGGACATAAAACTTGCAAGAAGACGAA
Source organism: Candidatus Thorarchaeota archaeon (assembly GCA_004524595.1). Next base: position 21,340 of record SDOA01000013.1, on the reverse strand, counting down.
AAGGTAATGAGCAAAAAGAATACCTCCAAGGAAAAATAGGACGAGTCCTTCGAGTGTTAAAATACCAAGGTAACGATATCATGGCATGTGTTGAACAATGCTTTTTTGAAATAAGCGATCGGTTTAATCTGAAAGACTATCCAATTGAACAGGATATTAATACCGCGCGTTTAAAGCTAATTGAGACACTTGTGTCTGAGCGTGATTCACTTGCAATTACTTTGGTCTATGACTTCATTGAAACAAAAGTGTATGAGGTGAAATCATAGCTATGATGAAACAGACTCCAGTTTATTGGTTGATTGATATTGAATCCTATGATTTCGCAGTAGGAGCTTTTAAAGGAGCAGATCTGATAGGAAAGACACTCATTCTGTCATCTCAATTATGGTCAATTATACGTAATAGTGAAGTCTATTCAATTCTGATTGGTCCTGGCATTTTTAAAGGCATAGCTAAAAAAGACAATATTCAGATTGATGTCTTAGAATACATCTCATGTCTTATGTTTGACCCAACACTACTTCGTTTTGATGAACCTCTACCCCAAGTTGATATTGTAAATCCAGAAGTGATTGATCCACTTGGGACAAAGAAACAGGAAGAGATAGTCACACTAATACGCAATCTTGTTTTAGAAAGGGGGAACGTATTAGCTGGAGACGCACTTGCCAAGGTAAAGATTGAAGCTAATATACCACAGACTGTGCATTATGAAGAGATTTTCAAAAGAATCAATGTATCTTATGTTTCTGGAATGCAGAGAGCTAAATTCATTCTTGGTGGAACGAGTGGGGCACTTTATAGACCATTTGCTAAGAATTTTCCAAAGTTGAAACTGCAGAGAATCGAAAAATCAAAAGTATTAGCTATGCCCTTCTACAAATTCACTAGTTTCTCAGATATTGAAATTATGATGGATTGGATGATTGTTGAGAAGGCAGGTATGGATTCAAGGACTGGGATGGAAGCCATTGGTTCCGAATATGATCGGGTTCTAGACATCCTTCAGAATGAGCAGGAGAAATTCATATTCGAGTTGTGACGACCGCAAGTGTCTTGTACTGATACGATTTTTTTTCTATGAGGTAGCTCGTTGGAAGTAGCTGATGCAGATATTCAGAAGCGTCTATCAAAATCCTATGTAATTGTATTGAGAAAGACAAAACAAGAGCTCTCAGCTAGGATTGATATCTTCTCAGATGTATTAAGAGATCGTCAGCGCTCAACACTTGGTGGAATGATTGAGTTTGGTCATAGAGAATCGGGATTGTTAGAGATTAAACGGTTCTGGTTTGCGAAATACAATAAACCTGTATATTATCAACAAAAAGAAGCGCATGATGTTCTGAGAAGGGCAAAGGGCATCATAATACCGATTGAACAGACACCAGATTACATCGATGATCTAAAAGACCTTCTAAAGAGGTTGGAAACGCCAGAATCTAGGGTTGTACATACATGCCAACATTGTCTTCGAGATGATAGGCTCACCATCCTCACAAAACGGAACGCTGTGAAACTCACAGCAAACCAAGTGACCTGCCTATCCTGTGGGCAAGCAGATCTAAAGACCGAGTTACGAACACTTGGTATTAAGATGTCAAGAGCAATGATGAATCAAATTGAACGTCAGGTCTCTCGGGTCAAATCTGTTCCTCGCATAATCGAGATGCTCACTCCTGGATTTGATCCAACAAAGGAACCGGATTTGACACTTATTGACACAATTGCAGCACCTGAACATTTCAAAAAGAAAGACATTCAAGATCTACCGATTCCAGGGAATTTTAAGAACATACTCTTGGAGAGTGGTCTGGAGGCACTTTTGCCCATCCAAGTGAAGACCATTGAAACTGGTCTGTTTAAGGATGAAAATCTGTTAGTAGTATCATCTACATCATCAGGTAAGACTTTGCTCGGCGAGCTTGCTGGAATCCCAAAGGCAATGAATGGTAAAAAAATGATATACCTGTCCCCTCTTGTTGCGTTGACAAATGAAAAATATACTCAATTCAGAAAGCGCTATCGTGTATTAGAACTTAGAACAGGTATTAAGGTCGGAATGTCCAGACTTGATGTTGGAAAAGAGGGTAAACCAATTGTAGATACTGACATCTCAAAAGCAGACATCATCTGTGCTACTTATGAGGCTCTTGATCTAATCTTCAGGTCTGGAAATCTCTCAGATCTAGGTGAGGTGGGGACTGTTATCATTGATGAGATTCAGAATCTTGCAGACCCTGAAAGAGGACCTGAATTGGATGGAATTCTTACCAGAATGAGATTTCATTATCCTTCTGCACAATACATTGCTCTATCTGCTACAGTTGGATCCCCTGAAAATCTTGCCAAAGAATTGGGATTCAAATTAGTTGAATATGAAGGGCGACCAGTGCCACTTGAGCGTCATCTTGTCTTTGCTCGCAGCGATGAGGAAAAGAGGAACATTATTCGTCGCTTGGTTAACGAAGAATTCCGACATGTCAGTAGCTATGGGAATAAGGGCCAGTCCATTGTGTTTACATATTCGCGACGACGTGCACATGCCTTAAGTGATTGGTTAAGAGAACATGGTGTGTCTTGTGCCGTGTATCACGGAGGTCTCTCATATATGAAAAGAAGGAGTATCGAGGCCTCTTATGAGAAGCAACGCTATGCTTGTGTTGTTACGACTGCAGCTCTTGGTGCTGGAGTAGATTTGCCTGCATCTCAAGTGATCTTCGAGTCACTTGCCATGGGTGCTGATTGGTTATCTACTGCTGAGTTTGAACAGATGTTGGGTCGTGCTGGTAGACTTGGTAAACACGACCGTGGACGAGTCTATATGCTTGTCGAACCTGAGAAAAAATATCATAGTGGTCAAGACGGTTATGAGGATGAGATTGCAGTACGTCTATTGAATGGTGTAATTGAAGATGTAGAACCATTTGCAGATAAAGAAACAAGTGCTGAACAACTATTAGCTACAATATGTTCAACGGGTCTAGTCGACCTTAAGGCAGTTGCAAGAACATATCTAAGGATGCTCTCAATGTCAATCCCTCCTTCTGAAGCGCTAAAACATCTTGTGAAGACGTATATGATACGTGTCAAGGAGGGAGGCGCCCATCCCACTGAACTTGGTCGAGCCACATCTCTCTCTTTCTTAGCTCCAAGTATGGGTCTTGAAGTCATGAAATTGACCTCGTCCTATGATGTGCTCGATATAGCCATAATGCTTGAACCTTTTGAGAATGTGTATCTGAGTAATAAATTACAGGAGGAGATTAATGCCGCATATCGTACTCATATGCCCACAAGATTGTTATCAGGTGTTTTCACGGAGATTAGTGATTTGAGCAAACCACAGAGTGGAGCTGGCCGATTACCACAGTGGGTGTTCGAGGTGTTTGGCAAATGGACAACCACCTTCTTTAATTGTGGTTGTAGAGATTTCCCAGAATGTGACCATGCTAAGATAAAATTGGGCCGTTGGTTGATTGAACATAGAAAGACAGGGTTGAATCCATCTGGTCTTGCAGCGCGGCTCCACGATCTATTTGAGCTGTGGGCATACCCAGGTGATATCTTTTCCTGGTTGGACTCCTTGATTCATAGTCTGAAAGCTGTTCAGAGAATTGCTAATGTGGCTGGGAAAACAGATCTGAGTGTTGAAATTGATAGCCAAATTGCACGAATAGAACGTCCTCTTGATAATGTAGAGTCCAATGATACAACAGCCAAATAATTCACTCTTTATCAATCTCGAAAAGAACTCTAATATTGCCAACAAGCTCAGGTGGCATTGAATCCAAATTCAAATCAATCCATCTATGGAGGTCTCTTCGAATAGTTTCTTTACTATTCAGTGCTGGAGGCAACTCAGAACGGTCTTCTGAAACAAGATGAAAATGAGTACATCCACAGCTACATTGTCCCTGAAGGACCATGTCAATGTCTGTTGAGGTCTTTCCACAACTCATACACATGAAATTCACTTGAGATCTCTCCATTATTTTCAGTATCTCAATAGTCTATGAGACTTGGTATGGCTTGTGTATTACTAACATACATGGGATTAGACTTATTTGGAGATGCTTACGGCACTAATACGAGGGTTGAATATGGTCAGAACATGCACGGTCTGTCGTGAAAAAGCAAAGATCAAATGTGACCACTGTCGAAATGAATACTGTCTTGACCATGCTATCAAATGCCAAGCATGTGGAACTATCTGGTGTATTCGCGACCTCAATAAAAGAACCATTTGCCCTACTTGTAATAAATCACTGAATATTTGTCCTGAGTGTATTATGAACGGAAAAGTAGTGCGAACATTGGTCGGAAGTAAATTCTGTCCTGAGTGTGGTTGGAGCGGCTAATTGGTAACTAAGAGCATTATGATGAAAATAGTAATCCCAATAACTCCAGCAACAATCCATCCTTTCTTTCCATAACCCCAGACGATAGGGATTGGGCCGAGGAGAACAACGCCCTTGTTTTCTGTTTTTGTTTCATATCCTCCACTATCAGATGTGCTCATATCTCTAGCAAAAACAAGACATAGAATGATAATTCCAACAAATAGTGACATCCATCCAAGTAACTGCAACAATCCTATCAACTGCATTTCGATTCACCTAATATCAAGAATCAATTTAGGGATTTCAAATACTAATTTTTCGTATCCTCCAACATCATCTCCTTCTATTGCCCAGAGACTGATGATATCATCATAGATTTCAAATTCTAGATTCGTTTCCACTTCCACAATCTTTGTACCAATTGGGAATCTCCAAATAATCTCAAAATCATAAGGTGCAATTTCCTCTTCTAACCAGGTTTCTATTATATTCTCCCCCTTTCTAAACCTTCCAGCAAAGTCGATAAGATACACAATTGAAACGACTTCTGAATCTCCCTTGAGGTAGATATCACAATAGTCGACTTGAGACCTTACACGTTCGTTATTGATCTCAACCCTCTCTTTATCTAAGAAGAATTGCATGTTACTAGCAAGTTTTTCAACTTCCTGTGTGAGGAGATTCTCATCTCTAATTACCTTTCTATAATAATTACTCAAGTCTAAATATTCAAAATTCAGCCTCTCATGAATCTCTCCCGTCTGTGAAACAGAAAAGAAAGACTCTGCATGTATTGGTTCAACCATGTCTGACATATCATCATCCACGAGTATCACCTACTCTAATGGAACCGCGTTGATTCCCTCTTCTGAGAGATGTGTTGAGAAGTCTCTGGCATTACTCGTGAAAATATACGCTACTCTTGGATTTACTGCTTTCGCAAAAGCTATTAGTCCATTGAAATCGGTATGTGCACTAAGTGGAAAACCTCTCTCTCTGAATTTTCCGAGTGTCCAACCCGAGAGGCTAAACAATTCCATTTGTTTTTCAAAATAGTTAGCTATTCTCTGATTGAGAATTCTTTCCAAGTTTTGGATTGTGTGACGAATTGATGAGCTGACAACAACAGCCCCTGATTTTATCATGTCCTCAATCTCATAAGAACGTAAGGAATGGTGCCTTAGGTCAACTCCGTGCTTTTTGTAGACAAAACAGACATTATCAATACTGGAATTTCCCGAAATTACATGAAATCCTCCACTCTGCAGAATTGCTATTGCCTCTTGTGATTTCCCAAGCGAGTATGCCTTAAATACAGGGATTCTTCCGCTATCTATTATTGCTTCGGCAGTTTCTAAGATATTGTGATACACTCCTTTTCTCTCTGGAAAGATCCACTCTGGTTTTCCATAGGTTGCTTCAGTGATAAGGACATCTGCTTCGACAGGTTTTGCTGCGGTGTGTACGAGACTGTCCACATTGTTAAAATCCCCTGTATATAGCACTCTCAGGTCATCATTGAATTCCAACAGGAACATCGTTGAGCCTAAAACATGGCCTGCATTCATAGCTGTGATGTTTACACCAATCTGACCAAACATATCCCCAATCCTGATTTCAGTGGTATTGCTGAATGAATTGTTACTTCTCGCATTCCAGGTTTCAAAGGTAGCTCTTGTTGCAATGATATGATCCGCATTTGTTATTCCACTAATATGGTCAGAATGCGAGTGTGATAGGAGAGTAGTTACTCCCTTAATGCCCGTATCTAGCGCTAATTGGACATCTCCGTATTGGATAAAAAAGCCACTACCGACTTTTTTCACACTCAAAGTGGACATATAATGACCTCATAGAAGGTTGTCTGGCTGCAACAAAAGGGTTTCCCATCTTTTTAGCTAGAGTCTTCTGCGCATATGCATTAGTGACTCTATCTTAAGGATCCCTCCTATCTGGTCTGTTACTGATTTCAACATCTCGATCTGGCCTTCACCAACCATTGGAAATCTAACATTGGAAGCTCTCATAGTCTTGATAATAGAAGTAAGACTACCCGCAGCTCCATTGCTCCTTTCAAATTGCTCTCTAGTAGCAAATAGGCTAATTATTTTGGTCTTCTCCAGATTGGATATACTTGCGATTATTTTCGTTGAGGCCCCATCCGTTAAGGTATGCAAGGTCTTTGAATGGATTGAGAAATCTAACGACATCCAGGTCAATGAGTTCATCAATCCTAATCTTCTTCCCTCATCCCAGATCAGTGATTTTGCTCCTTCGGAATTAATCTCATTGTCCCATTGTATCTCTCTGAAGTCAAGTAATGTTTCAGGGTCAATCTTGAATGTACAGCTGAAAAGTTTCTTTTCTTCAGCAAATCCTATTCTCTCAAGGACTGGTAAAGTCCAAGTTGGTAAGCAAAAAGAAAACGGAAATCCCAAGTTATCACTCAGAGGTCTCTCTGCTACAATGACATCAACATCCCTAATAGCTACTGTTCGGAAAAATGGAAGTGATGACTTGATAATCGTATAAATCCCTGAATCCTGGTATTCCCTCTTTATCCCGATTGCAGCGATGGCCATTCCTAACCTTGTACGGTCTCTGTAGACAATGGTGCCTCCCATTGTGTCGTTATCTACAGATGAAATGAATCCAATTGCTTCCTTTAATTGAAGGAATACTGATGCTTGTCTACGATGAATTACTCCACAATCCTCCGTATCATCGATTATATCCAACAATGGAGCAATCTCATTCTTTCCTATACGTCGATTAAATACAACTGGAACACTCATGGACTTCTATTCCTCATTGACTGCTATTCATTTCTCTATTTATGATATCAAATCAATGCCATGTATTTTTTCTTTTAAAATACACCTTCACTCAGGTCAATCTGCCCTTTGCTATATTAGGTAGAACGTTGATGTGTCGAAGGGTTTATTCAATAGTATGCAGGAATTGTAGACATTATGCAATCGCTTGTGCTCACCCCTGATGGTCTTCAAATTGCTGATACGCCAATCCCTCCTCTCATGCCAGGTGATGTTCGTATAGAAGTGCGTTCAGTTGGTATTTGCGGAACGGATCTCTCAATCTGGCGAGGAGACTATGAAGTCGAACTACCTCTTGTCCTTGGTCACGAGATAGCTGGAGCAATCCATGAGAGTTCAACCCCTGATTTTGAAACCGGAATGTTAGTAACAACAGAGATTGACATCTCCTGTGGTCGTTGTTGGTATTGTAGAGGTGGTGAACGTCATCATTGTAACAAAAAGGAAACTCTAGGTATTAATCGTGATGGAGGTCTCTCTGAATTCATCACTGTTCAAGCTGAATTAATTCATCCTCTTCCTATGGGTCTAGATGTAACAGAAGCTACATTTGTTGAACCTCTTGCTTCTGCTATTCGCACTAACGAACTTGCACCTGCTAAGGAAAATGAGCCTATTGTCATTATTGGTAGCGGAAAACTTGCTCTCTTACAGGCTCAGGTTTATGATGCAAACGGAGCTGAAGTACACATTATTGGTCGTAATAGATGGCAATTAGGACTAGCTAGACAACTTGGCCTTCAAAATACATATGATATTGTAGACCCATCCTGGAAATCAAAAATCATGAAGAAGACTAATGAAATTGGTCCTCGGATAGTCATTGAGGCAACTGGAAACATTGATGGAATAAAAACGGCTATCAATATAGTAAGAAATGGGGGTATTGTTGCATTGAAGAGCATGCATGGTCAGAATTTTTCAATTGACCCTACAAGCATTGTAAATCGAGAATTAACTATCTTTGGATCAAGTCGTGGCCCCTTCGATGAAGCAATCGATTTGTTGGCTAAAGGTCGTATTGAAGTCAAGAAACTGATTTCCAAAGAATTTAGACTTGAGGATGGGACCAAAGCTTTTGAATTCGCATCACAACCCTCTGTTACAAAAGTGATCATCAACATTTGAGGATGTTCTGATGCAACAATACGACATTGATTTGCATATTCATTCACTCCACTCAATTGGAGTAAGTAAAGTCATGACTATTCCCAAAATTGCTGAGGGGGCAAAAGCAAAGGGTCTGCATGTAATCGGGACTGGTGATGCAACACAACCTCAGTGGTTTTCACATCTTAAACAGAATCTCATTCAGAAAGGAGATGTCTTGGAGTATGATTCCGTTTCGTTTATTCTCTCTGTTGAAGTTGAAGATACAGAATCTATCCATCATTTGGTTCTTCTTCCAGACTTCGAGGCTATTGATGAACTGCGGAGTAATCTCAATTCTGCCTCACCAAATCTTGATGACAGATGGGGTGGTAGACCCCGAGTCAATCTCACAGGATCTGAACTTGCGGGTATCGTTCGTGATATTGGTGGAATGATTGGTCCTGCTCATGCATTCACGCCTTATCGGTCTATCTTCAGAGAGAATAAACATACAACTCTTGCTACTTGTTATGGTGACGAAACCCCTCATATCCATTTTCTCGAACTGGGTCTCTCTGCTGACTCAACCATCGCTGATTGTATTCCAGAACTCCATCGACTGACATACATAACCTCAAGCGACGCGCACTCACCAAGTCCTAGCAAATTGGGAAGAGAGTTTGTACGCTTTGAAATGGAGAACCCATCCTTTGAAGAACTTGAGCGAGCGATCAAACGTGAGGGTGGCCGAAAGCCTTTACTAAACGTAGGGCTCGACCCTAGATTAGGTAAATATTATCTCTCATATTGTTCGAAATGCCGGAGAACTTTGATCGTTGAAACTGGAAACGCATCTCCTAGTTATGATGATTTGAATATCTACATGTATTGTGTAGATCAACATGAGGCAAAACAGCTTATAGTTGATATCAATAAAAGAAAAGTTAGATGTCCTGTCGATGGTAAGTTACTCCGATTGGGAGTACGAGATAGGGCTGCTGCAATCGGAATAGGCTTTTCTAAGTCTCCAAAACATCGCCCTCCATATTTACGTATAGCACCTTTGTTAGATATTATAACAACCGCTCTAGGAGTAAAATCTGAAGCTTCAAAGAGTGCAATGCGACTCTATGATACTCTTCGAGAAAAACTTGGTTCTGAAACTTTCATCCTGATCGGAGCAAAGATAGAGGAGATTCGAATAATAAACAACCGTCTAGCTCTAATGATTAGTGCGTATCGAGATGGTTCAGCTCGTTATGAATCTGGTGGAGGTGGTCGTTACGGAAAATTACTTCCTCCATGGGGATGTGAAACACCATGACGGTTGTAAGGGGAGTAGTTCGAGAGATTGGGCGTAGTCGAACAACACGCATTACAGCATCTCAGTGGTATGGTTCCACAGACATTGTAATTCAAAATGAAGAAACTGGCAAGATCTATACAATTCGTATCTCTGCTAACGTGTTGGATAGATGCAAGTTTTTGCCTCGAGTTGGTATGTCTGTGATTGCACATGGTTATGTAGAGGAAGATGAGTATGGTCTTTCTGATTACATTGTCACTCGAGTGACTGATATCAAACGTGAAGGAGCAGGAGTTAAGCGAGTTCATAAATTTGATGACTAATTTCTATTTTTTCTTCCTGATAAGAAATGCAGGGGCAATAATCCACTCAGACTTACATTTGGGGCATTTTGTAGGTGCTTTCGCAGAATGTGTCTTTGAAAATACAAAATGGCATTTTCCACAACTTGCTGGGCGAACGATGACCTCCTTACCTTCATGTTTAACAGAACGAGCGATATGGTCGATATCTTCATAGATTATTGACCGTTTCTTGAGACCAAGTCTTTCACAGAGGTCTTGCGCTGTCATTGGATATTCTGCCGTTTCAAGATATCTAGCAATTTCTTCTCTTCTTGTAAGCATGCTATGAACCACTCACCACTTATCACATATGATTTCTTGAAAGACTGAACTGATTGTTCAATGTTTTGTACAGTCTGTACAAAACGTAGAGTGATATACTTTTAATTCTATATTCTTGATGAGGAATGCAAATGAGAAATTATGAGACTGGATTGTCGAACAAGTTCCTAGCTTCGGCAATTGTTGCTGTGGTAATCACTGCAGGTGTCCTTGTTGTGGCGATAAATCTACCCGGAGGCGGAGTCATTCCCACAACATCTACTACAACGACAACTTCTACTAATCCTGTGAATGGATTAGGCGTAAGAGCTGCATCGTATCTAAATTCAATGCGGGATAATGTTGTCTTTTATTGGATGTGTAACTCAACTTTCGTGAATTTAAATCTCTCAACATACTATGACTCTGTTCATCCTGGAGCATATGTTGATGGCGTGTATATGACGGAAAATGAAACTGGTGGAGAGATCAATGTCCTTTTCTATCCATATTATGATAATATCATAGGCAAAGGTATACTCACTGAGAATGAATGGAACAGTCTAAGTGGTTCAATAATCGATGATGGTATCGGACAAATGGTAGAAGCAACTACTCATCCAAGCGGTGATTGGCCACACACATGGCCTGTTGATTTCTATATTACTGTCTACTTCAACGATAACACATGTTTCTATTTCGGTTTTACAAGTGGAGATGGATTTGCTTATATGCGAAATGGAACATGGAGCGGTACTACTGAGTTCCATGGTGAACCTGCTGTAATCTCGTGGGGCGAAGGATTCTGGCTCAACGAAGATGGCCACCTCGAAGTACCCCTTAAAAACCTCTATGAAGCAATCACTAGTGCAGTTTCTTACCCTGAGTAGGGGTCTTTGCTCACATCATCTCAAATTTATCTGGTTGGGTGTAGTATACTAAACTGATATCAATCGAATGGTGTGAGATGTGACCGACGAATCAGAGAAGGATGTTGTTAATAAACTCCTAAAAGGGCGCACACTGAGTGTATACGCCCTTCTCCTCTCACATGGTGAAATGGGTGTTAGAGAAGTACAGAGAGAACTTGGCTTCTCAAGTCCGAGCCTTGCCCTTCATCATCTCACAAAGTTATCTGAGCTTGATTTAGTTAAAAAAGACGCAGATGGTATCTATAGTATCTCAAAGACGGTACGTGTTGGTTCATTATCTCTTTTCATTAAATTAGGCGCAAGACTCTTACCTAGGTTCCTATTCCTTGGGACTCTCTTTTCAGCAATGTTAGTTGTATATCTTTTCTTTTTCTTATCTTGGCCTCCAACTGGTGGAGACCTCATGTTCCTTACAATGAGTATTATAGCAACCATCTTGGTATTCTACGAGACCCGAAAAATCTGGTTAATGAAACCGTTTTAGTAACTCGGTTATTGTGAGCGACAGATATAGTTCCAAATCCTTAGAAGGATATGTTACATAATCCAGATGAGAATAGATATTGCTGGTAGATACTAATGTCACAGATGAAGCTCGACCCCTCTCCAAAGGAACCAAAGAGAGAATCCTACGATGAGAGAGTATGTTCTAAATGCATGGGTCACCGAGCTCTCTGTGGTATTCGACCTTGTCCATTAGTGATGAGAGCGAGAGCATTAGCGAGAATAGATGAGGCATTCACAGGTCAAGATCTCTTAGGTTCATCTCCACCATCAATCTTTGTTGGAGAGTCTGGATATCCAAAGGTTTTGGCTGGGCCTCTGATTCCTCCAGTTCGAGTTGATGAGGCTCCTTTGATGGAGCGACCTGACCTCTGGTTGAATAGGACAATAGATGAAATACTTGCTCTTCGATTCAGTCTTGTCCGCACAAAGAAGCTGATTCCAGTCGATTCTGCTGGTGATCCTAGTCGTGAACTTGCTGAGACCCAGACCCTAGCTCTGTCTGAATCCTCACTCTTCTCTGAAGCAACCCTATTGAAGAAACCCTCCTTTACCTCTGTCTTTTCAGATGCTACTTTGCCAATAGGTCCGTCTGCTCCTCTTGATCGCTTTAGACTCGAAGACAATCCCAGAATTCCAAAGGTTGTAGAGAAAGTGACTTCCGATATAGATCTGAAGGCTGTAGGTGGTATCCTGGACCTCTTTAACGATGGAATCAGGCAAGAACATATCACCAGACTTCTCTCTGTTGGAGTGCTTGGCCAGCAGAAGAAGAGAAAGCTTGTACCAACAAAATGGAGTATCACTGCTGTTGATGATATTGTGGGGCGCCGCCTTCATAGACAGGTGCTGAGGAATCCTTCTATCAATGATTTTCTTGTCAGTATTGATCATGCATTAGGTAACACAGTTGCTCTGTTGTTCTTCCCGGGCGGCTGGTGTTTTGAGGCTTTAGAATGTTGGTTGGGAAGTATGAATCCTACAATAATCAACGACTACGAGTATGCAAAGGGTCGCAAAGATTATGCAAAGGATGTTGTAGGTGCTTATTATGCAACACGCCTTCCAGCATTAGAATATCTGTCCAAGATTCGAAAACAATCTGGAGTGATTGTGTTTATGGAGATTGATCCTCAACAATGGATTCCGCTTGGAGTGTGGCGTTTTCGAGAGATAGCCAAACGAGCTCTTACATCCAATGTCAAGAAGTTCCGAGACTTTGATGAAGCGATAATGGAACTCAGTAAACACTTTCGCAATCCATTTATCCGATATCTATCAAAGAGCCAACTCTACAAGGATTACATGAATCAGACAAAGTTGACTGATTTCTTTTAATAATCGTCTATGTATCTATCATACATTTGCTTTTAATATGTTTAATCTAACAAATCTATGGAGAGTTTGATATGCACGCAAACAAATGTAAAGTGATGACCCTATGGGTCGTAATTCTTCTTGCTATGCCTTTTGCATCCGTGCCACTTGCTAACGCTTGGGAAGCGGGTGATGAGGCTGCTATCTTTGGATACACCTTCGAAGAGGAGTATTGGACCAACGATAGTATCATAATTAGAAATGAGAACGGAAATGCGAGTTTTACTGCATCATATGTTCATGTTGAAGAGTTCCAATCATTTTTGATTGCATTCAATAATGCGAACATGACAACTGGTGAGAAAGTGATCTTGCCATACCAGCTTTTCGGTATGCACTATAAGACACCGCAAAATCGAGAAGTCTTCATAGGTGCAATCTTTGCTTTTCTTTTGGTCCATAACGAATCCTATGGTAGCAATAATCTCCCTGATATGGGACATGATACAGCTTGGTATGTTGTACCATTCACAAATGATACTACATATGGTGTTGAACCATCTGTTGTACCAATGCCTGCAACAAAGTTAGGTGAAGGACATTACCGCTTTGGTATGCATTATTATAATCTGACCTGTAGAATTGTGAGTGCTGACACACCACTTGGGTTCTGGCTTACCTTAGCACTTCCTGTTATGACAGTTCTATTGAGTGAATTAACAATCGAGTATGATATTAAGATTCATGAGGACGGTTCAGTACAGGCTGAGAGTCTTTATACTATCGGACAAGTACATGAGATGGAGTTTCTTGGAACTCCAGTTGAACCAACTGATATCATAATAGATTCTATGAAGATTTCAGCAGTTCATTATCTGTCAATCTTTACTTCACAATATAGAGTAACCAGAGCATCTAATGGAAATACCATTACTGCACCGACTGCCACTTTGCCAATGGATGATAATATCAGCATTGTTGTTGGAACGAGTGAACGTGCATTTGATATCGGTCTTGGCAGACAATACTCGTTAATCAATGAAACAACTAATCCGTGGGATGTTGTTTCAGATAATGAAACAGCGATAAACTGTCTTCTTGGTGCCAGATTGAGTGACTTGGTCCTTGTTGCTTGGCAATTGCCGCTATCTGCATTCGTCTTTGCTCACATGGCTTATGGTCTATCTGAGCGGGTCAGGACTATTTATTCATCAGTTGGTGATATGGCTCAGGGTACAATTAATGGTACTGCATTTGTCAATAGTGACTGGTGGTATGCAGTGACCTTCCCTGAATGGAATGGATTAAGGGTTCAACAGGATCCAGTATATGTAGCTTACACCAATCTAGCAAACACAACTGCAACTGATGGTGGCGCAGGTGGTCTAGTTGCATTACTCCTTATCGTCGTGGGTGTAATCGCAGTCATCTGGCTCCTTCGTAGAAGAAGTTAGTCGAACACACAAGTTCCTCGAAAATGAACCAAATACTTCGAGGAACTCCTCTTCTTTTTTCAATTATCGGGCAATTTAAGAGAGTCAAAATAGATTCTGATATAGAGGACTCTATGAGTGATGTACGAACGATTATGTGCCGTTAGTTCGAGAATTCCTCCTTTCTCACGAATCAGTAAAAGGATTGATGATAGAGAGCTCTCGCGAGCAGTGAACTTCCTCGCGCCTCTAATGACACTATCAATTCAGAGTGTTGTTGCGGCTGCATACTTCTCTTCATTCCTTGTACTATTCCTCTCGTTTGTGCTTCTAATCATTTTTGGAGTCAATATCATTGTTATTGTGCCCTTATCTGCAATGGCTGCCGTTGTTACATATTATATCGTGATTTCATATCCGGTATCAGTGATGAACAGCTACAAGCTTGGCTTATCGGAGGAGGCAGACCTAGTATTTGAGCAATTCATTCTAGTCTTTCAGACTGGCGGTACTATCTTTGATGCCATTGAGATGGTTGCTCAATCTGACCATCCATACTTGTCTAAGGCTTTCAGTACTATTCTGAATCAAATAGCAGAAGGCATCCCTCCTGAAACATGTCTGATGCAATTTGCAAAAGATCAACCTTCTGATGATATTCGTAGATATTTCACAGCCATTGTTTCATCACTTGAGAAGAAGACTGACCTTCTCGATGATCTCTCTGGGGAATCCTTTGAAGCAGATTTGGCTCTCCGCCAAAAGAACCTAGAGCTTGAGAGTCGTCTTTTGATTGTAGCTGCATTGGTCACCTACCTGCCAATTATGTTCACTCTAGCAGTATCTCTTGCAGGATATGCTACAAACCTCGTAGTGTTATTAATTGCCCCCATCTTCATTACTTTGAATGCAATTCTTAGAAGTCGATTCTCTCGACAGTTCTCTGCATATTTCGACCGTCCGCGTGATGAGTCTATTTTAGCTCCTACTCAGAGAGAGATAGTCACTGAATATGACGAATTCCTCAACTTTATGCTATTACTTGGTCAAAGGCTTAGTTCTGGAGACACTCTAGAAGTTGCTCTTCATGTGGTTCGAGATGATCTGGAACCAAAAGCTCAGGTTCTTGTTGACATAGTAAATGATGCTATACATCGTGATGGACTTAGTGTGTCTGAAGGCATGGAACTTGCGTCAGGCGCCGCCCTTGGTCAGCGTGTCTCCCAGATGATCAAGATGATATCTCTTATGTGTGAAATGTCCTCGTTCAGTGCAGGTGAAAGAATAACAAGAATTGCTGCCCGTCTTGTAAAACGATCTGCTGTTGCTAAAGAACGTGACTCAATCATAGCAGCACAAAGATTGAAAGTATATCTTCTCACTATCACGAGTGCTGCTGTTCTTGGAATGCTTGCCTCACTTGCGCCATTTCTCTATATTGGTTCATTATTATCTGAAGGTCCAAATTTCATCACAGGAACTATCACTATCTTTGATATTGCTCCCTTATTATCTACATTGGGAATCATAACAACATCGATGGGATACCAGAACACGCGAATGGTCAACGGAGCACGCCCAACTCTCATGGCAGTAATATGTACTCTCCTTTTTTGGATAGCTTTCGCTTTATCATCCAGTCTAATGGGTCTAAGTATGGTGTAGCATAGTTTATTTGTAGCTGTGCAAAAGAAGATTCTAGTTAGGTTGAGGTGTTATCATGCTTCAAATTCCGATTTTAGACTGGACCCTTGCTGACATCATGCTATATTTCCAAAACGATTGGATTCTAGCATGGGTGCTCATATTGTCAGGAGGACTTTTAGCCATCTGGCTACTAGAGAATATTACAGACCCAATCCCATTGATAGGAACACTATTTGATGGGTTAGTACTTATTGGTACTTACATCGGTTTCTTTGTTGGAATATTGGACATCTTTGTAGGGTATGTTGTATGGACTATGCAACCTGGTGCAGTAATTGTTGCAGGAGTCTTAATTCTGATGGGCTTTTCACTGGTCATGAGAGTACTCTCAAAGTTTCCACTTGCCCTAGTATTCGCTCTTGCTTTGGCTGTGTTCGGAGCCGCAACAATGTACGGCTTTGTTCAACCATTAACCAATGATGCTACACTCATGAGCATCACCTATGTAGCAGATATTATCAATTTCTTGATATCTGGTAAAGGGCTCTTGATTATAGGAGGCATCATATTCGTTTTCGTCTATGTCATTAGCGGATTGATATTCAAATTACTAGAGCTCTTAGGAAAGGTCTTTGCATCGACTCCAATCAGTGTGATTGTCGGACTTGCGGCAATTGCAGTTGGAGTAGTAGTGATATTTGCCCCAGATCTCCTAGGATTAGTTGCTTGGCCCACACCATAATAAGATAGAGGGGTCATCCCCTCTATTTTTTTATTTACTAACAGGTCTTCTTATCTCTCGAAAATACAAGAATTTCAAATCTCTATCTGAATAAAATTGAGCTGCGACATCGATTGCTTTCTTTGCGGCCAAAATACCTTCTACCCAGTCCGATACGTATAATTTCTTATCAGGATGTACCTGCAATTCACACGGTGAAAATCCTTCAGGGAGTTCATATTCGTCTGGGGCAAGCAAAGCAACTCTAAATGATGTAGTTCCTCCTGTTGATTCAAGCCAGAGTTCACAATAGGTCATCAGTCATCGAATCCTGTTGAGCATAGAAAGCAAAGAAGCTTTCCCTGATTGATTCCATCCATCTTTTCTAGAAGCTCCAAATCGCTAACCCAAAGAGTTCAAATAGTAGGTATGCATGTATACTACTAAATCTAAGTAGGCTTGAATATTGTCTATTTGATTTCATTACAGAAAAGTTAGGATATTTGGCAGGAGGCAATTGTTCTGTCGGATGATTCAGACAAGAAGAAAATTATCAGTGTCACCATGAGTCAGAACCTCGTCAAACGAATTGATGACTTGGTGAAGGAGCGTATTGGGAGATCAAGAGCACAGTTGATTGAGGATGCGGTCCGTTGGTTTTTAGACTTTACAGTGCATAAATGGAATGAACGTGGTATATACGTCAATACCTCTCGATCCGTCTTAGAATCAGAAGCGATATCCTCACTCTTCTTCTCAAAATTGACCCCTCCAGACCAATATGAATTAGGCCAAACTGCAGGTAGTCAATCACCTGTTTCAGATGTTGTACGATTATTCTACGGAGTGAATCCGACTGATGTTAAGCACCGTGGTCTGATCTTTAAATTGCTACAAGAAAATGGATGGGGTTCAATTGATTATAATAAATCAGGTCTGATTGTAATCGAGGGTCCCTTCTATCCCGCACCATTCATTAAAGGGTACATTGAATCTCTATTGAAAGTAAAGTTGGATGTTGTTGAGACAAATGTGAAGGAGAATGTAGCATTTCAAGTTGTTAAGTGATTGACTACTTTTTGAGAGGTAGTAATGAGCGGAAAACAGATCCTACCACTCTTGTCCAATTTCAAGAATCTCAAACTCGCTTTCATAAAGGCCTGGAATATTATCAATTGTCCTTCTTATGTCAGGTTCCTTCTTCCTGATATCGTCAGCGGAGAAATAGACTTCGTAGATACAACGGTTCTCTTCAAAACAGAATCCTGTTGTGAAGAGTACTTTGAGATCATGGTGTTTGAATAGCTGGGTCATTGTCTGCATCAATGCAGGGTTGACCTTTTCGACTTCAAGTCGCACTCGAGCTCCGCCTTCTTTCATCATAGGAATAAGACGAATCTCTCCTGATCTCTCGAAGTAAATCACCATGGCAGCCTTCATGCCGTCTAGTGCTGAGTTGCTGAAGAAATCTTCTGGAAGGCTAATCTGCCTTTTCTTGTGCACATCGGCAATCATACCTTTTGTCAGTCCGGCCACACTTATCGCCTCATACCTGTTGTTATTCATCTGCGTTATTAGAGTATTTGTATCCTTCGTGCTTCTACTATTATGCGTTTCTGGGAAATATATTAGCATATTTTATGGCTCTTTCACATTCAGAAAACCATAAAACTAAGCTATTAGAGAGGTGTTTATACATCAAGGAATGAATATATTATGGCAAAAGAAGGCGGAATATACGTTTGCGACATTTGTCAGCAAGTTATTGAAGTCAAGAAGTCTGGTGTTGGTACATTGGTATGTTGTGGTCAACCTATGCGACTATATGAGGATGACTGATACCTTAAGAATCGAATCACACTGAACACTTGATAATGTTTATATTGGAAAGAAAGAGGCGAAGCAAAGTTCCAAGGGGTTTATTTTCATGTTCGAACTACCTACTCCAGTTGTTAAGACAAGAGGGCTCTTGAACCTCCGTGCTTACAAGACCACTGAACTTTTTGAATATGATGATCGCTATGTCATGTATCCAACCAAGGATGAGAAGGGTGTCTTTAAGAAATATGTTGTCTGGATTTTAAAAGAACCACGTGTTGTCGGAATTGCTCTTGTGAAAGAACTTGCTCAAGAAATGGAAGAGGCTGATGCGCAACGTGGCATGTTGGTAGGAGGAGTTAGATTTACACCTGCAGCCAGCAAACATGCACAAGTTGCAAAGGTCGAGCTCGTTGAAGGTGGTTATGCTTCTTTTGATCTCTTTGAACATGAATTAGTGCCAAAACATTGGATTGCTTCCGATGAAGAGGTTGAGCTTGTTCTTGCACATTACAAGATAAAAAAGACACAACTTCCTACAATTGGTACTGAGGATCCAGCAGCAAGAGTACTAGGTGCCCAACCTGGACAAGTCCTACGCATCGAACGAGAAAGCATTACCTCAGGCAAATCCTATTACTACCGTCTTGTCGTGAGAGGCACTGGTGGATAGAACAATTTACTGCTATTCGACAATCTTTATATCAAACCATCCGAATCTCCACTTATTACGGGGATTACTATATTGTCTGATTTTCCGACTATTGTCGAGAAGACTCGTGCCCTTCTTGCCCTTCGCAGTTTTAGCACTCATGAACTACTAGAGTATGAAGATAGATACACACTACATCCAGAGCGGCAAGTTGGAACGGTCTCAGTTAAATATGTTGTCTGGGTTTTAAAAGAAGAACGCGTGGTGGGCGTTGCACTTGTGCGAGAACTCGTTTCTGAGATGGAGGAGGTTGAAGCTCAAAGAGGAATGCTTGTTGGAGGAACAAGATTCACTCCAGCTTCCATAAAGTATGCAAAAGCATCGAAAGTAGAGCTTGTTGAAGGTAATTACTCCTCTTTTGATTTGTTTCATCATCAACTCGTTCCAAATCATGTTATAGTCAAGCCAACAGAAGTTGAATTGTTAATGCAGCATTATAAGATAAAAAAGACACAACTACCGCGAGTGTACTCGAGTGATCCAGCAGCAAGAGCCCTTGGAGCGAGACCTGGTCAAGTGTTGCGAATTGAACGTGACAGTGAAACTTCTGGACAGACCTATTATTACCGATTGGTTGTTGATTCCTAATTCTTCTAGAATACAATTAAACCCATATGCATGGCTACAAAGAACATTACGACACATGATATCATTGGCAGAGTAATATTGTCAGTTCCCTTTGGACTGACAAGCTCGACGAACGTGGCAGTTAGAGCACCAATCAGCGCTAGAATTACCATGTTAATATAACCTGCTCCTGGTGTAAAAATTGTCAGACTGAATATCCCAAACCACCAAAATGCAACCATTGCCCCAATAAATCCAAAGATGAAGAGACCTAGGCATCCTTGAATGCTTCTATTAGAACCAAAGATTACTCTTGTGTGGTTCTTGCCATAACGCATTCCAATCGGAGCACTCATACCATCCCCCAACATCATGATATGAATCGCCGCTGCAGGTATGAAGTATAGTGCCTCATTTCCAGTGAATGTGAAGATAGCTGTCAAGACGGTAATTGATACTGCATACCAGAATGGTCCTCTAACACTACCATGCTCTAAGTCTTCTGGTCTTGCCATTGCAGCAAAGAACCTACCAAACCTCTCAGAATTGGCCATACCAAGCATAACTACGAATGTAAGCGCAACGAATGTCGCCACCCATGCATGAGGATAATAGGGAACAGTCCATATTGCCGCTCCTGCAAAGAGATGGACTATCTTCCGAGTGAAGTCTGAACCGAGCTTCATCTTTCTTCGAGCAACATCTGCGATTGTCAAAATTATTACAGCATAAATAATTGCAATGAAGAAGACAATAATGTCCTCAAAGACAATTGTAAATTCTACCTGCAAGATAGCATTCTCCAACTATTTCTGGATGAAAAACAAGGGAATATATCTATCGGCAGTTCTCTTACAGTTCTTCGACAATTCTGGAAGGAATCCCAGTTGTCTCTTCAAGGCTCTTGATTGCTCTTTGGACCTGTTTTTCAAGTTCCTCCAAGTCTTCTCCTCCTGCAGAAATCCAAACTCTGAGTGTCTTCGAGGTTCCATATGTCTTTGGCATTGATTTAATATATACATCTGGGTTCTGTTTCATGACAATATCAATTGCAGGAGCAAACATAGATTCGTCATGCATGCCAAACTCCACAACCCTCTCATAGAATCTTCTTTTCACTCTCTCACTTATCCATGGAACTACTGAATCTTCAAAGATGAATTTCAACTCGCTAGGAACTCCAGGCAGACAGAAGATAGTCGTATTGTTCTCATGAATCCTCACACCGGGCGCTCCTCCCACCTGATTATCTAGGGGAATAGCGTTCTTAGGAATATATGCCATCTTTCGCCGTGCATCAGTGATGTCTGGAGATTTCACAATACCCTTTTCATAGAGTGTTCTATATTGTCGTTTTACTATTTCTAAGGCATCAACATTTTCCTCAACATCTCGATCCAGTGCAATTGCAATTGCTTTTAGTGTCATATCATCATGGGTCGGTCCGAGACCTCCAGTTGTGATAATTACATCACATGAATCCATTAAGAAATTCAGAGCTTTTCC
>SDOA01000098.1 GCA_004524595.1 Candidatus Thorarchaeota archaeon | reverse complement strand
TCTTTTCCAGCTCCACACATAGGACAGACCCAGTCCTCGGGCAAGTCGTCCCATTTTGTACCAGCTGCAACACCACTATCTGGGTCCCCGATATCTTCGTCATAGATCCAACCACAGACCATGCATTCATACTTAGCCATTAGTGTATCTCCAATATTATTCCTTTGAATATTGGTAGGGTCTCTGACCGTACCAGTTGAGTGAGGGTGTAAAAATTATATGTTAAAAGGCTTCGGTTTTTGACTTAAATGATTGGAGCTGGAGCAAAAAAGCTCCTACTGCTCCCACGATTCATTCTCATCCTCTGAACTTGTGTTCTCATCATCAGAAGTGTCTTCTATGGATTCTTCTGGTTCAGAGTAGTCTTCCTCCTCGTCTGAGATATCCTCAATGACTTCGGTGTCCTCTTCCTCTGTTTCACCTTCAACGCCTTCAGGTTCAGTAGATGGCTCTTCCATAATAGGCATTGGCTCTAACACTTTGTGAGCTCTGCGAAGGAAGACAAGCTCCATTATTAATGCAACAAATGGGAACACGAAGAGTTTGATGACATCAGATATGCGTTCTCCGATGAGACCCCCCGATATCACGTCAAATAGTGCCTGTACAACGAGATACCCAGATGCAAGGAAGAAGGTGATATTTGCAGCGAGTTCTCCAGATAGCTTCCACCTAGTGTCAAGATTTGCTCTACTGGCAAGAGTGAGACCAACATTGCTCATTGCGTAGAGTATGAAGAATACAGAGATTCCAATATCGATAAGAAGTGATACAAGATCTATCCCTGCTGCTGCTGGTTTGAGAATGTTGTATAGGAAATATGCGACATATAGCGAGACAAAGAGACCTAAGACAGCAAGATTATCTACAGTCACTTTCTTTCTTTCTCTGACCATAATTAGACCATTCAAGAAATTAAAACCAATTGCAAGTAATCCACCCAGAAGAGCCAGAATGAAAGTGGGTGGGTCCAGACTAAGTCCTGCTGACACATTCCAAATGATTAGAACGATGAAGGCACCTATGACAATGATGTAACTTAGTATATGCAGTGAACCAAATACCAGACCAATAGCCTTTCCCCTAGTCTTAATGTCCACTTTTTCAGCATAACTAAGTGCAGACCTTGATGATAGATAAGCTTGGAATCCAATCCACCCTAGGAATGCAATCCCAATCATCAGGAAATATACCAATCCTGTGAACCATAACATTACATAGACAATTATGCTAATCATCATCCACACTATTGTGTAGATGAATGAGCGTGAGTATGACTCCTCACTAGCTACAAATCTCTGCAGTCCAATTAATGATATCAGACCGACTACTAAGAAGTATGTTGGAAAAATACCTCCGATGACTGCAATAAATCCTTGAGCAAAGTCTTGGAATACTCTCCCAATCTCTCTGAATAACAGAGTGAATATTGCTCCAAAGATAAAGATAGCAAATAACCAACGTAGCCTCTTTGATTCAAAGAAGAGCTTGAGTCCATTTATAAAACGTGTTAGAATTGGTATTTCCACTTGTGATTCCTCCTAAAGACCTAATACTAAATGACAAGACAGCTATTTATTCTTAAGTATGTAGAGCATTTCCTCTTCGAGGGTCTCTTTGACATGAGGTTTCTCGATGAGCGTAGCAATCTTATTACCGTCAGAGTCAAAGAACTCAAACCATGGGATTGCCGTCGCTCCCCACTCATTGATCTCTGGGGGTGAAGGTGGCACTCGCCATTGAACGTTCTTATTCAGAGGGTCTGTTTTAATCTCTCCGAACACCATAGCATCAAGACCGTAATCCTTCTCCAGATGAAGTAAGATTGGCATGGCTCTCTTACAATCTCCGCACCATGGTGCACTAAAGATGACTACTTTGAGGTCCTTCAGTATATCCCTCAGCTCATTTGTTGCCTCCTTATTCAACGAGTATTCTTCATAGGCTTCTAATACTATATCTCTGTCCTTGTCGGGTAATTTGTCAATATACTCTTGGATGTTTGTCGTTCTTCTTCTAATATCCTCAAAGTCTATCATAATCCCCAAAGGGATTATCATATCTTCTAAAACCCTTCGATTTGTGACTGAATGGCACACGAATAATCCTGATAAGGAACCTCATAGCGTTTTTAAGTGCAAGAATCATAGGTGACCAATTTGGCGGTTGAGTTATACAAGGCAATCATTGTTGGCGCTCCAAGCGTTGGCAAGTCTAGCCTTGTACGCAGATATCAGACTGGTGAGTTTAGAGAAATCCATACAGCTACTGTAGCCGCGGATCTTAGTGCTATTACATTTGATTTTCCTGAAGGTAAGGTGGTCCTCACTGTTGTTGATGTTGGTGGACAGGAGACCTTTGCTGGTCTTCGACACACTTTCTATGTAGGTTCTCATCACGTAATTTTTGTCTATGATATGACCAATAAGGATACCTTCAAGAGAATTACTCCATTATTTGAGGCTTTGAACGAAAAGATCTGTATTCAAGGTGATAAGCGCTTAGTAGGTTCACTAGTTGCAAATAAATCAGATTTACGAACAGAAGCCGTAATCAGTGAGCAAGATGGTCGAATGCTTGCTAAACTTCTTGACCTAGAGTTTTTTGAGACCTCGGCCCGTACTGGTGAGAATGTATCGGAGATGTTTCATTATGCAGCAGCGGAATCAAGAAGAATCCGTCATTCTTCATGATGATAGTCTATTGAGTTGCAGCGGTCATTCTACAGTTTCGAACTCTCATTGTAGGTATAATAGTTGGAGTCACTACCTCCCACCAGAATATCTGAGTTCGGTCATTTCCTAATGCATCGATGTTTGCGAACATCCTCATGACATTATCACTAATTCTCATATTCTTGATTGGTTTCATCTCTCCCTTTTCGATGAGAAACATTGCATCTCTTGGAATTGTAGAGAATTCTCCCGACTGATAGTTTTGGAATCTTGTGTACCAGTTACAGGTAACATATATTGTCGGTCGGTTGACATCGAGAATCTCATCAATACTGTACTCACCATTTTCGAATACTATGTTTGACGATGCAGGAAGTAACATCTTTGTTCCGCTTCCGATATCTACCATTCTCGAACTACCTGTACTCTCTGTTTCGAACATTCTTCCTGTTGTTGTATTGTGCACTAAAGCTTTGAGCACTCCTTTGTCAACGATCTTGACAGTTTTGCTAGGAGTTCCTTCCCAATCAAATGGAGTGCTCTGTAGGCCACCTGGAAATAATGGGTCTTCGTAGGTAGTTACAGTTTCTGGAGCAATCTGCTCGCCCATCTTATCATTGAGTGGTGACAATCCCATCATTATATAGAACGGGTTTGCAGATTCAGGTATTTGGCCAATTACATTTGCACCTACAGTTGGAGTCAGTATGAGATCATACATTCCTGGAGTGCCCTGTACGGCTCCTATTGATTGTTTTGATAGTCGACCTGCTTTAGCACCAGCTTCCAGCATCCCTTCTTCTGATTTGGATGGCATCGTACCACAAATCAATCCCTGACCAGAATAATCCAGTTCATCTTGGAATGCTCTAATATTCAAGTCGAAGGCCGAGTATCTTCCGAATCCCTCTGGACCTAGGCTCGAACTGAAGTAGAAATGCTGTTCTCGCATCATCAGAGCTCCAGCTGCTCTCTTTGCACCTTCATCTACTGCGCAATCAATAACTGAGTTGATAATCTCAGGAGCTTCCACTGCGAATGAACCAATCTTTTCATCATATCTGTCTTCTATCTCTGGATATTGATGAGCATTCTCTTCAATCCCTGCAAAGAACATCGAATCTGGCAATATCTCTGAAAATCCTACCACATCATCTACTGCTTTTTTAATCTCATCTTGGGATGCTATTGATCTTGCTATAGATCCAGTCTTCTTTCCCTTTACAAGAACGAACATTTCTAGTTGCAGACTGTTCCATCTCTTACTGATATCGATAGTATTTTGCGAGAATCGAATCTGCGAGTCCTTTATCGCGACCGCACGTGCGATAATGGCATCTGTCTTTTTCTTACCATAGCCAACAGCTTCATCAACTACCGATTTTACCTTCTCAATCTTATCCATTATCCCACACCTCCCAATCTGATTTTCCTGAATCGAATCTCTCCACCTCCTGCATAGACTGGAACTCCTTGCATGGGATCACTCTTTCCACAAGTTCCTGGGAAATCAAAAGCAAGGTTTTTAGAAATTGCATCTACTGCACTCAATAGGCCTACACTTGTTGTTTCCATGACTGGCCTCTTGACCATTGTGTCTGTGACCTCTCCGTCTTTTATGAGGTATGCTTCAGAACCTGTGTACTTTGACTGATAGCGTCTATCATCAATATTCCATTCTTGAAAACTTCTCATATAAACCCCTAATTTCACATCTTCCACAAGTTCCTCAAAGCTATGGTCTCCTGCTTCGAAGTATGTATTTGCCATTCTTATTATTGGCTCCCTGTTATAGGCTGAGGCTCTGGCTGCTGCATTTGACCCTAATCCGAATCTTGTTCCGAATTCTCGATTGAGAAGAGGTTCTTTGATGATACCATCTTTAATTAGTTCACGTTTTCTTGATTTTACTCCTTCATCATCATAGACATAGTACCCTGATGTCTTTTCTATAGTTGGATTTTCGCTGACATTCACAACATCAGAACCGACTCGAGACTCACCTATTTTGAGGTCTCTCCAGAAGCTCTCGCCTGCTTGAGCTCCTTCACGACCCATGATACGGTCTCCTTCACTAGGATGTCCGACATTCTCATGAGCGATTATTCCTGCTACTTCTGGACCAATAATCATGTCAATAGGCTTACTCATTAATTCGTCAATCTTGACTGCTTTCTCTGCAGCTCTCTTCAAACGGTCAACCTCGCTCCTAAGGTTCTCCAACAGGTTAGTTTCTTCAATTCGTTCCCATCCTCCTGCAAGCGTTAGATCCAAGAATTTCTGTTCAGATCCCCCTGGAGCCTGGGCTGTTAGTATATTGAGTAATAGGATGTAGGATTGCTGACTCTCAATTTGAGTCCCTTCATTAGTCACTAGATATTTGTCAATAACCTTTGGATTCAGCATCATAATATAAGATGCTAACCCCTCCATCTGTTTGTTGACATCTTTAGCAAATTCCATAATTGTGCTCATATCAACATCATTGAGGGGTATTTTTGTTTCCATCTTCCAGCTCGCCTTATTGCTGACTGGAACTCCCAGGTCAATTGGCTGCCTTCGTTTCGCGTTCTTCGCCATCTTAAAGGCTGAAGTAATGGATTCTTCAGCAAGGCTTCTCTCAAGTCTATCAAAAGAGGCAAATCCCATATTCCCATCAATAAGCACTCTTACGCCAATACCAGATGAGGGGGTATATCCTCCTGATATTGGCTCTCCATTTCTATATGCCAGTCCTCGTGTGATGTCTTTGACATAGCGAGCTTCGACATATGAACACCCAAGTGTTTGACCAAACTCTATACAGTAATCAGCTAAATCTTTGCCATCATTCATCAATAACGCCTGTTTCTTCTTTTGAGAACATCATGATAAACTCTATCCTTGATATGTGAAGACCTCATTATGCAATGAAATTTGAAATGTTATTGCTCAAGGCGTTACCAATCAATTCAAAACGAATAGCACTCCGATATTAATGAGGCAAATCTGATGATAGATGATGTTTCTCGTGAGAAGTGGACTGCAATCTATGCCTTTCTCATTCTTGATTTGGTACAGATTATCTTTGTGTCACTTCTTTATTTGGATGATTCCAGCCTTTTTGTTGTTGGTATTAACTTCTCACAGACGAATCCCATCATTTCTGCTAGCCTGTTCTTTGGAATTTCTGCCATGCAAGTGTTTATGCTGTATATATCTGCAGGGCAAATGCTACGAAGACCGGATCTCATCGAGTTGTTCCCCAGGTTTGATGATACAACTCCTTGGCACAGGAAGTACTCCCGTGATGAGATTGTAAAATGGACTCAAGATTTGGCAAAGAAGAGTGAAGTGTCTGTGGATAAAATCTACTTAATGGCATCTCCCCTTCCTAATGCATATACATTCAGCTTACCACTCCTTGGTTCTATTGTCGTTGTCCATAGTAATATTCTTGATGTCCTCAACAAAGACGAGATACAAGCAATTATTACGCATGAGTTGGGTCATATAAAGAACAAAGACTCCTTTGTCACAATTCTGACTCGAATGCCTGGATTCTTCATAGATATCATCTATCTGTACATTTACGTGAGACTAATACTAGCAATCACTAACTCTCTACTAGTTGATGGAGACCTCATTGTAGCCGCAATTCGTGCCGCTGTATTAATTGGATTCTTCTTGGTCTCACGGATTTTGACATTGGTTTCTAAGCTTTTCATGCAGAAAGCTGCACGATCTGCTGAACTCATGTCTGACTATCACGCAGCTTCAGTTCTTGGTCATGAAGTAACCATAAACGGACTCATAAGACTTGGACAACGTTCAGAGGCCATTACAGTTCTTGTTGATGAAATCCGTTGGCTTGAGTCACTTAATCCAGAACGTGTTAGTTCGATCTCTACTGCCGAATTAATGAAAATGATAACTCAATATCCATTAGATGGAATAGATGAGCAGAATGCACGCCATGTCGCTCCTAAATTGTTTTTGACAACACGGTTGAAACATATGCGAGATGTCTATGGTTTAGCTCTCAATGACCAACAAATTGAAGATATGGTTAATCCTGCAATAGATTCTCTCTTAAAGAAGCGTAATGATGTAAAGCCAGTATCTGAAACTACTAGGGAGCAGCACGTAGTCGATTGGAGAAAGGTCGATTACGATGGTGATAGACGACTTTCATCCGATGAAATAAATGAACTTCTTAAGAAACTTCGAGACCATCCCTCAAAAATGCTATTCAATATGGAAGTTGGGATCAATCAACTAGTCTTATCACACCCAGATTTCAGAAGGCGAATTCTCTTTATTGCTAATGAATTTGGGCTTTAGGCTTGTATGTCTTGTTCGAGTTTATCTTTTCTCTCATCTTCAGCCTTGTTTGTACCTCTAAGAGATGAAATAATCGCTCCAATGATTACTAAGACCGAAAATACAAGGACAGTTGACTGTACTGCTTGACCATATGCTGTGACAAATATTGTTCCTGAACTCATGTTCCAGGGATTGAAAAATGCGAAAAATAATCCAAAGGTCGTAGTCACCAGAGCGGTTGCTATCGAAAATCCTGTAGTTCTGGAGAGATTAATGAGTGCGCTAACAACACCCATGTATTTCTTTGGTGCAGAGGTCATGATGAAATTCCCATTTGCCACACTGAAGAATGAGAGTCCAGTTCCCATGATAGCCACTCCGACCATCATGAAAATGATGTTTGGTATTGCGATTGCCAATATTATAAGTCCTGTTAGTTCGCACAAGAGACCAGCTACAGTCTGTATCTTTGCTCTTATTCTTTCAGAAGCAAATCCTGCTATTGGTCCTGTGATAGAGATCATGATTGGTTGCACTGTGAGGAAAATCCCTGTCATTGCTTGATTGAATCCAAGAGCTGCTTGTAGATAGAATGGTAGTAGAAATGACACAGGTACCATTGCCATATATGCAAGCAATGCAGAGAATATACTTGCTGAGATCTTTTTGTCTGTTAGAACTTCAATTGTTATGATCGGTGATTCAAATCTTCGCTCTCGATAGACAAATGCAACAAATGTGGAGAGCGTACCGATAATTAACAGGGTCGCTGACAATAGATTGATTGAAGTTGAAACCGTGACATAATAGATTAGTAGAAAGAGGAAACCAAAGAAGAGTGCAGCTCCAATCGTGTCAAACTTTGTCTCTTGAATTCGCTCTGTTTTAGGTATTATAAATTGAACAACGACGAATCCTAAGAGCCCTATTGGCAGGTTAACAAGGAAGATACTCTCCCAACCAAACAATTGAGTGAGAATGCCTCCAAGAACAGGACCACTACCCAAAGCAGCAGCCAGTACAATAGAATTCACTCCAATTGCACGACCTCTATTCTGTGGAGTCGTGAAATATGTCACAATTGCCAGTCCATTTGCAGTTAGCATCGCAGAGCCCAGTGCTTGGAACACACGTGATAGAACAAGCATCGGAAGATTGACAGATATTGCACAAAATAGTGAACCAATAATGAAGATTAACATTCCCAGTTGGAAGATTTGCTTCTTGCCAAATCTGTCTCCAAATTTGCCCATTAATGGCATTGTTGAGGTCACGATGAGCAGGTACGCAACAACGACCCATTGTATTGCATCCATTGTAACTCCAAACGATTCCTCCATGGTGTACAATGAAACATTGACAATCGATGCATCAAGAGCACTCAGGAAGACTCCAAAGCTCGTAGCACCCACTACTCTGAATGGCCCCACTACTTTGTTCCTATTGCTCTCGGACTGTGGTGTGGTCGTTGTCATGTCTGGCATCATCACAATGTCTGCACTGGTCTTGTGCCTTGAGAATTTTTAACTGACACCAATTTGCCCTTAATTGTTCTTTTGGTCTGACTGAGTCTCTCTGGAAATGCCACCTAGAATATTATCCGATTGCATTTCTTTGTGATTCATGCTTGATTGCAACTTTTAATCAGAGGCGGCTCAACTTGATATTGAGGCTGGTATTAAAACATGGGCAGTGGCTTTGAGAGATATTCTGGGAGAGATATTTCTCCGGCTAATCAAAAGTAACTGCAAATTGCTGACCATTATTCTGAATTACATGAAATTGGGTGGCATCTCATCCGATCAAGATTCGTGAATACTGGCGATTTTAGAAAGACAATAAGTGAAGGATATTATACTCTCAGAAAATGTATCAATGTAGCAAAGAAAATGGTCTGAATACTTTACCTCTTTATAGAGTGTATCCAAATTTTCCTGCTGTCTCTTTTGTGGCATCGAGAATCTGCTGTTGTTCTCTCTCTGAATAAGATGCTCGATAATATGATGGTCGCTTCAATGTTCCACAATAGTGTTCTTTGACAACCTGAAAACTTGATTCATCGGCTCTAATATGATTCAAAATTGAGTCGATTACGTCACTCGGTCTATCACACAAGTCCTCATATCTAATCACAAGAACTGATGTTGCCAGATCTTGGTTTTCATTCAGTTTTGTATGAACATAGTCGTACACCGATGACCAGTAGATAGCCCAACCTTCAACATATGTATCCACCTTTTCCCAAAGTCCACGAATCTTGCTAATGAGGTCGTAATCATCAAAATTAATACAGACCTTAGCAGAACCAAATTCCCTGTGGCCAATCAATTTTGTCCATTCAAGGAGTCTAGGGTCATTAGCTTCCATTTCTTTGAAGATGCCATCCTGCTTTGCAAGAGAGGCGATGTGGTCAAACGGATTTCTTATCATTAGAATAAATTTGGCATCTGGGAACAATTTCGATAGATATTCCATTCTTGTAACATTGTAGTTATTTTTAGCCAGATAACGGGATGCGTTGCGATTCAAAAGAAGTTTCTTGATGTTCTCTTGATAGAAAGTTTCAAACTCAGGATTTCTAGTATTCGCATCGAGGATATTTGATAATGATTCATTGAGAGCGTTCTCAAAGTATTGTTGCCAGAATATTTCTTCAACAGCTTCAGGACTGTCTTTGTTGACGAAAAGCCCATCTTTGTGTAATCGCTCCGATGGTTTTATCATGATTGGGACTCGATTTGCAAGCTTTTGGAACCAGTTTGGAATATAGGGAACGACCATATGCAAATACCGATGTGATGCTATGTCCTTGTGCTGGTCTAACATCTCTAGAACAACTGTTGTGCCTGACCTTGCGAGGCCTGTAATGTATATTGGAGAAATGATTTTTGCATCTTGAATTGTCTTCTTCATCCAAGATGATTCAAGCCTGTTCAGAGTCTCAGCTGCATAAGGTGTGTCATGGATAAGTTTAGCTAAGAAAAACATTGGAGCTGGAAAGTCAAATTCACTACTCTTAGTCATTCTTTTAATTTTCAAGAGGTTTCTTTCCTCTCCTTTGATTGTTTCTAAATTATAATAGGTATCTCTTTTGGTAAATGCCCCAATTCTTGTGCTTTTTTAATAATCTTTGTAACTGATTCTTCAACAGTTTCCTTATCAGTTTCAACAATAAGATCTGGTTCTAGAGGTTCTTCATACGGATCATCAATTCCAGTGAAATTTTTAATTTCGCCTGCAAGAGCTTTCTGATAGAGTCCCTTTGGATCTCTAGTCATACAGACCTCTAGAGGCGCCTTAACAAAGACCTCAATAGTGTTGGGAATTGTTTCTTTGGCATATGCTCTTGTTTCTCTATAAGGGGATATTAGCGCAACAACCACGATGACACCATTCCGTGAGAGGAGTTTGGAACAGAATATCACACGTTTGTTGTGTTCATTCCTGTCTTCTTTTGAGAACCCGAGGTCTCTACTCAGCCCTTTTCTAATCTCATCACCATCCATGAGTTCTATGTATCTTGTTGGTTTGAGTATTTCAGCAAGTTTCTGAGCAATAGTTGTCTTTCCCGAGCCTGAGAGTCCGGTCAACCATATGCAAAATCCTTTTTCCATCTCTCAACTACTCCTTGACAAATGGATTCTGATATTTCAGAATCGCTCTAGCAACTTCTGGACGCATCATATTTTCAGAGGGTATCTGACCGCTCTCTAACATCTCTCTGATTTTTGTCCCTGCGAAGTTAATTATATCTTCCCCACTGTGTGGGCATACTCTATCATTAGCTATACTATTACATTTCTTGCAGAAGAAGAATGATCTGAACTTGATTGGAGTTATTCCCAAATCAGGGTACTCATCAAAAATCTTGTGAGCATCGAATGGTCCATAGTATTTTCCTACTCCTGCATGATCCCGGCCAACAATGAAATGGGAACACCCGAAATTCTTACGCATGATCGCATGATGTATTGCCTCCTTTGGACCTCCGTAACGCATTTCTGTATGCAAGACAGACATCATGGCTGATGTCTCAGGATAGTAATTGTCTATCAGAGCCTTATTAGACTCGAGAATAACATCATCAGTGAAGTCTCCTGTCTTTTTCTTTCCAATTAATGGATTTACATAGAGACCGTCAACAAGACTCAGAGCAGTCTTCTGCACATATTCGTGACCTAAGTGAGGTGTGTTCCTCGTTTGGAATGCAACAACAGTCCTCCATCCTTTTTTTTCGAAAAGTTCCCGAGTCTGTTTTGGTGTGAGTGTATAGTCAGGATATGGATTGTCAATGTCATTAAGAAGTGATATCTTACCGCCAATAAGTCTGTCTCTCATTTCTCTGATTTTCTGTACTCCTGGATGCAATGCATCATTAGTACCAAAGACCGATGTTGCATAATCTGTTTTATCATACGTAAAAATATCTTCAACATCCATTTTAGCAATAGGTCTTCCATTCAGAATCAGACCAATCTCATCTCCTATTTGCACTCCTGATATTTCTTTATGATCAGCATCAAGCACAATGGGTATAGTCCAAGGCACACTTGTAGTAAGTCTTCCTCTTCGAAGTACGCTCTCAAACTCCTTCTTCGTGAGAAAACCTTCCAATGGGCTAAAGACACCCTGAGCGATATTATAGATCTCTTGTGCGGTCTCTCTTGTTATATGTAAATGATGAAGTTTCGAAAACTTGCCTAAAACGTGTTCTCTCTCAGAACCAGTCAATGTGCGATCAACAAGATGTCCACCGTGGGGTTCTATCATGTACATACCTCTACGCATGGCTCGCGGATTGCTCCCTCCTATTAGGCTTTCCGTCATGACCTACTGGTCTAAGTGGTACTGATGAAGCTCTTATCATGCAGATAGTACGTCCGCAAAATGGGATTATTATTTCTTGATATATTGAGTATCAGAATATTCTCCTATTTTTTTGGAATATAAAGAATAAAACGCACACCTTGAGAATAATCGCCTTGGACTCTATCTTCTATCAAGATCCTTCCATTATACCGTTCTACAATCCTCTTAACGAGAGTAAGCCCAATACCTGAACCTGCCTTTATTCCAGATTCAAGTCTATTCAATAATGATTTCTTCGAATCGTCATCAAGACCTGGTCCTCGGTCCTCTATCTGGATGATGACAAAGTCGTCATCTTGTTCAACTTTGATGTCAGTTGTGACAATCCTATTCGTACCATGTTTCATCGAATTATGTAACAGGTTAAAAATCGCATCCATCAAGAATTCATCTGCATAGATAGAAATATCATCGTCTGGAACTACAAGGTTTACCTGGAGGTCTCTGTTGGGAAATGAGTTTCGAACTAACTCAATCGCACCTGCTACAATCGGTACTAATGATATCTCAACTTTATGAGTCGGTGAATCTATTATTGTTGAGAATTTTTGGATATTCGCGATGAGGTTGACTCCACGGTTGACCTGGTCAAGTGATGTTTGAAGGGGTTCTCTCAATTCTTCAGGTATTGATTCATTTTGCAGAGCCAATTCAAGCCCAATAATGATTCCCTGATGGATATTATTCAAATCATGACTTAGAAGATCCAAATATAGCTCAGCTCGGTTTTTTGCGTCTTGCGTTATTCTCTCAGCTTCTTTCTTTGCAGTGATCTCTCGTGTGACTTCAACAACAGATATTACCTGCTCTGCCATGTTCTTCACAGGTAATCCCTTGACAAGCCATATCCTATTATCTGGTGTTTTCGTTTCAGTTTCCTGTGGAGAACCAGTTTTCCATGCTTTGAGAACAGTACAATCGACGCACGGGTCGGACCTACCCTGCCAAATCTCGTAACAATATCTACCAACTAAATCTGAAGGAGTTAGATTCAATGAGTCTGCAGCTGCTTTGTTTGCCCAAGAAATTTTGAGGTCTTTGCTTTCGTAATATACCAAATGATCCTGCATACTATCAAGAATGATTGACTTTTCTTGCTCGCTTTTCTTTGCTATCTCTTGAGCCTTCTTCTCTTTTGTGATATCAGTATTTATCATTAAAACCAGATTCTCTGCTGGTCTAACACAATGAACGATGATATTTACCATCCTTGGCATTTGTGGATGAGTGAAAGTAGTCTCGGTACTAATGCTCTGACCACTATCCATAGTAAAACGGATATACTCAGCAAATTCCGGATTGTCTGTAAATAACTCATTTGGTTCCTTGCCAAGCATCTCATTTACCGCCCCTCCTGACATTTCAACTATCTTCTTATTTGCTAACTTTAGGATGATTTTTCCCTCATCATTTCTCTCCCATAGATACGCAGAGTCTGGAATACTGTCAAAGGTGTTTCTGAATCGTTCTTCGCTTTCTCTCATCTCCTGAACTGCTTTGACTCGTGCTGAAGCATCAATGAGCATAGCATGATAATACTCTTCTCCATGAATGCTAAACATAACCGGAATCATATCTACGTACTTGATTTCACCATCTCCAGTGGTAATCTGAAAATCGTGAATGACCCCATATAGATGCGGGTCTCCTCCTATCTCATATAGATTCTTGAGTTCTTCTTGATGTGTCAATAAGAAATCGAAGAGCTTCTCAACTGGCCAATCCACTATGCTATTAATTGGATAACCTATTAGCTTTGAAAAGGCCTTGTTTGCATAGAATATTGAATCATTTTTTAATACAATCACACCTTGAGGTAAATCATCATAAACGATCTTATAGAACTCCAATGGATTCAGACCCATTATTGGACCTTTTTCACTTGAGTTCACTATTATTTTGCTCCTATCGATAATCTACACTCAATTGCTGTTTTGAAAGTGTCATAATCATAGATGAATATTCGGTGTGTGTTATTTAGCCAAAAACTACCAGTTAATTGAAAAGAAAAAAGATGGAGGATTAAAATCCTCCCTTATTAGAACTGCTCTAATGCTCCTTTTGCTCGGACATATTGCTCGGTGTATTTGAACATCAATGAACCAAAGATGAAAAAGATCACATCCAAGATTATCAGCATTATCACTGCTTGGACCACCCCTTGATAGGCGAGTCCATTCATCAGGAATCCTCTAAATCCTTCAACACTCCATGTCAATGGAGATGCCATTCCCACATATTGGAGAATCGGCGGCAACACTGACAATGGGTATGCCATTGGTGCGACAAGGAGGAGACTACTTGAGATGAACTCAACGATCATCCATCCTTGCTTCGCTAGAAGGACAATACAGGTCACCGCAAAGACAATCCCCTGAAGACCAATGATTGCCAGCGCTATGATTCCTAAAGCAGGTAGAATACCCCATGCATTGATGGTGACTCCAAAGAAGACCATTGCTGCACCCAGTTGGAGGATGACTCCAAGACCTCCGTGTTGCAGGTTATGCAGCATGGAACCCCAGACCAGGGTACTTCGCTCCATAGGAGTACTCATGAGGGTCTCTAGAGTTCCTGCGTTTTGTTCTCTTCTGAGGGAGAACCCTGTACCCCACATGATACTTATCGTCAAGCCAAGGATTGATGTTCCTATTGCGATATATGTGATCCAGTCTGATGTTCCTACGAGGTCATTGAGTACAGTGGACTCAGAACCTCCAGCAACTGCTGCGCCTGTGATTAGCATTGGGATAAACCATAAGAATGGCATTACTATAAACCAGAGGACACTCAGAGGATAGCTTAGTTCAATCTTCCAAACATTGATGGAAATTGCCCAAGCTGCTCTGGCCTCAGATAGAAATCCACCCCGCGACCACATCTTCCTGAATGATTCAGTATCTTGTTCTGTCATCCTAGAAACCTCCCATGCTTCCTCTCTCCTTGGTCCATTTCTCACCCCATCGGAAAGCAAGAATTCCTATAGCCCAGAACGCAATCACGAGTCCAAGTAGACTCATGAATGCTTGAAGGAATGGAATGAGCTGGAAGACTCCCGTTACAGCAAGCTCCCGAATTGTGACGATTGCTATCGTTGATGGTACTAGTACTGCAGCATACCTCGCTGCACCTGGTAATGCTTGTAAAGGATATGTGATTGGAGATAGTACATAGGTGATATTCGATATCAACTCGGTCAGAACACTCGGGTCCTTGAATACCAGGATGAGCCCTGCTATCAGGAAACTAAATCCATAGAGCCCAAAGACCATCATGGTCAACATGACTACGATTGGTGCTACCATGGTCATAGCGTAGGTCACTCCAAATAGTAGTGACGAGATGATCAGCAATATTGTCGCTGAGAATGTGCACTGAATCGTATCAGAGAACGCAGCTCCTACTAAGATGCTTATTCTTGGCACAGGAGTCACGAAAAGTGGCTCTAGGGTACCTGAGAACTGCTCCCAGCGGAAGTTATTTCCTACTGACCAGATACTCTTGTCCACATACTGATAGACGAAGATTGCAATGACCGAGAAGGTGATGAAATCATCAAAGCCAGAGAGCTCTGT
The DNA here is from genome assembly GCA_004524595.1 of Candidatus Thorarchaeota archaeon. Next base: position 910 of record SDOA01000098.1, on the reverse strand, counting down.
GAATGCTTGACTTGTGCCAGGTCCTGCGATTGCAATCATCATCAGGAGATATGGTGCATACCATAGGAGTGGCAAGATTCCCCAGATGAGAAAGTTTGCAGGGTATCGAATTGCAATCCTTAGGTTCTTCGTTGCAAACACTTTTGCAGCTTGCCAGTCCATGAGTCTTGGTCTGAAGGTACTCAGGTATGGGGTCTCTTCTCTATCACTTTCTGGCACGACGTTTTCTACGATGGTCAATCCTCAATCCTCCTGCCAGTCAGTTTCAAGAAGACATCATCTAGAGTTGGCTCTTTCACCTCAAAGTGTTCAACTCTGACTCCCTGTGTCTTGTGCATCAGGGATAGAATCTGGTATGCCATGTCATAGCCATCTTGAGCAGTAACAATGAGGTCAGAGTGTCCGTTCCTGGTGTTGCATGTCGCTGACATCACATTCTGCATGCTCTTGATTGCATCGAGGTCTGGAGTACCATCAATCTTCATATGGACACTGTCATAGTTCCTGACCTCTTCTTTGAGCTCATGGGGGGTGCCAAGACTCTTGAGTTCTCCCTCGTTGATCAGGGCAATCTTGTCACACAACATGTCAGCTTCATGCATATAGTGTGTTGTTAGAAGAATTGTCCTATCCCTCAACTTCTCCTTGATAAACTTCCGCAGGTCTGTTGCAAAGGTTGGGTCAAGACCTTGCGTCGGTTCATCGAGAAGTAAAATTGGAGGGTCGTGGAGTAAAGCTCGGGCGAACACAATCTTCATTCTCATCCCATGTGATAGGTTCTCGACTTTCTCATCCAGTTTCTCTTCAAGTCCCATCATTCCTAGGAGTTCATCCGCTCTCTCTTTCGCCTCAGAGTGAGTCATTCGATAGAGCTTCCCAAAGAAGATGAGATTCTCACGTGCACTCAACT
>SDOA01000097.1 GCA_004524595.1 Candidatus Thorarchaeota archaeon | reverse complement strand
GGGATGTCGATTCCTCTTGAAATAACAACTGAACGAAACATTCCCTTCACAATGTACAGATACGCCAAAACAGCAATGACTGCACCTATTAGCAAGATTCCTGCTATGATTAAATCAGTTCCCTGCAAAATAAAACCACCTTGAGTTTGGATTAGAATTGTATATGGCCCTGATAGTATATCAGAGACCTCATTTGAAATGAGCGTGATAGTGAAACTTATGCTTCCCTCATCAAGACCAGGTATATCATAAGTAATTCGACCGTCAGAGTCTGTCACGAGAGGGATGATATTGGTCTCATTGAGATTGAGCAGCACCTGACGGGCGATAATCGGATTGCCATTAGGATCATTAAGTACAGCTTGAATAGAAAATGCACTTCCTGGATTTACTCTGTTTAGCCAACCTTGGACAACAGTAACGCCTGTGAAGACATGAATCGAATCGGTAGCGATATCCGAGTCACCATAGACATAGTTTCCGCCTAAATATTCAACACTTATAGCAAATGTACCACTTTCGGTCCATGTATCAGGAATTCGTACATTGAATGAGGCTCCGGAGGCATCAGTGAGAGTTAACAATGCAATCTGTGTGGTATCTAGTAGTACCCGCACATTTGCGCCATGGAGGGGGTTGCCATTATCGTCGTTGAGCTGGATGAGGACCGAGAATGTTTCACCGGGCATCAGAGATTCTGTGGAAGTCTGGATATATATCACCGAGTTCATGAATATCTCAACAGTCCAGGAGCCCGTTGAGGATAGTATATCATGGTACAGACCTAGTGATGTTATCGTGATGATATATTCACCGGGAATAGTGCTTGAACTAGTTTGAACAGCTATTGAAAAGGTACCTGCTGCACCAGTGGTACCCGTTGCTCCAGTTGATTCTCCATTCATCAACACAGATACCAAGACACCATCAGCTGAAAGACCGTCATCATTCAAGACATATCCGGTTACAATAATTGATTCTCCTCTCAAGAAGACTATATCAGGAGGTTGAGAGTCCAAAAAGAGGTAGATGTATTCTCGCACGGTAACGTCGGGGAGGAATTCTGTAACGTCCTCAAAAGCAGCTGTTGGAGCATTGAAAAACGCATATCCAGTCTTTACTCCTACTGAAAGCGAATAAGGCACAGAATGAATGAAGCTGTAGTTACCCCCACCATTCACTGTTGCAATATTCAAAAGCTCTCCATGCCACCATATTTCAATCTGATATCCTGTCAAGGGTGTACCATTACTATAAAGAGCGGTTCCTGAGAAGATAATCTGCTCTCCAAGATGAACAGAGGAGATATCCACTGTCGCAGTAATGATAACAGAATATGTGGTGATAAAGACCGTACGTAATGGAGATGTTCCAGAGGTGGCATAGCCTTGTGGAGGAATATAAGCCCACACATATCTATTCCCTGTTAAAGTATCAGCTGGAACCTGAAATGAATATGAGAATACCCCAAGACCATCAGTCGGTACTGTTGCAATCAAAAAGTAAGTCGAGGCGGGATCACCCCAATAGAGTGTGACATCAGAGAATGCATAGGGAGTAGAGTTATCCCAAGTAACGGTACCTGTGATGCTCAGATATTCAAGTATGTAGAGGGGGCTAGGAGATTCAGGATTAACTGTAAATGATGACCAGAGGTAGCCCGGTGCATAGACCTCTATCTGGGGTGTGAATGCCTGAGTACCAGCTATCCAGGGATAGGAAGAGGTAAATCGTACCTCCAGATCATAGAAGCCTATTGATGTCTCAGGTTCGATGAACCAGTAGAGGGTAAAAGACCCATCAGATGCGGTGATTGTACTGTTAATAGAAACTCCGGAGAGATATAGTTCAACGGTAACTCCGGTATATGGAGCACTTCCACTCGCAAATTGAAGAGTTCCTGTGACTATCACTGTTTCAGTCAACCGATATTGAGTTGCATCAGTATTGATACCAATGAGTTCAGTTGTCCACTGCTGGAGGGTCACTATTATGTGACCAGACTCGTTTGCTGAACGTAAGGTTGTACCGTCATAATATCCATACACTTCAATACCAGTTCTAACAGTATCGTATGCCATTCCTGAATAGAATAAATCACCCTGACCTGTACCATCTGTCGTGATAGTACCCAGTAAAAAGACTGTGCCATTATACCAGTAGATATCAACGTCAGTAAAAATCAAAGGTGTGCTATTATGCGCAAAATAGAGATATGCGTGGATTGTAAGGGTTCCATTCTGCATTACAGGATTGGGTAGAACAGAAATCTCAAGATTTACTTGATACTGAATACGATAGACATTGAACTGTGTATAGGCGTCACTGATTAGATTTGTTCCGCTAGCATAGAACAACAGAAAATCATCTGACAATGTATCTAGTTCGTGAGGGAGAAAAGTGTGGTTAAATCCGCCTGTGGCATTTGTTGTAAGAATTGCTTGAACTATATAGTGAGTTCCGTTGTTATTAGCTATATAGACTATCACTCCTGTAATTGGTGTGCTATCATCTGAAAAGACAAGGGTCCCCTGAATATATAGGACCTCGTCAAGATAGATTTGTTCAGGTAGACTAGCTACGAATTCCGTAGAATATTGAATTAGTTGAATTGGTGGCTGCAGATCATTCAAAGCATCGGTATAAAGGCCTGAAAATGAGGTCCAGTTAACATGAACATTTACTGTTCCAGGAGTCATTAGAGGATTTAGAGATATGATATATTGGTAGTCACCATTACTATCAGTCGTGTTCTGATAGACAAATGTACCATCAGGACTTATCCAATGAATGTAAACGGTCTGAAATGCGATGGGTGTTCCATTTACAAATTGTAGTTGTCCATATAGCTGGACTGTTTCATTCAGGTAGTAGTATGTATAGTCCTCGTTGATTGTGATAATAGTATTTGTTGCTTCAATCGTAAGAGGCTCATGAATTGACTCAGCGTCTGCTACCTCTGGTAAGAGTGATGTATAACTAGCCCATACATGAACTGTTTCAATGCCATGAGTAAGGGGTATTTGATAATAGAAGATGTACCCACCAGTTGCATTGGTGATAGCTGTTCCTAATAGAACTCCACTGGGATGTGTTGAATTACTCCACCATATACTAACTGTAATAGAAACGAGCGGAGAACTTGCATTCTCAGGAAGGCTAACAACACCTTGGATGGTAACTGTCTGAAGCAAACGAATCGGGTCAGGTGTCGCAAGGATAGATATGTTTGGATCATATCGCTTGATTGTTGAACTCAGATGAGGAGATTCAGTATCTGTCAATCCTGAGATGGCAGAGGTATAGTTTGCCCAGTAAGAAACTGACCCTTCATAACCTGCAGGAATGATAAAATCTAATTCAAAATATCCATCTCCAGCTGTAAAGGCTTGACCAAGGAAAAAAATAGTATCAGTTTGCCACCATACATCAACCCACTGACCAGCAATCCCAGAGCTGTTAGCAGCGTATTGTAAATATCCAGATATTGTAATTCCTTGCCCAATAAATAAGGGATTAGGAAGAGCATTCAAGGTAATTTGCGAACCTCCAGAACCCACATTGATAGGTATTGAAATGCTCCAGTTGCCTAAGATGTACTGCCAAGGGGAGGTGAAGTTGACACGAGCAAAATATGTACCATCTGGTTGAGCAAGGGGAATCATATAGCTCCATTGGAAGCCACCAGTCACATTGAGTGGCCTCGTGGTATTTGCTTGTGTTCCAAAAAAGACACCTACACTCTGCCCGGAGGGAAGAAGACTTCCATTCATGAATTGAATACTACCATCGTATTGAAGAATTGCACCAGCATATGCTTCAACAGGTGTGACAGTTAGAACAAAACTAACTCGACCATAGACAGTGACGACAGATATAGAGGAATTTGCCGGTTTTAATCTCCAGTACTCTAGATCTGGATCCCAGTCACCAGCATATGAGGACCATACTTCATGTGGACCAATGGTCATGAGAGTATGATTCATAGGATCAACAGGTATGTAAAATTCATAATATCCGTACTCATCAATATATGCATCACCGACAACATCATCATCCCACATAATCTGGATGTATTGATTTCCATACTTCGAACTATTTACAGGAGTTCCACCTACAGTCATAACACCATATACATGAACAATATCAGTCCAGAGGGCAACATGAGTGTCTAATCCTTGATTGATGTTAAGATCAATGATTTCACTTGGGTAATAATTTGATGTTTTTGCAAGCTCAGATCTGTGAACATTGGGAGTAGGAGTTCCTACCGCGAAAATTCGTGTTGTGTTCCAGACCATGAAATACGAATTTTCCCATGTAGCTGAAATCGTATGATAATCTACCGTAGCATTTGAAGGGAAGACATAGGATATATTTGCTATTGGCGGAAGAGGCGATTGCCCAATAGTAGTATAACCAATCACTTCTGTATCAGTCTCATCATAGAAGAAGACTGTGTCAGGAGTTGTGACATAGACACCATCAACCGTAATTGTTGCTCCTAATTCAAATGTATCGCCAATTTCGGCCCAGTGTTGCCCGTTTATTGGAAAAACTAGCAATTCAATTTCTGGAACTGGGGTGTTTGTCGGGTCCTCGCCTCCACCATACTCATCAGGCAGTGGAATGGGAATGACTTGTATCCATTCTCCAAGGGTTGTTCCAGACATGGGTACATAGACCTCAGCCCAAAAAGTCATATGTCGGACCATAATGGTGCGAAAATCTTCAACCGCATCACGTTCACCAAGGGCATAGCCGCTCACTATCCGTGCAGGTATACCAAGTTCGCGCATGAATACACAATATGCAGTAGCAAAGTCCATTGGAAGACCGCCACCACGTTCAAGAAACCAGTCCGTAATCTCTTGATTATCAGGACGGTCAGACAAAGCCTCTTCAGAGATGGTCAGTTCGAATGTGCTCTGAAAATAGGTCTTCACAGCCATCGCAGTCTCATATGCATTTGTACCAACATCAGTAAACTGATTGATTGCTGTCTGCACTCGGCTTGATAAAGGTTGAACAGCAGTAAGGTCTGTGTAGATTGGTAAAAATGCAGCACTACCTGGTTGTGCTAGATTTTGAATATTCTCAATGTCTTGGTTGATATATGTTATTTCAAAGCTGACAAGAACCTGTTCACCAGTAGTTCCTGTAATGAATGGACTAAAGAGTAGTGTCCCGTATTCATCAGTTTGAATGTCATAATCTATGAGTCTGGAGGGATCATCGATTTCAGGAATGCCGTCAACAATTGACCACGTGTTAAAAGAGTCTTCAATAATACGAATAGAGGGGAAGAGAGAGGGTAGTGACATTGCTCCAACGGTAGCGCCTGCTTCGGCGTAGAAAAGTACAATATAAACAGGATTGGTGATTTCTGAATAAGAAATGAGTTCTTGTGAATTAAGAGGTCTTGTTCCCTCTACAGTCTTTGACCATCCAGCGCCGTCATAATAATCGTAAGAATCTATCCTCCATAATTGCCCTGGATCAGCAGGGGCTACAATAAATACAGGATCATCAAGATGATCAAGAAGATCATCTGGTAAAGGCTGGTCAAGAGGAAGATTAGTGTAGTTTAGGTTATCAAACCAGTTAGTGTTTCCACCTGCAAAACCGTTCTCATACGGCCAGTATTTTATAGAATCATATTCAAAATGTGCAGGATAGGGACGAATATCTCCAGATTGAATCAGGATAAAACTATAGAAGCCCCATACTATAGTTGCTACAATAAAGATTGAACTGATTATTGCTGTAAGACCCATTTTCTTGCGGGTTGTTCCTTCAGTACTCAATTATTGTAGCCTCTTGTTTTCCAACACAATGTTGGTGATGAACATGACAGATATGGCGTGTCTTGTCACCTTCACAGATTCGGTATAAACAATTAAAGGCTTTCTTGGTTGTGCCTCCTATCATTATTCGAAATGCCAAGATGATAAAAGAATCAGAAATATCCTAAGAAACGTATGCATTGCATAATGAGGTGAACGAAATATGAAGTCTATTAGGCTAAAGATTATTGATGCTGTAAAAAGTGAACTGGCTAAAACAGACAGGGGAGCACACACTATTGATCATATTATGAGAGTGCACAAGATTTCTATGCTGTTAACTGAGGGACAGAATGGAAATACTAGAGTTATAGAAGCAGCTGCACTTTTACATGATATTGGAAGACCTAGAGAGGAAGAAACGGGCATATCCCATTCTATTCTCTCAGGAGATATGAGTAGAAAAGTTCTCAAGGATATTGGATACAGAGATGACGAGATAGAACAAGTTGTAGCAGCAATCAGAACACACAGATTTAGTGAAGGTATTGAACCAACCACTCGTGAAGGGCAAATACTGAGTGATGCGGATAAACTTGATGCAATAGGGGCTATTGGAATATACCGTGCGATTGCTCAAGCAGCTGCATCTGGTAGAGGGATACAAGGGTTTCTAAAGCATGCAGATGAAAAACTTTTGAAATTACGTGATTTGATGTTCACTGAAAAAGCAAAAAAGATGGCCACCACACGACATGAAATTCTGGAGTCATTTGTGAATTTACTGAGAGAAGAGATGTATCTCTAAGAACTACGCATGTTTCAAATAAAGCTCTAAATATGACTCTCTGATTGTCTTTGCTGGGTCTAGTCTGAGTTTTTCAATGAGTTCAATTATTCTTTCTCTAGCTCTAACCATATCTACTTTGTCTTGAGCGATAAGTTCGAATTCAATATAGAGACCAACCTTGTCGACTGAATCGATACTAATAGTAATATCATCGAGACAGTAAAAATCCCGATTTTTTATTATTGTTGCCACGTGTTTAAATCCGGTGTGTTGGAGAAATGAAATGACAGAATCAATATTGTCCACTTCAGAGGTGAACTCAAGTCGAGTCTTTGTTGTCATGTCAATCTTTGGTCCCTTGTAGGTGAGCTCAGCTGGGTTTTTACTACGATGCTCACTATCTACAGGTGAAGTTCTAGTTCTAACTCGTACGGATTCATCGGTCTCCGAGAATGAACGGCAGGGATGGTCAAAATACATGTCAGATTGAATTTCAGTGTTAAGTCGTTTACCCCCATTATCAATGATTGACTTGATGATTGGGCCTTCATTCTCAATACGAAGTTTAACTTCAACCTCATAGGTCTCTCTCAATTCAAATTCCTCAGATTCAGATTAAATATATTCCATTGTTAGATGTTTCCATACTTTCAAGCCACAACTCAAATAACAGAACACGGAACATGAGAAGAGGCTGGTGGTAACATGTCGAAGATAATCAGTATCAAATGTGCAAAATGTGGAAAGGAATACCATGAGGATAATGTTCCACCAAACGATGGTTGTGGTGGTAGAATCGATTTCGTCTTTGACCTTGAAGAACTCAAAGAGGTATTCACAAAACAGGAACTCTTCCACAGAAAGGGAGGTCTTTGGAAGTACTTCGAACTCATGCCACTCAGGTCTCGTAGAAATATTGTGACATTGGGGGAGGGCAATACTCCTTTACTGAGAAGCAATAGGTTGGCCTCTGAATGGAATATCAAGAACCTGTTTCTTAAGAATGAGATCTTTAATCCATCAGGTTCTTTCAAAGATAGACCAATATGTGTGGGTGTCAGTAGAGCACTTGAGGATGGTGCGCAGACAGTATCAGCGGCATCTTCAGGAAATGCAGCTGCTGCAATGTCTACTTATGCAGCTAGAGCTGGGCTTGAGGCAGTAGTATTTGTCCCGGAGGATGCACCATCTGGAAAACTGATTCACCTCAGAACTTTAGGTGCCAAAGTATTCAGAGTTAGTAAGGAGAAGGAGGGTGTAGACCCAACAACAACACTACTTCATACAGCATGTGCTGAATTAGGATGGACTCCAACACCCTCATTCGGACCATTCAATTGCTTTCAATTCGAGGGGACAAAGTCCCTTGGGTATGAAGTTGTTGAGCAGACTGATTGGAACGCTCCAGATTGGATTCTCTTTCCAACAGGTAGTGGCGGATTGATGGCTGGAACAATGAAGGGACTTTGGGAGTTCCAACAGATGGGACTCATAGATGAACTACCTAGACCCGTTGTAGTTCAACCAACGGGATGTCCTCCAATAGTGCAGGCTTTCAAACAGGGACAGGATCCTCTAAATATCGTGCCATGGAAGTCCAATAATACTGTTGCAGGCGGGTTAGCAGATCCATTTCCCTGGGATGGAGATGCTGCATTGAAATACCTCAAACTAGCAGGAGGAGAAGCAGTGATGGTTTCTGATGAAGATATAGAAGCTGCTCTAGTCGCACTTGGAAAATATGAGGGTATTTTTGCTGAACCTAGTGGTGTAGCCGCACTAGCTGGATTACGGGAACTCGTTCAACAGGGTATCATAGACACTAATGAAACGATTGTGGTACCTATAACTGGCTCGGGATTTAAGGACCTTGCAACGCCTGATAGACTGTCAGCAGATGTACAGATAATATCGCCAAAGATTGAAGATCTAAAGAGAGCACTTGAGAGCTACTAAGGTGAAACTGATGACTGAAGATAGAAAATTTATGAGCGAAGCAATTGAAGAGGCTAGGAAGGGACTTGCAGAGGGGGGCATACCTATTGGATCCGTCTTAGTAATAGATAGTAAAATTATCGGAAGAGGGCATAATAGACGGATTCAGAGGGGTAGTGCAATCTTACATGCAGAGATGGACTGCCTAGAGAATGCGGGACGACTCAACGCGTCGGACTATAGAAGATCCACACTCTATTCGACTCTCTCTCCATGCGATATGTGCAGTGGCGCAGTCCTTCTCTATGGGATTCCAAGAGTTGTTATTGGAGAGAACAGAAACTTCAGGGGTCCAGAAGATTATGTACGTAATCGCGGTGTTGATGTTGTTATCCTCAATGATAGTGGATGCATAACGATGATGAGAAAATTCATCAACGCAAATCCAAATCTTTGGAACGAAGACATTGGTAAGTAAAATCAGGAATGGAGAGATCCCATAATGTCAAGCAAGGAGTTGCGTGAAAAAGCAAAACGGATTGCTACAGAGCATGGATACCTTCAATATATGATTGAAAGATATCTTGCTCTATGGGGAGAAGAGGAAACACTGCAATTCCTAAAGGCATGCGAAAATCCTATTCCTACAGCAATTAGAATCAATACGCTGAGAGCAGAACATGAATTTACTATACGTAGATTGCAGAACAAAGGAATCAAACTCGAGAAGATAGCTTGGTTAGATCATGGATATTACGCAGACTTCTCAGGACACTCGACTCCTGGTGCATTCTTAGAGCATATGTTAGGATACTATTATGTTCAGGGAGTCCCTTCAATGACAACAGTGAGAGTATTAGATCCTCAACCAGGAGAGACTATCTTCGATCTTGCTGCTGCACCAGGTGGTAAGACAACACACATTGCTCAGAGGATGAATAACGATGGAATTGTAGTCGCAATTGAACAGGATAGGAAAAGACTAGCTAGCCTTGAGAGCAATATACTTAGATCTAATGTGATGAATGCAATAGTATTGAGAGGGGACGCAAAGAAGTTAGACAGACTTGGTCTGCGACCAGACAGAATTCTGCTTGATGCTCCTTGTTCAGGAGAGGGGCTACTTCCATTAGACCCAACAAGAAAAACTAGCAAGACAATAGCAGATGTACGATACTGTGCAACAAGAGAGGGTGAACTGTTGGATGCAGCACTATCTGTACTTAGCCCAGGTGGAATTATTGTCTATTCCACATGTTCTATTGCGCCAGAAGAAAATGAGTATGTTGTTGATGATGTACTAAGACGGCACCCAGAGATGAGCATTGTACCCATCCCAATCGAGTTTGGTTCACCAGGATATTCTGAACCTTATGGAGTACATCTTGATAGGTCTCTAACCCTAGCAAGAAGATTCCTTCCCCATCTTCATAACTCAGAGGGATTTTTCATCTGTAAGATGCTCAAGGAGAGTAGCATATGAAACCTGAATTACTGGATCCAGTAGAGTGGAAATCGATTACAGAATCGATTGATGGGGAGTTTGGAGAAGGTGTGACAAGTAAACTTCTTGGAGAGAGAACACCCATAGCACTAGTTGGAGAAGACCTAAGGTACATCTATCTGATTCCAGTTTCATGGGTCAGTATACTATTAGAAGGAACTCCAGAAGGGTATGAGTACCAACTCATAGGAAAACAACTAGGAGTTATGTCGAAGGATAGATTCAGATTAAGCCTACAAATCTTGCAAGATTTGGTAAAACTTACAGCTAAGAAAATTATAGTTTCAAAGAAGGCTGCTGAAGCGTTTACTTATGGTCGTAGTATCCTCAAAGAGTCAGTGGTCAGAATTGATGATAATCTTAGAAGAGGTCAACGTGTTCTCGTCTTAAATGAGAATCACGAGTGTCTAGGAATTGCTGCATTGTCAATAGATTCTGAAAAGTTTGACCGTCTCAGTGGGGATAAGTTGGTCGGTAAGAATCTTGTCGATATTGGATGGTTCATCAGAAGACTTGGTTAGACGAACATGTCACCTGGCCTATCCGATGATTCAATAGACTTGCGCATCTTTTCTAACCGCTCAATTTCACGAGATTCCTCAAGAAGCTGCTCAACATTTGCTTCAACACCATAGACTTCATTGATCTTTTCTAACATTGTGGCAGCAGATCGTGGATCAGGTCTGCCCCTTGTAGCATAAGTCAATAGACCAATAGCAGCCTGATTACGCATCTCTAATTCAGCAAGACATAATGCTAGCGGACCTGCAACAAAGAGGCCCTCTTCAAGAAGAGGAACAGACCATTTTTCAAATTTCGAAGCGTACTCAGAGGTCGGTACACATCGCATCTCTTGATCGTCTTCTTTGAAACTTGCATCCAGTCCTCCAAGGAGTAGGGTTTCGTCGAACTTGTTCTCTGTAATCCAGCTAGCTAGTTGGTCAATGAATCCCCATTGTTCTGACTGATGGGGTTGGAACCGAGGAACTAGGAAAATCATCTTCTTTGGAGCATAAGAATAGAGTTCGAAAGGAAGAACGAGTTTCTCATTTTCCATCGATACAAAGAGTGGTAGCATGTCGCTCTTTATGAATCCTATGCGCTCAGCCTCAAGTGTTCTAGTTAAATGAGCCGTACTCAAGAAGCCGACTTCACCGAGACCGTGAAATCCACAGATGAATGTCGAACCGGGCTTAATCTTAAAACCGTCTTTTAAAATGATTTGGAAATTCGAGTCCGTTGTAGCTACAAAAGCCATACCAATTCAAGCCTCAATGTGAAAGATGAATTAAGGCAATTTATTCTTGCCTTGATAATAAAACAACAAACCTGCTGCTTTTGAGACTTTGTATGTGTCTATGTAAGATATACTTCTTGTTGCGGATAACAAGTTGGACAAAAAAAGGAGTGAAAAAATAGCATTTTTAGACCGGATGTGCACTATTTAGACAAAGTACGCGCAAAACTAATAGCATTAAATACTAATTCTTCATAACTAATTATGCGCAAATGAGTAATGGAGTGGGTGTATTTGAGCACTCTCAGGGAACTAGAACTTCAACAAGTAGCGCCGCGTCTATTAGAAGTGTTAAGAAGACAAGGCTATGCAAGTCTTACAAAGTTCCAGAGAGATGCGGTTGAGAAGGGTATAACACGAGGTACGAGTCAGATTCTTGTTACTCATGACTATGAAGAGGCTCATGTTGTAGCTGAGATTGCACTCCTGAATCGTGTTGCATCAGACTATAAAGCGAAGGCGCTTGTGTTATGTCCAAATCCGCACCAAGCTGAGAAAAGATACCAGTCTTTGGGCCAGAAATCCAAAAGACTCGGAATAGAATCTTCGGAGATCATTCGAAGAAGAAAAGCAACACAAGATAATGCTGGTTCAGGAAGAGTCATAGTTTCTACATTTCGTTCTTTTGATATCGCATCGAGAATAAATCCGGGAATTCTCGAAGGTGTTGTATGCATCCTTATCGATAGATTAGATCTCATTGGTCAACCTGACATTGGGGTTAGGCTGGAAACTGCACTAGTATCCATACTTGGGCACGCTGATGTCCAATATATTGCGATTTGTCCACCAGTTGATAATCTCGAAGACTTGAGAACATGGCTGAAGGCTGAAACTATCTTTGATCAAAAAGCAGATGTCAAGCGCATTTATAGTGCGAAAGCCTTTGATGACATTAATGACTCTCTAGCAGATTTGACAGAGTTTGTTCACTATCGACGTGGACAAGTGATGATTTTGTGTGCAAATTCATCGGCAAGTGAGGAACTAGCAGGACTTCTATCAGGAACTATCAAAGGTCCAGCTACTGCAGTACTTGAGCTGAGATTAAGCCCAGAACATCGAGATGATTTGAGAGTGCTATCAAGGGATGTTCAAGAGAAATACCCACAGTGCGTTCTTACTAAGAAATTAGGTGTTATGACATCAAGAGGGATTGCTTTTATTCACGAAGGAGTCAGCTCTTCTCAGCGGAGAGACCTCTCAGATGCATGGGATAGTGGACTCCTTCCTGTCATTATAATGCCCATTCGTTTTGCAATTGCAAGCGGAATGCAGGCAACTCTGGTATTTTTGATGGGTGTGTTTATGCAAGAACTAAGCGCCGAGTTATCACAGGATGAATCTGTGAGCATGCTTTCAGAATGGCAACTGAGTGATGTTTTAGGGGCAGCAGGAAGAGCAGGGTATGATAACGAAGCGTTTGGAATTGTTGTAGTTGATAACGAAGCTGAAAGAACAAGAATTCTAGCTAAATACTTCAAACAAGACTTGCAGGGGAACCTTCAACCAGTACTTGGTGAAATAGAGAGTTCAATGGATGAAACTGAAAACATACAGGACCTTGTGTTGATGCAATTGTGTAGAAAACAAGAGAAAGATGACGATCCGTTCTCAGTCATTAATCGCACATTTTGGGGAAGTAGTAGTCGTGTCAAAGATGTTAGAAAGATTGGAACTGATACCTCAGATGAGGCGTCGGTGGATTCGCTTCTCAAAATGAGATCTGCAAGAGCAACGCACAGTCGGGCTCTTGAGATTCCAGATGAGAGCGTAAAGCTGGTTTCTGTAAGACCCGATAAAATTGAGGGCCTTGTTCGTAGCGGAAGTAGAGAGATTTGGCACTATATCACATTGAGATCAAAGGATGGTGTATCCTGTTCATGCGAGTCTTGGAAATATCAGGGAATCAGAAGACATAGACTCTGCAAACACCTAGTAAAATTCTCCAAGTATGCGATGGACCACAATGAATCAAAACCATATGCTGCAGGGGTAATTGTACAAGCTCTGAGAGGACTTGAGGTCTTTGGCGAGTTAGAATCAGACGGACTCATTAAACGTGAAGGTACTTCAATCGAATGCACGCAACTTGGAAAGAGTGTAACATATTTGGGAGTTCCAGTCAAAGACGCCAAGAGAGTGATGCAAGCTATCAGTGATAAGAAATCAGACTTGAAAACAATATTGAGAAACGTAGTCAAAACACGAACAGGTATTTCAGATGATATTACAAAGCACATTCTCAATAAATTACCCGCCAAGAATATCAATGATATTATCTGTGAAGAGTATATGCCTGGAATCATAGAGAACTGTCTTGAAGAAGTAGAATACGTGAACTCAATCCTTCTAAAACTGCTTGATAAGGACCAGCCTCATAAGAAACAAAGCCAAGAACTAGGTGAAAATCTCTTGTCATTATTGGAGGACATGAGATAACATTTTTACGGAAGCATATTCGTTGCCGGTCAAGACATAGACCAGTTTAGAAACCATAGACGGTGACAATCAATGAAATTATTCGAACATGAAGCAAAAGAGATCTTCCGTACATTCAAGATGCCTACACCACCAGGTGGAGTCGCCACGACACCAGCTGAGGCTAGGAAACATGCCATGGAAGTAGGCAAACCTGTAGTGGTGAAGGCTCAGGTACTTGCTGGAAAGAGAGGTAAAGCTGGCGGAGTGAAATTCGCAGACACCCCTGAAGATGCTGAAAAATATGCTAAAAAGATTCTTGCAATGAGGATTAACGATTTGCCTGTTGAGGCAGTACTCGTTGAAGAAAAACTTGAGATTGCACAGGAGATCTATGCTGGCATCACAATTGACAGAAATGAACGAAAATACATAGTGATTGGTAGTGCTGCAGGGGGGATGTCAATAGAGGAATTGGCTGAAGAGAGTCCAGAGAAAATCATCAAGATGCATGTGGATCCGCACCTTGGATTCCAGGCATATCAAGCACGAGATATGGTAATTGCAATGGGATTTCGAGGGAAACAGATTAACCAACTTGCAGGTTTCTTTCAAACACTCTGGAAAATCGTAGATGCATATGATGTAGAACTCACAGAGATTAATCCCTTAATTCTAACAAAAGATGGAAGATTTCTAGCTGCTGATGCTCGCTTAAACATTGATGACAACTCGCTCTACAGACATAAAGACTTCATTGAGAGGATTAAGAGAGAACCTGTAGAACAGAATGAACGCGAGAAACTTGCTACTGAGAATGACATGGCATATGTAGAACTGGATGGTAATATTGCGTGTATCTGTAATGGCGCAGGCCTGACCATGGCAACCCTTGATGCCGTATCACTATATGGAGGAAAGGCAAGTACATTTCTCGACTTAGGAGGCGGGGCTGATGCTCAGAGAGTTGAGAGAGGTATTGAGATTGCTTTAATGTATCCACGAGTGAAGGCAATTCTTGTGAATATTATGGGTGGTATCACGAGATGTGACGAGGTTGCAAGGGGAATATTGTCTGCTCGTGAGGATGGTGATATTACTGTTCCACTTGTTATTCGTATGGTTGGAACAAATGAAGAAGAAGGACAGGAATTACTGAATAAAGCTGGGATTCCTTTTTTGAAGACAATGGAAGATGCAGCATCAAAAGTAGTAGAATTGGCAAAGGAGGCGGTTTAGATGGCAATACTAGTTGATAAGGATACAAGAGTGATTGTACAGGGAATAACTGGTGGACAGGGTACCTTCCATTCTGGTGCGATGCTCAAATACGGGACAAAGATAGTCGCTGGGACCTCTCCTGGGAAAGCTGGAGAAGAAGTGCACGATATCCCAGTCTATGATAGTGTCAAAGAGGCAAAAGAGGCACACGATGCAACTGCATCAATCATCTTCGTACCGGCCCCATTTGCAGGAGATGCTGCACTTGAAGCAATAGCGTCAGACCTCAATCCTGTTGTCGTAATAACTGAACATGTTCCTGTAAAAGATGAGATTCGAGTAATCCACGAAGCAAAGACGAGAGGTATCTCTATCATAGGTCCAAATACTCCAGGAATAATCACACCTGGCGCCAGACAGAAAGTGGGAATAATGCCAGGTCATGTCTTTGCTGATGGCAAAGTAGGGTTGATGTCACGGAGTGGAACCCTTACCTATGAGATTGCGGCTGGAATGACAAATGCAGGAATTGGGATTTCAACAGCAATCGGACTGGGTGGAGATCCTTGCGTTGGCCTCACAACGATTGAGGCTGTCAAGTTATTCCAGAGGGATAGAGAGACAAGAGCGCTAGTTCTTGTTGGAGAGATTGGTGGTGATGCTGAAGAACGAGCGGCCACGTATATCAAAGATAACTACGACTTACCTGTGGTTGGATTCATTGCAGGAAGAACAGCACCTCCTGGAAAGAGAATGGGACATGCTGGAGCGATTATCAGCGGGAGCTCAGGTACGGCTGCTGCCAAGATCAAGGCAATGACTGATGCAGGTATTGCAGTTGCGGAGAAACCCAGCGACGTTGCAAAGCTGCTTAGAGAGAACATGTAAACGTGAGTTTATGTGAGACAAGACAGCTTGGCATTATTTGGGGATGGAGCACAAGCTTTTAAAACAGAACACCAGTGGAAAGCCCGAGTGGGCGTATCAGGGAACACTCTGTTCGCCAATAATAAGACGAGGTCAATAAGATGCCAGTAGCTGACATCGAGAAACGAAGGCTTGCACAGCACTATATGCTGTATAAATCAGTATGCCGTAATTGTGGAGCAACCAATCCACTTAAAGCAAAGAAGTGCAGAAAATGCAAGACTAAAGACCTCAGACCTAAGAGGCGCTCGAAGAAGTAGTCTTCTGATACTGGCGGCCGAGACCTAGGGGCCGGTGGTCTAGTCGGCTATGACGTCGCCTTCACAAGACGAGTTCAATGTTGAGCTTGTAAAGCTTGAACGAACTCCTCGGAAAACGGCGAAGGTCGGGAGAAATCTGAACCTTGGTTCAGATTACCGAATTCAAACCTCCCCCGGCCCACCAAACAATATGACG
>SDOA01000096.1 GCA_004524595.1 Candidatus Thorarchaeota archaeon | reverse complement strand
GCCCTATTGGATATGCTTATAAGTTAGTCCAATCTAAATCTTAGTCTAGACTAACTTCGTATTTGCGTCTGTCACACGCGAGTCCAAAGGTCAAGGAGACAAAATAGTGGACGAGAAAGGGACAAAAATCGAAACATTGACAAATACATCTTTGAATTCAATAAAGTCAGGCAGTATCTGTAAGTTAGTTGGTGTTTCAGAACCAGGATGGGGTAAGAAAGGTTTTGGAAAGCACAAACATCGAGGTTGGGGAGAGCGAAAGCGTGGCCATCATTGGTTCAGACCTGGATTTCAGAAGAAACATTGGCCGGATGAATCAGGAATTCTGAAACGACTTCTGGATTTGGGATTAACAAAGGGTTGTCTTTTCAGAGTTGTCCAAGGAAGTAGATTTGGACCAGTTCTAGTCGAGGTACGGGGTACAAGAATAGCTTTAGGCCACGGGTTGGCAAGACGATTGATAGTACAAGAAGTAAAGGATTGATCTTGGTGAAAGTACGTGTTGCACTTATTGGGAATCCCAATGTGGGAAAATCTGTCATCTTCAATAGTCTCACGGGTATGAAGCAACATACTGGGAACTGGCCTGGTAAGACCGTTGAAAAGAAAGAAGGTTATTATTCACATCAAGGGTACGAATTTGAAGTAGTGGACCTTCCTGGTGTATATAGCCTCAGTGCAGTTTCTGAAGACGAACGTATTGCAAGACAGTATATAGTAGACCATAGACCAGATGTTGTCGTTGATATACTCAATGCTTCACAATTAGAGAGAAACCTCTACTTGACATTACTTCTAATCGAACTCCAAGTGAATCTTGTTGTTGTGCTCAATATGTATGATGTTGTACAATCTCGTGGGGATAAAATAGATATTGAAGCCCTCTCAATGAAGTTAGGTGCTCCGGTAGTCACTACGACAGCAACAAGAAAGGAAGGACTGGATGAACTCAAAGATGAGATCCTAGAAGTTACTCCAAAACATGTTCTTGAAAATTCGAAGAAAAAGGGATCTGTAATAGAACATCTACCGGGTGATGTTGATGACGATCATTTACACTATCATCCGCGATTTCACCACCACGGAGAATTCGAACGGCTCAAACCACCCTCAATTAAATATAATCAAAAAATTGAGTCCAAGCTGAAAACGATTGTTGCAATTCTTGAGGATGACAAGGAACTTCTTGATAGATTTCCTCCACGATGGCTAGCTCTAAAATTGTTAGAAAGAGATAGACAGATTCTAGGACTTATCGTTGATGAGGAGATAAGAAATAGAATCTTGGAGGTGACTCTTTGACAGAACCTCCAGAACTTGAGGTTGATTCAGATTTAGAGGAGTTGGAGATTGATCCACAACTCGCATTAGCAGACGCGCGATATGAGATTATTGGAAATATTCTTTGTGAAGTCTATGAACCAGGCCATGCAAAATGGATTCTCAGTGATATGCTTGATAGAGTCCTCCTACACAGGTACCTGGGACTCCCAATCTTTCTTGTGACAATGTGGGCAATGTTTCATTTCACCTTTGAAATTTCTCTTGTCTTTATGGAAATCATAACACAATTCTTCGCTTGGCTCAGCTCCTATACATCTCAGATTCCGATACCCTGGCTAGCATCACTTCTAACAGATGGAGTGTTGTCAGGAGTAGGTTTCATTCTCACGTTTGTCCCTCCAATCTTTTTCCTATATCTCGCCATCTCAGTCCTAGAGGACAGTGGGTATCTCTCAAGGGCAGCCTTCGTAATGGATCGACTAATGATGAAGATGGGACTTCATGGCAGGAGTTTCATTCCTCTCCTATTGGGCTTTGGCTGTAGTGTTGCAGCAGTGATGGCAGCAAGAACGGTTGATGGGAGATCCAATCGGCTCACAACTATTCTGGTGAGTCCATTAATGTCCTGTGCTGGAAGATTGCCAATTTACATTCTTATTGCAGGAGTCTTCTTCCCTGGATATGCTGGCACAATAGTATTTCTCATGTATATTCTTGGGATTGTGATGGCAATAATGGTTTCACTCATCTTCAAAAAAGTGCTATTCAGAGAGGAATCATCATCGCTTCTCATGGAACTCTCGCAGTATCAGATTCCAACAGTCCACGGATCATTTCGTCATATGTGGGATAGAGGTCTTCTCTTTCTCAAGACTGCTGGGACATATCTCCTGATTGGAGCCCTAATTATGTGGGTTCTCTCTTCGTTTGGACCCACAGGTTATGGAGTTTCAGTCGAAACCTCGTTTGCGAGTATTCTTGGAAAATTTATCGAACCTATTTTCCTACCTCTAGGATTCAGTTGGCAAGTTGTCACCGCACTCATATTCGGATTTATCGCAAAAGAGGCTGTGGTTCAGACACTCTCAATAATATATGCAATAGAGGGAACAAGCACTCTTGCAACAGCTCTGCTTGCGAGTATTACGCCAGTGACAGCTTTTGCATTGATGGTCTTTGTATTACTCTATGTTCCATGCTTAGCCACTGTCGGTGCAATCAGGAAAGAAACTGGTTCTTGGAAATGGACATTATTCTCAATTCTCTACCAATTGATGCTAGCCTATCTTGTCGCAATGGCAGTCATAGTTATAGGAGGCTTTCTCATTGGCTAGAAATTATGCAGAGGAGATAGGAGTACCTGAAGATGGAACTTGGTCATCGATTCTCACTCTTGTTGCGGGTATTTCCTACGGAGTAGTAGGCGTTATTCAAGTCCTGGTTAGTCTTGGTATTCTTCCTGTAATTATCGGTTTCACTGATCTTGTAGGAGGACTACTTCTCATCATTGTCGGCGCAGTTTTTCTTACAGGAGTGCGCCCCCTCTCAAATAATGAACAGGAAGGATATGCATTCATTGCAGTTGGATACATTCTTGCAGCTATTCTTTTTGCTCTACAGGTTATGGTAATAATCACTAATGCAATGGGTTGGGTATTAGGGTACGAAGACTGGTTAGGATGGAATATTCTAAACGATATCACTCCTTCATTCTGGATGTTCATCATTTTGATGACTTCAACAGGTGCACTCTGGATCCTAGGTAATCTTCGGAATAAATTGAGACCAAAAACAAAGGAGGAACCGATTAAGTGATAGACAAGATATTAGAGATAATCGTAGATGAAGGTATTACTAGTAAGAGGGAGATTGCAAGGCAGGTTGGAGTGCAGATAGAAACCCTTGATTATATGCTGGAACTCCTCTGTCAGAGGGGATACTTACGAATAAGTGATCAGAACTGTGCACAGGGGACCTCCTGCTCAGGATGCTCTATGGCTGAGTCGTGTGGGTCAACGGACAGATTAGGACGAGTCCTATTCATTACAGAAAAAGGTAGGAGATATGTTAAAGCGAGGAGGAAACACAATGATGGCTAAAAAGGAAACAGTTACCTCGGATTTAGAGTTAACACAAGCACTTGAGATGTATATTAAAACAATCTATGAGCTTGAAGATGAATTTGGTGCTGCGGCTTCCTCAGATATCGCCAAGAAATTAGCAGTCAAAGCACCAAGTGTGACCTCAGCACTACAAAAATTAGATTCTTTGGGAATGGTTGAATATCATCGATATCAACATGCGAATCTGACAAAGAAAGGGAAAGAAATTGCAGAGACGCTGAATCGTCGACATCGTACACTTCTGGACTTTTTACTTCTCATAGGCGTTGATGAGGATATTGCTTTAAATGACGCCTGTGAGATTGAGCATATTGCCGACAAACAGACCATTCTAAAACTCTCGGAATACCTTGAGAGGATATCAAAGAAGAAGTAACGATTGTCTTGCTGTCCCTTGAAACAAACCAAATATCTTTTCAACAAGTTTTGTTAATAGTTTATTTAGAGATTTATAGCTTATGGCTCCATATCGAAGGAGGCATCGATATGAGTTCGAGACCTGATACTTATAGAATTCTAATAGCAGGAAATGAAGAGCTTGGATTCAGTTTATGCGCTAAATTGCTAGACAGAACACTATCAAATCCAAGAACGATAGCAAGAGAGTCTCTTGAACAACCTTGGCCTCAAGACGAGTGGACAAAACATGTTACAGTGTCCAAAGATGGTGCTATCACAACATTGGAGTTGGATCTGGAACTACACGGACCTTGGGTCTGGGAACTGTATAATGCTCTTGAGCCCCGAGACTACTTTCGTCGGTTTGCAGGTCTTGTGTACTGCGCAGACCCTGAGAGGGAGAACCTACCATCAGAGCTCTCGAACTTCATTGATTCAATTGAGATCCATGTTGGAAGGAGGTTACCTGCAATTATGATTGTAGATAAGGGGAGAAAGTGGCAAAAAGGTCAGATGGATGCCCTTCGAGAGATTGCTGGAAAAAACCTTCTCCCAATCTTCTTCATTAGGTTGGATACAGGAGAGAATATTCAAGAGACTTTCAAAGCTCTAGCAAATGATATCATTCAAGAAGATGATGTATGAGATTTCAGATTAGCTTTGAGAATTCTTCTTCAGTCAATACCTTAATGCCGAGTTGCTGAGCTTTCTGTAGCTTAGAACCAGGTTCCGCTCCAGCCACTAAATAGTCTGTTTTGTTAGATACGCTTGAAGAGACCTTTCCTCCTTGTGAGGTGACAAGTTCTGCAACCTCATCGCGCTTCCATTGTTCCAAAGTTCCTGTGAATACAAAAGTGAGTCCAGTGAACTTACCAGTGGTGACTAGTTTTCCATCCTTCGCAGTTGACATTCTGAGACCTGCATTCATAAGTTCCGATATAGTTACCTTTGACTTCTCGTCTGCAAAGAACTCAAGAATGCTCTTGGCAATTTCGGGTCCAATCGTATCGATTCTCAGGAACTCGTTCAATGTTGCCTTCTGGAGTCGCTCCATCGAACCAAACTCTCTTGACAGAATCTGAGCTGTTTGAGTTCCTACAAGAGGGATGCCTAGGGCAAATAGAAGTCTATGAAAGGGCTGTTTCTTGCTCTTTTCAATCTCTTCAATAAGACTCTCCGAGCTTCGATCACCAAACCGCTCGAGTGCTCTGAGCTGTTCTGCAGTCAGTGAGTAGAGATCAGAGATAGAGTTCACAAGTCCTGCATCGATAAGCTGGTCAACTCTCTTGTGACCAAGACCTTCAATGTCCATTCCACTCCGAGAGATAAAATGGGATATTCTCCTGCGAAGCTGTGCAGGGCAATTTATGTTTGTGCAGGTCGCTATCTTCATGTCAAGACTAATAGAGATTTGACCCCTACAAAATGGGCAATGATTAGGTATCCTGAATAGTTGTTCAGTTCTAGTCCGAGCGCTTTCGACAGGTCTGAGAACTTGAGGAATGACATCGCCAGCACGCTCAACAATCACAGTATCGCCAATTCTCAGGTCTTTTCTCCGAACCTCGCTGAAATTATGGAGAGTCGCCCTAGAAACTTGCACACCACCTACATTCACGGGTTCGAGCTCAGCTACCGGAGTCAATCGTCCAGTCCGTCCAACCTGTACTGTGATATCTCGAAGCTTCGTTGTTGCACTGCGAGGTCTGAACTTGTATGCAATGGCCCACCGTGGGTCTCGTGTTCGCATTCCCAACCGCTCTTGATGGATTAGATTGTTGACCTTGATGACCACTCCGTCAATCTCGTAAGGAAGGTCATCTCTGGCGGTCTCCATTTTCCTATGATATGCGAGAGCATCCTCGATGTCTTCACAGATTTGAGTTAGGGCTAGATTAGTCTTAAAACCCCATTTAGAGAGAGCATTTAGGACCTGCCACTGGGTCTCAAAGGTATGACCTGCTGCTTCAACTATGCTATACAGGAATATCTGAAGAGACCTCCCTGCAGTCACTCTTGAGTCGAGCTGTCGGAGAGAACCTGCTGCAGCATTTCGAGGATTAGCAAAGGTAGGCTCTTCATTCTCTTCTCGTTTCTTATTCAGTTCCCTGAAGCGTGTAAAGCTCATGTAGACCTCTCCACGCACGACAAGCCTCTTAGGGGGGTCCTTATCCTCAAAGGGAAGTAGGACAAGAGGAATTTCTTTGATGGTACGGATATTGGCAGTGATATCCTCTCCAGTTTCGCCATCGCCGCGTGTCGAAGCAACTATCAATATACCACCCTCGTAGATGAGTTCAACAGCAAGTCCATCGAATTTGGGTTCTGCAATATACTCAACCTTAGATACCCTTAGGTCATGTCTGGTTGATTCATCAAAGGCGTAGACCACAGACTCTTCGTAGACAGTCTTGAGGCTCACCATTGGAACAGGATGTTTCACTAGTCCAAGTTCCTCTCTTGGTTCTCCTCCCACTTGTTGTGTTGGTGATTCCGTAGTCCTCAGCTCTGGGTATTTCTCCTCCAGCTCTAAGAGCGAGAGGAATATCTTGTCATACTCTGGATCAGTGATGACAGGAGAATCAAGTACATAGTATCGGTAGTTGTGGTACCGAATGGCATCTCGAAGCTTTGCAACAGCTTCCTTGGCTTCCTCAAGTGTCTTGATTGCTCCAATATCAATCTCAGGTCTTAGTTCCATCTTCATGCCCAGCAGTCCTCAATCATCATAGTGGTATAATCTACCTATAAAGAGCACAGGTTTCTAAATAACTCTCACTTCGTTCATTACTCAAAACATTGGGTCAAGAGAAAGTATTCAATCATTTTCTATGATGAATAAAAAAACGTTATAAATTTTTAAATAATCCGGCCGCCCAGCCCTTTCGCAATGCTTATATCAAAAGGTGAGCTTACGTTAGACTGCGCACGCGAAAACCCGGTAGTCCGCATAAGGAACGAAATACTTATAAGTGGATTTTAGTATATAAATGTAACGGAATCTGAACGGGGATTGAAAACGGTTTCTGAGGTTCTTCTGCGCCAACCAGAACTATTTGATTACAAGTCCATTCAAGACTAGTAGACATAATACCCCAGATAGATTGAGGAGAGTTAGAGATCATGTCATCACGGACTGACAGGAAGCAGCCAGAAAAGTCAAGGGGAGATACGGGTTTTGTGTGCCCTGAATGTGGGTCGAAAGACGTCGTACAAGACCTTGAGAAAGGAGAGAGGATCTGCGCATCCTGCGGACTGGTTGTTTCAGAACACCGGATAGATAGCGGACCTGAGTGGCGTGCTTTTACGTCGGACGAAAAAGATGCGCGCTCACGAGCTGGAGCTCCTACCAATTATGCGATACATGACAAAGGCCTCTCAACAATGATAGACTGGAGAGACCACGACTCCCAAGGAAAGAGGTTTACGGCAAAGAAGCGTTCAGAGATTTACCGATTAAGGAAATGGCAGATTCGTACTAGAGTCCACAGTTCAGTAGATAGGAACCTTGCACAAGCAATGAGCGAGCTAGACAGACTATCCTCACAGCTCGGACTTAATAAGAGCATTAAGGAACTGGCAGCACTACTTTATAGAAAACTGATAGTTAGACGACTTGCACGGAGCAGGAGCATCGATGCTATGGTTGGTGCGGCGATATATGCTGCATGTAGATTGAGAAATGCACCACGTTCCCTTGAGGAGATTGCTCGACATTCACGAGTGAATCGTAAAAAGATTGGACAGCACTACAGACTTCTCGTGGAAAAGTTGAAGCTTCGAATGCCAATCTCAGATCCAGCAAATTATGTACCACGATTCATCACCGAACTCAATTTACCAGGTATTGTTCAACAGAAAGTCATCGAGATTCTCGAACAGGCTAAGGAGAACAGGACACTGGTCACTGGTAGAGACCCTCGTGGATTAGCAGCAGCAGCGATCTATATTGCTAGTATTTTGACAGATCATCGAGTGACACAACGAGACATAGCTATGGCTGCAGGAGTTACAGAAGTTACAGT
Organism: Candidatus Thorarchaeota archaeon; assembly: GCA_004524595.1. The sequence continues at coordinate 8,612 of SDOA01000096.1, read as the reverse complement.
ACGGAACCGGTACAAGGAACTCGTTCAGAAACTCAACATCACTATGGCACCGTGATAAAATATTGATAGGAACAGTCCAATCAAATGCCACTGAGGGATCCTGGGCCCTCGTAAAAATCCCAGATATTGGAGGGAAGAAGTGCTAAAATGGCAACTAATACAGCAGTCAATACATTAGACGAAGGAAGAAGAGAGGAAATAGGACTAGTACAGACCCCAAACAGCTCATGTCCTGAATGCGGGGCAGTGCAGGTTGTGAGGGATAATGAGAAAGGCGAAGTAATCTGCGCCTCATGCGGTCTCGTATTATCTGACCACAGAATAGATACAGGACCAGAATGGCGTGCCTTCACTTCTGACGAGAGAGATTCTCGTTCTAGGACTGGGGCTCCTGCCGCTCTTGGAATGCACGACAAAGGTCTCTCGACAGTTATAGATTGGAGAGACCGTGATGGGAAAGGCGGAGCATTCAGTGCGAAACAACGTGCGCAAATCTACCGTTTGCGCAAATGGCAAATACGAACACGCGTTCATTCAAGCCTAGACCGTAATCTGGCACAAGCAATGACAGAGATTGACAGGTTGTCATCTCAACTTGGACTATCACCAGCTCTCAAAGAGCACGCCGCACGGATGTATAGGAAACTTATCGCTGGAAGACTCTGGCGAAGCAGAAGCATTGACGCCACAGCCGCAGCTGCAGTGTATGCTGCATGTAGACACAGAGGTTCACCTCGTTCGATCGAAGAGATTGCAGAACACAGCAGAGAGAATAAGAAGAAGATCTCAGCACACTACAGAATGCTTGTCACTAAACTGAAAGTACGCATGCCAATATCATCTCCAGAGATGTACGTACCAAGGTTCATCTCAGAGCTCAACTTATCTTCTGAGGTTCAACGGTTAGCAATTGAAATCCTTGATAGAGCAAGAGAGATTCGTGGGCTGATTACTGGAAGAGACCCGAGAGGTCTCGCGGCAGCCGCGATATATGTTGCTTCTATTATGACCGACACAAGGGTTACTCAGAGAGATATCTCTGAGGTCAGTGGAGTCACTGAAGTCACAATTCGCAACAGGTACAAGGAACTTGTATCCAAGCTTAAATTGTCAATGGCTCCAGAAGCCATGGAAATTGCTGCATAGTATAATCATGGCTACAGGCAACTGTGGCCAATTCATTTTCTTTTTAGTAACTAGTACTTAGCAATGAGTTAAAGATTCAAAGTAGTACTAGATTGAACTCTACATTGAAACTCAATCTCACACCGTTCAATGATTGTAAGATGGTCAATTACATTTGAATAATACCATCTGTGGGCATTACAATTTCTCTTTAATATTGTAGATCAATTGTGAATCAAGTAAAAATAAAAAAACAATAGCCGACCCCAGGTGGGTCTCAAATCGGACATAATCTAAATATTGTTAATGTGAAAATTATAATTTCTATTCCGAGGAATAAATAGTAACTATGAGTTGCTGTTAGAAAACATTCGTATAGGATTCTTACTATTTAAAGTTGTCAACTAAATAGCATTCTCCATAGAAGTAAAAGCTAGTTTGTGAGCGAAAAATGAGCTCCGGTTAGCATCAGTTTGTCATACGAACCTGTGCAGTTGTAATCGCATAGAATATCGTGAACAAAATGAAACGACACGAAATTCCACCCGTACAACCTCCTGTTGAGCCTTGGAATGAGAAAAGTGCACCTCCAGTTCAGCCACCGGTTGAACCCTGGATGACACAAGAAGATACTAGGTATCAATTCCTCGCTCCATGGTAATGTTTTAGAAATTAAGTGAGGGGACTAGCAGTATATATGTCCCCTCCCAATATTTATTCTTTTCAAATATCACATTGTACGATGAGATTTTATGTTCATCAAATTGTTGAAATACTCCAATCAAATTCAAGATTAAACGATAATCAGATTGGATGCAGATTTTATGAAAGTACCCGTGAAAGTTTTCTTTCCTTCTGGATCAGTAGAACAAGGAATTCTCTCATATACAATACAAGGGGCGATAATAACATTAGAAAATAATAGAGTACTGTATCAAGATTCTGAAGCAAGCAATATTACGTTTTCACTAATCAATAGAATTAATCTGTTTCCAGTTTTGGAAAACGAAAGAGTAGATTTCAAAGTTAAAACAATTATTAGAAGTTATTCCACTAAACCGGTAATGCAGAGTGAGATGTATCCTAAAAGTAGCAAGGGATGGATCACCAAACTTTCAGATACTGGAAGAAAAGCGTTATTTATCGGTCAGAGAATTATTGGTACTGAGAAGTATTTATTGGTCATAATCGATTTGGATGATGAGAATCCTTTAGATATACTTCGAGTAAATTCATACGAAATCAACATACTCTTTATGAAAACAGACTGGGAAGCGTATAGAGAATTATATCAAGAACCAGATGAACAAAACCGGAGAAAACTGATTGATGCTCTGCTTGACGTAAAACCTCCTAATTGGATAGATTTAGCAGCCCTTGTTGAGGAGATAGATGTTCCAAATTTGAAAATTGGTAAAACAATGAGACAAACTATGAATCAGCTGGTACCCAAATCGTTTCCAAATGAAATCAGAGAGGAACTAATGGCATTTCTTTCATTGGTAATGAAACTAGAAGTACCAAACGAAGATCCTCTAATAATCAATAATAGATATAGATCTACCCCCCTCCTCCATAGTTTAATATTTCATCACATTCAATGTTTGATAGAAGGGGATAAGCCACCTCAATATTTACGTGTCTTTCACTTAGCAGATAGAGGATTACTTCCTTATTCGCTATCCCCAGCTGCAGAAGATATCGAGCATAATCCTTGGGATATAGCTTGGTATAAACTCATGGCTCTGTTTCCAAGTAAACGTGGAAGAGTTTTACAATTAACTAATAATTTGAATATAGAACAAGAAGTAATTACAGATATCCCTATTTCAAAAGAAGATGCAGCTAAATCACGAGAGAAATGGCTTGATAGATTTGCATTGACACTTTATGGTCTACATATGAGAGGTCACGTTCAAAACTTAAATCTTGGACTTCATTCACTGGTATATATTGGCGGCGCACACAGATGGCCTCACCAACACCTCTCATGGGCAGCAAGATTAGGCAATCCTTCGGAAAAGTCACCTTACTTTCAATTTATGATTGTTCCTCATTCCTCAAGAGAGCAGATTCGTAGAATCAGACCATGTATCAATGAAATTAACTGGTCTGCAAATAATATCAATCTAAATCTCTACAGTGATAGAATACAGAGCTGGGAAGTAAAAATAAGCGGAATTATGCAATCTTTGTCAAGTAACAGGTCGTTTCGGCAACTTGAGAAAGAATATGGTATGAAATCACGTGGAGATGTTTACATACCAGATAAAAATGAAGCTAAGATACTGAGCTTTATGACTTGGGGCTTTTTCATGAATTCACTTGAACTTGGAGAATATGAAACACATTTGGGAATGAATGTGAAAAGACTCAAGGCGATAATAAAAAACCTAAGAGACCGGAACATTATCAAAATTCAGTACTATATTCCAATGTCAGGACTAACATCTATTTGTATCCAAGTGAAAGGACCTTTAGAAAAAATAATTTCACTTTCTAGAGCATTTCTTAAAGATACACCAAGCACAACGGTTATGATATCTAGCGAAGCAAAGACAGGCTACATAATTTCAAGATTACCTGAAAAAGTAGTCTATGATATTTCATCGAAATTGCCATTAGTTGCAGATAACCAGGGAATTCAAATGAACGTGCAAAGAATTAGTGCATATGCAGCTTATACTCATAACCTGTATGATAGACTCCTACTACCAGATGGCACATGGGATGATAACATCTCGGGATTCCTGAACCAAATCAGATCATAGTTCTACTCGCTCCATTCTCCTGGCAACGAGTCAACGACCCCCTTCATCTTCTTTCGCAGAATAGCACCCACAACCGAGAGAATTCCGAATCCACTCACGAGGGAAGTACTTCCAGCATCCAGAGTGATCTGAAGTGACTCCCGCACCACAGCAATCGCCAAGGGATAGGTCTGCTGCACAATGACAGGAAGACCAGAAATAGTGGTATTGAGAGAGTAAGTACCTTCGATGCTTGGCAGAAAGTGAATGTTTAAAATCGAATGTGGACCAACATCAAAATTCCAAGTACAAACCTCTTCATGATTCGGATCTAACAGTTTTACCACTAGAGAACCATTCCATTTGCCGCTTGTCCCAAGGATGCTCAACGAGAAACTGACCGTACAGTTTCTTCCAACATAGAGATTCCTATCGTTACCAAGGATAACCACAACAACTGGAGAAACATCCACAATCAGCGTACTGGTGCAAGAAGCCTGCGAGTCTGAGCCAAGGAAAGAAACAGTGATGGTATGAGTGCCAGCTAAAAGACCACCAAGATTGTGACTCACAATTCCTCGACTTCCCGTGACCACGGTCTCGTCGTATTCAACAATCCCATCCATAGATACGACAATCGATACTGTCTTTCCACTGAGACCTCCTATCACTCCGTTGAGCGTGATAGACAATGGCAGAATCTCACCAAACTCTGTGAGTGATGGAGCTAACAACTCAATTGTACTCAAATGACGAACGAGGACAGACACCTCGATAATAGACTGGTTATAGAAATCATCACCTTCAAAATCGATAAGCACACGATACTCTCCTGTGAATATTGGTGTCCAAGAGACCTCAGTTCCAATTAGTGAGGAAGACAGGAGAGTTCTGGTCGAGAGCGGATTGCCGTATATTTCACGACCAAAGGGATCATAAATACTTATCCAGACATCTACAGCATCAACTAGATCATATCGAGAATCTCTTAAGAAGAAAGTCAAGGAGTGAGGAGTTGAAATTATTCCTGAGAAACCATCGATATCAACTTCTATTATAATATTACTGACAATGTCGAACTCGAATACTCCTGTGCACCCAATCCGTTCAGCAGTTGAAATTACAGTCACTGTCAAGGTATAATGTCCAACTGGAAGCAAGGCTGTGAAAAATTCGACGAAACTTGTGTTCCACAACAGCCTACTTACCAAATCTACGAGACCTTCTGGTCCTTCTAGTTCGATGATAATATCAAGTTCTGCCAAGAGAATTGCAGTAGAAACCTCATCTTTAATCCCCACTACAATTGAACTTTCATTTGCTCTATCAATCCTCTCAGGAGGATTTGCCACCACTGTAGTCGTACCAAAAACCCAGAGTTCAAGTGCAGCATTTGAAGCATGATAATGATTTGTTCCACTGAAATATACAATGATAGTGATACGACCCATCCGGTCCAGGGATAGAGTGAGAGTCATTGGTTCTGTACCGGTCTGAATGAAATTACCCTGAGTGATTAATCCGAGGGTCTCATGATGAGCTTCATAGTGCAGAGTGAATCCCTCAAGCGGGGTCCCACCGGAGTCTTCAAGCAGAACAGAGAAAGATGCGTTATTGATACCTGCAACAATATCCTCAGTAGTGATTAATAATATTTTCACAACTGTTCCATATTTTACATCTATATCTTCCGATGCACTTGCAGGCAAATACACTCCAAGTCCCACAAAAGCGATATCTAATGACCAGAGACCTTCATCATTAATTTCTACATTCCAAGTAGCAAAACCTGTAGAATTGGTGACCAACCACACAGGGCCAATCGAACTAGCACCAGGCCCATCAAGAAGGAATGATAGATTTCTTCCAACCATTGGATTCCCATTATGATCAACTAGACGTGCAGAAACCTCGAGCGTTTCTCCGACTTCTAGATCATGTGTGGAGAGCGATAGTTGGAGATTAGTGACGGAGTATATGGTATGATGTGTAGAACTGGTAAAACTATGCACAGAAATAGCGCCGGAAGAGGTCACAGTTACGCTATAGAGACCTACCATAGTGGGAGAAAACTGGGCAAAAGCAATACCATCTTCAACAACGACTGTGATCGAATTTGTCCAGATTCCCAGTTTGATCTGTTGACCGTACGGGTCATACGCATATACGGTGACAGAAATTCCGTCTATGGCTCCTTCGAGTTCATCTTCAAGCTCTATGGAGATATTTATGATAGAATTGACTGTAGGAGGGTATGGGGTCATATTGACCATAATATTGCAATCAGTCATTACAATAAGCTGTTCTTGAACATCCCCACCAATCAAGAACTCCTCACTCACAGGTCCAGCGTTAACATGTAACACACCATGAACCTCATTTGCTGTGTAGATGATAGAAGCAACGCCTGACGAGTTCGTTAACATATCCATAGACCAGACAGGCACAAGATCCATGCCCAATACCTCGAAATGGATAGTGACTCCAGCTTTGGGAGAAACTGTATTTAGGGTATATACGAGTGTTGTGGAATCAAAGAGGTCAATCTGTGAAGGAGAAATAACTAAAGTGCCACTTACTAACTCAAGAACTGAGAGAGAGGATGCAGTAGAGTCTGTAAGATAGTAATTGTTTCCAATATGAAGAATCGTGATTTCAGCCAGACCACCTTGTAATGGGTACCAAGTGATCATAGAGAGACCATTGATGGATTGAGTCTGCACTTCAAAGATCACAATGTTATCCTGCTTGATACTGAAGTGTATGGTACGTCCGACTATGTAATTACCAAGGGAATCGATGAGAGCAATCTGAAATATAATTGATTCTCCTGCAATACAACTTGGATTGTGTAGTAGTTGAATATCCGGTGCTGTAAATACTCTCTGAGCTACCATATCAGAGGTAGATGTATTGAATCCATATCCATCATAGTATGCACTAATTATAAAATCACCGACATCACTGAAAGTACGTGCAAGTGTACTCTGTCCTGAACTGTCAGTCACTCGGTTATAAGTGGAAACGGGAGTTCCGTTACTCCATGTTAGTTGGATAACAACATCTGCTCCAATCAATGGAGAGCCAGAGTAATCGAGTAAAGTCACTACAAGCCCAAGAGTAGAACCTTGTTCAATTGGCGTTCCAGGAATCGTAATAGTTAGAGTTGTAGCAGCAGTAACTGTACTATTCTTTGAGGATGAGGCTTCTAAAAGCCAATCCTGAGAGGTAAATTCCACAATGATAACTAGCAAGCCTGGTTCAGTGAACACAAGATACAGGTCTATCTTTCCTGCGGCACTTGTAATATCACTAGCATCGTAGAGTACTATACCATTCAGAGTGACAATGGAATGAATTATAATTCCGCTGATTGGACTTGATGTGTTGTCGAGTGATGTGATAGTGATAGTATCACTTATTGGAGCAATCAACCCACTGGGAATATCAACTAGGAGAAGGGGGGTCTCCAGAACTCCAGGATTAACCGTTGAGATGCTATTTTGATACCAATTCTGTTTCCCTGAACTCGCGTTGATAGTATTAGAACCTCTGATTGACGGAGTCCATGAGAATATGACAATCCCACCCGAGGTCGTTGACACAGCATTGTAGATTATTATCCCACTTGGATCTTGCACATTGATAGTGATGATTAAGCCGGATATGGGATTTGATAGATGATCTATAGCCAGTACCTGTATCCATCCTGCAACTCCAACTTCAGGAGAGGGATTATGACTGATAGAGAGAGTTACAGGAACAAGTACTTCAAAATCTAAAATAACAATGGCTGAAGACCTCGATAGAGACCCATCGAACTCTGCTTCGAGTCGATACAGTCCTGATGAACTTGCAGTCCATTGCATAATGACAAAACCGGATGAATTAGTAACATAAGATTGTTCTTTAACTACAGTAGATGGGAGAAAGATAATTCTAATAGTCACCTGTTGATCAGAAATAGCAAATTCTGCGCCATCAGTAAGATATGCCCAAATAGTAATTACATCACCAAGAACTTCTTCAGACATAACTCCACCTACTTCGAGAGTACTTGCTGACCAAGAATTGATTGAATCAGAATCTGAACAACCCACAAGAAAACCTTCACCGGCAAATTGAGCTTCAAGGAGATAGAAACCATTCTCAAAAAGAATCAGCATGAATGAAATATGGCCAGTGTTATTTGTAACTAATATTGTATCGAAAATCGTTGTTTCAGAAGGACTAGTAACAATGACATGAATGTTATGACCATCTAGTTGTTCACCAAGGTCTGTTATCAGCTGTATTGTAACTAAATTTGATGAATATTGTTCACAAATACCTGTACCATCCCATGAAAAAACTGTATTTTGAAAGACATGTACGATACCTTGAGCCCAAGATTCATCCAATGTATTATTTCCTCCAAAGGTCAAGACAAATGTGAAATCACCTCTAATATTAGGCGTCCAACTGAATGAACTGGTCATGGTACTTGAAGTCAATTGATCTGTATATACAACTGTATCAAAACTATCTCTAATGGACAGAGAAACTATCTGTTCAGGTATTATCGTTCCATTTTCTTGGAAGTGTAACGACCAATCTATGAATAATGCATCACCAACAAGACCATCAATCTCCTGTATAGACTGAATATACGTGGGATTAGGTTCTGCGATCATCACTTGACCTGATAGAATGAGAGATTCACAATGAGGAATAGTAATAGTGACAGTAAGACTGTAT
>SDOA01000210.1 GCA_004524595.1 Candidatus Thorarchaeota archaeon | reverse complement strand
CTACATTGGCAGCCTTATGAGAGTATGAAGGAGCTTTCGAAAGCTCTACAATTAAATCCACTCCATCAGGTTGATACCTTTCAAATCCTGTATTCTGATAGAGTTCTAAGAGGTGATTTGCAGCATTTCGGTTGTCAGCAGAATACTTGGTGAGAACCTTTGCACGTTTAACACCTTTTTCTACTAAAAGATCTAGTCCATATGGCAGTAGCAGTTGTTCAATTTCATAATCCTTAGATTGTTTTATTGAAGCAGGTTCCCAACGCCGTATGCTTGCTTCTTTCCCTCGAAAACGCAAACCAAGAATTCCAACGATTTCACCATTATTATGAGCCTCAAGAAAGACATGGCCAGGCTTCCCAAAATTAGATTCCATCTCTTCAAGTTCTTCATCTTTATTCCAATCGAATATCGGGTTCTCTTTGTACCAGTAATAGTCCTTCATGCACTTTTGCCAAGTTGATCTATAGAGTGACCAGTCATTACTTTCGACGATTTTCACAGAGAATGGCTCCTGAACACAATGAATACATTATGGTTTTCTTTACTGATAAGAATTCGCTAAATATCAAGAGTTATCCTTATGAGAGTATTTTGTAGTGTCAATCTTGAAGAACAATGAGAATCAAAGCTGTCCTACGTGATACGGATATTCTTCAGATGGAACAAGGTTCGAGAAACCGTATTCTTGCAGCGTCAAAGAAGAATATTGACCGTGTAATAAGCTGGTCCAGTCTATTGAAGGTCATGGGACTTACATTTGAAAATCGGACAGTAATGTTGGATGCCCTTAAAAATACAAAGATACATGTCTGGTTGATGAAGGAGGGAGACCAGCATCTCGTTTTCCTGACTGAGACGGATATAGAACCTCCAGAAAAACAAGCATATCAATGGCAATGAACTAGACTAACTAAATAGAGGCAATAATTGCAGACGCCTTTTTATAGAAAACAACCAGTGCATAGATGGGTAGAGATTATGTTAAGAGTATACAACACCCTAACCCGGCAGAAGGAAGACTTCGTACCACTTGAAGGAAATATAGTTCGAATTTATGTCTGTGGGCCGACGGTCTACGATTACCCCCACATAGGTAATGCTAGATCCTTCTCAGTATTCGATACGATTCGCAGATATCTGGAATACTTGGGTTATCGTGTTCAGTATATCGTGAATTTCACAGATATTGATGACAAGATGATCAATCGCGCAAACGAAGAGGGAATTACTGTTGGAGAACTGGCATCAAAATTCATTGCTGAGTACAGACTTATTGCCAAGCAGTTGAACTTGAAACCAGCAACTGTCAATCCACGCGCAACAGAACATATCGATGACATCATCGAGATGGTGGAATTGATTGTAAAGAATGGAAAAGGCTATGTTGTTGACGGTGATGTCTATTTCGATGTGAGTGAATACCCACAGTATGGAGTCCTCTCAAAGATAAATCTTGATGATGAATCAACTGTTGCAAGAATTGAAACTGATGATAAAAAGATGGATCCGAGAGACTTTGCCCTCTGGAAAGCAGAGAAACCAGGTGAACCTTCATGGGACAGTCCATGGGGAAAGGGACGACCTGGTTGGCATGCTGAATGTTCAGTCATGGGTAAGCACTATCTAGGTCTCCCATTCGACATCCACGGAGGTGGCCAAGACCTCATTTTTCCACATCACGAGAATGAGATTGCGCAATCATCTGCAGCTTATGGAATTGATACTCCCGTTAAGTATTGGTTGCATAATGGATTCTTGACGCTCAATAGTGAAAAGATGTCAAAGTCAGAACAGAACTTCTTCACAGCAAGAGAGGTTCTTGACAACTACGACCATCAAGCTGTAAGGTTATATCTTGTTTTAGGTCAATATGGTCAACCTCTTGACTATAACGATAGTGCATTGAAACAAGCAATCCAATCCTTGGAGCGTATCAAGAATGCAATAGATACAATCAAGGGTAGAATTTCAATTCTTGAACGAACCGGAAGTCGAGAATCAGATGCAGATAATAAACTTGCAGAAGCATCAAAGAAGGTTCGTGAGGGTTTTGAAACTGCTATGAATGATGATTTTAATACACCTGGAGCAATAGCAGAAATTTTCGCCTACATTCGTGAGATAAATACCCTCACCAAAGATGTAGGAGGAGCAGCTGTTCTTAGAGAAGCACTCGCAGTACTCCTCGAATTAACTGCCATCCTAGGAATTGATCTAGCAATAGGCGATGCCAAAGATGAATCTTTTGTTTCCTCTGAAACTTTGAAAGGAGTTATTGAGTTCCTCCTCGAACTAAGGGAGGAGGCTCGAAAATCGAAGAACTTTCCTTTAGCAGACCAGATTCGAGACCGACTAGCACAACTGGGGATAGTAGTTGCTGATACAAAAGATGGTCCTACTTGGAAATTCGAGTAGAACCACCATCAGAGTAGAACCAGCAATGGATGATCACATTGGAATAAAGTAGTGTCTTCTGTAGGACAACCTTGCAAAGGTTGCTGGTTCCATCTTTCTCCCAAAGAGCATGCTCTTTAAGATGCCTTAATCTTAGTGAATTTGGTTTTTGACAGTAACCAGAAGACCTGGATCATCCAAGACATAGACACGTGGATTTGGATTCTCTTTAAGGAACCTCATCACAATGTCCCTGAGTATCTTTTGTACTTCACGAGGATGATTTGGCTTGCAGCCCTCCATCCTATAGACACTACGAAGTTCATCAGGGTTCAATCCGCTGACTATTTTGATATTACCCTCTGCAACATCTAAGAGAATTCGGAAAAGGTCGGGAGGTTTCTGATTTCCAATCTTGAAGGTCTTCTCAGAACCATAGGTCTCAATGACAAATTTGAGAGCGTCTTGAACCTCAAGATCTTTAGCAGCCTCCATTGCTTCTTCATATGCAGCACTGCCAATACCATCTTCACAGGGAGCAAGTAGTACTATCCAACCTTTTCTGTCATGTCGAATCGCGTTCCAGGCTGCATGTATCCCCTTTCCAGCCTGATAGAGGTTCACACCAAGCTCACCAACCGATACAAAAACAAGATCACCCGGTTCATCAACTTCAACAACACGCAACTTCCTTAGTGGTAGAGATGCGGCTTTATGGCATTCAATGATGTCTCCAGCCTGCAGATAGACAATTTTGCCATCATTCACAATTGCATCAACACAAAAGATTGGTATCTTCTTTTTCATCATAGTGGTGATTTCGATCATGTCCTCAATTACAGGATTTCCTTCACAATTGCCAAGACGACAACCATCATGAAATCCCTTCTTGAGGTCGAACATCCGAGGATGGTTAATTCTGATGGTCTCTCGACCAGCTACTCCGGGACAGAACAACTTCACAGTTCCTGCTTGCCCTGCGAAATAATGGTATTCGCTATCAGATAGAGGAATTAAGAGGCAAGAGGCGAGAACTTGATCATCAATTAGTATAGGTGTACCTCTAGTGGTTGTGCCTACATTTGAGTTTCCACTATCGCAGTTGTGGGTAAGAGCATGGTCACCCCAGACCTTGTAGAGTTCAGGCCCGAGAATCCTTTCTTGCAACTCCTTTGGGCTTGCAATTGCATGCGATCCACTTGAAACGATAATTTTGATGTCTTCCTTTTGGACACCAAGTTTCAGAAGACGGTTAGCTATGAGAGGCAATAGAATCTTTGTATGGATATTTGGGCGTGTCTTGTCATCTATCATAAAGAGAATACGTTTCCCTTTTTTGTAGACTTCTTTGACTAACGTATCAAATGGCTTTGAGCCAAGAGGTTTATCGAGAACCTGATTTAACTTCTTATGCAAATCAGAAAAGTCAGGTTTGTATTCATCAACCCGCAAGATAGAAACATCATGGACATCTTTTGGGATGAACTCGTCAATGATTAGATCACCATATTTCAGTGGAGTATTGCGATAAGTCATTCCAATCCCCATGTTCTGAGCATATCATTCAATATGTAACAATTGCGGTCAGTACTAACAATTAGAGAAACAATCAGCACAGCCCTATTGG
>SDOA01000209.1 GCA_004524595.1 Candidatus Thorarchaeota archaeon | reverse complement strand
TGGAGCTATGGGTGACATTATTGTCGATAATAGCACTCATGTCATCCGAGAATGGAAGGGCATCTATGGCTATTTCAATCCTGTAGAGGAGTACATCGATGTTTTATGGCTTGAACTCAGACCAGCATTTGATTACTTACTTGAGATGATCCCACGAATAGTACTCACTACTCCAAATATCTCAGGTGGTGTTCATGCAGGTGAAGAGGTAGCTATGACCGTAAGTATGCAATGTCTAAGTCCACGTCTAGGAACCAAAGATGCAATATTCATTCTTGATGAGGGTGGCAATGTTCTTGATTCAATGCTCTCGATAGGAGCAGGTCAGACTCTATCTGTTTATCCCTCCTTTGAGATACCAGAGGACCTTGAAGCTTCGGGATATGCGATTCTAATGGGTAATAATTACACAGGCTATACCCAATTCATCTTATCCACTGGTGGAAACCCACCATCGCTAAATCCTCTAGTCATTGGAATGAGTGTTGGGATTGTCGTTGGAATTGTTGCATTGGTAATCATAATATACTGGACAAGACGCAATTAAGATATGATAAAAGACAGATTAAATCAAAATCATGTATAGAACGACCAACGAATGTTCTCTGTCAGTATCACAAAGTTTCAAGTGTTCTCTTTGGTCCTTTTAGCTGTGAACACCAGAGGATGCGTGGTTTCTCATGCAGGATGATGCTCAAGACGACCCTGAATCATTATTACATCGTGCAGCACGTTTTCGCGAGTTTGGTGAATTTGCTGCTGCAAAAGATGTATTGACCAGAGCAGTAGAGCAATATCCTTCATTCAAAAAGGGTTGGCTTCGTCTTGGGGAAATCCATGAAGATCTTGGCAATATGGACAAAGCCAGAACATGCTACCAGACTGCAATATCTCTGGACTTTGAATGGAAAGAACCCCTCGTACACCTTGGGAAACTAGATTTCTCACTAAAACAGTATCATGGTGCAGTTAGAACTCTCAAGGCGTATCTGAAGCTCGGAGGGGATGATATCTCAGCACTCCTGATTCTAGCGCAGTCTGCCTATAATTTGGATGACTGCAAGACAGTTCTGACCGTGACAGCTCAAATCACTAATATGGATGAGAACATCTATGAGGCTTGGGAGATGCGTGGACTCTGTCATGCGAGGATGTCGAATTTCAGTTCTGCACTTGTATCATTGAATATGGCTCTTGAACTCAATCCAAAATCTGTGACCGCATTAAATGCAGTTGGTGACCTCTGCTATGATTCCGGTAACTATGAAGGCGCTGTAAGTTTCTTTACACCTAGTATAACGAAACGAAAGAAGCAACCTAGAGTATTGTTCCGTTTAGGAACTGCCCTATGGTTTCTGGATAAGTGGAGCGATTCAATCTTTTACCTTGAACAGTATACTGAGTTGGTTCCAGATGATGCTATTGGATGGAACAATCTTGGTGTTGCACTACGTGAAAAAGGAGAAGTCACACGGTCTCTGGAATGTTACAGACGCGCGCTCAAAATTAATCCCCATCTTGAAGTAGCAAAGACCAATATGACCACAGCTATGAACAAGCAGGTAATCCCCTGACTTATCATCCAGTAAAACCGCTTAGTTATATGTTGGATTTGTTCACAGCGATACTGAGAGTGGTCCAATGGATCGAGCATCATACCATAAAAAAATGTACACAGTAGCTGCCCTTTGGAATTGGATTATCGCCGTCGGTTTTATCATACTTCCGAGGATTGACATGGGATACTTCTCCCTTGCTGGCCCCATCGAAGCTCCTCCAAGCCTGATATGGTTTGATAATTTCTTCAGCTTCGTCTTCATTTTTGGTCTGGGATACTATTTCATCAGTAAGAGCATAACTGAGAATTATGGACTCATCAAGATGTGTATCTGCGAGAAGATCTGGGTCTTCATTCTAGCCATAGTCTATTTTCTCATAGGTCATGCATCACCCCTCGTTGTGTTAGTTGCCTTTGGAGACTTTGTCTTTGGTCTCCTCTTTATAGAAGATTTCAGAACAATTTCCACCATAACTGCCCAAAAGTAGGACGGATTGTTCTGCATCGAGAAGACATCTCTAACAGCTCGGAACATCCGAGATAGGAGATTATCACCGCTCAGGATGAAATAGTATTAGAGCTTTATACTGAGATGATATGGTGCCACATCAGAGAGCTGACCTGACTGAACAGACACTACATGGATGGGAAGAGATTCGCGAGGCGATGTCCCAAGTGGAAGAGCTTCGTGCAAGAGGGATTGATGCAAGAATTGAGTTATCAGATGAGAACTCTGAACACCATACCAGTGCACCTCTCTACTCATTCAATGACCTACGGGAATACGTAAGTCGTAGGTTCAGTAGAATGTTGGTCGATGCAATCTCTTCCTCTATTCCTCTCGATGATTTCGAGCAACTTGTATCTGAATCCTCAACCATTCTCTTTGGGAACCATTCTGGAATAGCCGGTCGGTTGGTAATTGACCACTGATGTTCCTCTTTATATTGCCTAGGGATATTGGGAGAACTATGAATGAAGTGTTCTCTCTCCCAATCTCTCAAATTGTCCTCAGTCAACTGTACATAAGCTCTGAAAAATTTGATTCTGTTATGAGATTCTTCGAAGAAAAGAGAGAAGAAGATCTAGATCCCATCCCAATAAAGGAACTTGATAGAGAACTTGTTGCAACTGATGGTCATACACGTCTTCTTGCTTGGTATCTACTTGGATACAAAGAGGTCGAATGTGTCTGGGAAGATATGGAATTTGATTGGGATGCCTATAGAATCTGTGTTGAATGGTGTAGGAATGAAGGAATTACTTCCGTTGCCGATTTGAGAGAGCGGATCATTGATGCTGAAGCATATCAACAATTATGGCTTGATCGGTGCAGAGTGATGCAAGAAGAATTAGAGCTATCTAGAAATGATAAATGCCTCTGAAAACAAGGTTTTGATAGGTCTAAAATACGTTGTATTTAGCTACCCAAAATTAAAATGCTTTCATAATACCCGATTCTAACACAAAAGGATGAAAACGTAGCGCGCTAGATATTCACACGCCAAATTCAGGCCACTAGACCCTTACGTTTTTGGATTTGAGGAGATTGATATGGAATTAAAAATGAAAGCTGTAACCCTATTTGCCATTACGCTCTTTATGAGTTCAGCATTAGTGTTAAGCTCTGCACTGATCTCACTACCTTCGGGAGATATTACAGACACATCAACGCCTGCCTCCACCAAAGGTCTGGGATCAAGACTAACTCCAGTGTCCATTCTGGTCTATAACCAGTTTTCGGATCTGGATGGGGAATTTATCAATACAATCGATGCAATAGAACGGACCTATGGTCCTCAATTTGAGTATGAAAATCTTACAGATTATCGTAATCTTGCATCCAAACTACCTGGGAGTGATATTCTACTTATAACAGAATTAGAAACCGCAACCATGACAAACATCACTGCAATTGCTGCAACATGGTCAGGAACACTCTCCAGTTTTGTGTCCAATGGAGGAAATGTCATTATGTTGGACCATAGACAGGACATAGATGCTCCAGGAGCCCATCTATACAATGAGACCGGTCTGTTGAGTTTCACTGGGATTGGAGATTACAATCCTATCGGTTCATTATCAACAGCATATCTTGTCAATTCATCCAATGCTCTTGGACAGGGATTACCTGCATCCTTCGCCTCTTCAAATGGTATGATCAGTATCCAAACAACTGATGGGATCACTGTTGTAGATGACGGAGCAGATGCAATTGTCGTCCAGAAGATTATGGGTAGAGGTAACATTGTCTACCTTGGTTTTGATTACTATGCTGCAACCACAGAGATTGACACTATTTTTGGTAATGCAATTCGCCTCCATCGACATATTGTATTTGACGGCTCTCACGGACAACCAATGGTGCTTGCTTCTGAGCTAGCTTCGTTTGGAGCCGACCTTATCACTAATAGATTCGCAGTGAGTTCAATTAGTGCATTTGATACTGACTATCTAATCGCATGTGATGTCTTAGTAATAACCAGAGCAGTAAGCGATTATACTGCTACTGAAGTAGACTTTGT
>SDOA01000208.1 GCA_004524595.1 Candidatus Thorarchaeota archaeon | reverse complement strand
TGAATTCAAAGACGATTAAGGGTTTGTTTTTTATGAATGTTTTCTGCAGTATCATCTCGATTTTTACATGCAAGATTGATTGAAAAAGGGAGAATAACTGAAGAGGAGATAGGAAAGTAGAATTTCGCAGAGAAAGAAACATTGATATCGATTCATAATATATAATATCATAATTGAATATTCATTGCCTTCTGGAGTGTGTTGAACCATAGGAGATAAAGCTTCTAAATTCGGACTTGATACATCTATACTAGATAGAGATCAGTCCACAGCACGACTCGTCAAAGGTTGCCCATGTTATAGAGAATTTGGAGATGAAAAAGTCTGTCTGAATAAGGACGACGTGTTCCCAATCAATGCTATTTCTGTAGACCCATCGTTTTTCGAACAGATTGACACATTAGAGGAACTTGATACATTCAAGAGCGACAGGGAGAGTATGTGCTATCTTTTGATCTATCTGGACAGAAAAGGGGGGTATTGTTATTGTGTGAGTCAAGGGCAAAAAATCAGTATTAATGAAAAGGATATCAAAACATCTGAAATCGATAGCGCTCTTCAATTTGTCACGACAACAGAGAAGAGTCGAGATGGGGTGATATGTTCTGATTGTCTCTACAAGTATTTGAGAACTCTTGGAGAGGCCTCAGAAGGATTCTTGACTGACTCAGAGAGACAAGAAATAATCGCATCTTATGTAAAAGAAGTATCCTCAAGATTAGCAGCAGAAATCTGTGGCATCTCAGAAAGCACAGGTACCGAGCAGTACGAACGTCATTTGAAGCGATATATCAATAAGCTAAACAAATCCCGCTCACAATGGGCTGCTCTTTCAATGAAAATCAAAGAGGAAGGGGCAGACGAGATACTGAGTAGACTCGTAGAGTATTACCGTGCTCTATATCGACTTGAAGCTATCTTCTTGACACAAACGCTCGCCCTTAATGAGCCTTCGGATCAATCAGATCCCCTACAGACCCTTCAATTCATGGTTGGAATCTCTGAGAAGGTCATCAAGTTGAGTGATCAGATTCGCGAAACTACTCAAGAGATTATAAAGAAGCAGTCAATGAGTCATGATATTCAAGAAACACTGAAGAAACATGCAGAAAGACGTCAGAAAACAGAATTCAAATTCATCAATGTAGTTAAGATTCTTAGTGAAATTGATTCACATACTTCATAATAACTTCTAAATGCATGCTATTCGTAAATAAAAGGTAATGGAGAACAATAATAGATTTTGATTATAACTGGAGCAGAGAGACGTGTCTGGAGATAAGGGAAATTCATCCATAAAATTGATCAGAGGGTGCCCATGCTTCAAGGTCTTCGGAGATGAGAAACTCTGTGTCAATGATGATAGCGTATTAGAAGTCGAGGCAATAGAAATTGACCCTTCTATTTTTGCATTTCATACATCAAAAGAGAGCATGAAAGAGGAACAGGCTTCAGAGGGTAACATTTGCTATGCATCAATATTCGTGAATTATCCGAACAATAAAGTCTATTGCATCTCACAAGGATGGGTACTGAGAATTCATGGAAAAGATGTACCTGGAGACGACCTTGAAGATGCTCTTCAGTTTCTCTCTACAAAAGAAGCAACAGCTAGTGCAGAAATCTGTTCAGAATGTCTTTACAAATTCATATTGACACTCGGAGATACATTTGCAGATCTCATGACTAGAAAGGAGAAAACTGACGAGGTTAAAAAATATGTTGACAAATTCTCATTAAAGATTGCAGTAAAACACAGTCAGATGGATTCTATGATGAAACCCATTGGAACAGAGGAAGATATTGAAAACGGAGTAGATCATTTTGGATTCCTCCGAAGCTATTTGGTACAACTTCTGGATCAACAACACTATTGGGCCAACCTTAAAGATTCATTAAAAGAAGAAAAAGCAGAGAATTGGATAATGCATCTCGTTCGATTGCGTGAACGTCTTGCAAGACTGGAATTTCAGTTCTATAGCCAGACTTTGCAACTTCGTGACATCAACGATTTTAATCTGCTAATTAAAATGCTTCAGTACATCCTACGTACATCAGACGAAATTTTGTTACTCAATGAAGAGATACACTCTGAGATTCGATCAGACAGATTCATTGAGCTGGCTAAGAGAGATGATCGATTATCGACTCTAGCTTCCTATACTGAGAAGAGCCGCACTGTTGAACATAATTTTGGTAATATTTTACAGATACTGTCAAAATTGTAATAATACAATACTACCGAGACACTCTTCGACCTATAGAGAATATCTCATCGATGAACTCTTGTGCAGTAGAACTTCTGGGTCTACTATTCCACCAATTGGTAAATTTACGATACATATCAAAGTCGTGAAGGATTTCTTTAGCTAAAGAATCAAGAACTTCCCCCGAAACACGTGGTCCCTTCCCTAATCCAGGACAAATGTCTTTTTTCGCGCTAAGACCCCATAATCGGTCACCTCTCGTTTCATCAAAGACAAAGGGGAAAGATCTACAAACCATCGGTCGAATAGGATGAATCATACATTCATCATCCTTTAGAAATATGCAATCACCATTCTCCATCTTCTTCAACGCCACATATGCTAGTCCTTGTTCAGTCTTAATAGAGGGAATTTTTTCAAGACCAATTGGTGGAGACGAATCAGGTGTAACAATATAGAAATCAAGAGTGCGAAGAACCTCATCAGATGTTAGCTCTAGTCCTTTTGAAATTCGAATAATATCATTACTTGTGACTGTCACTAAAATATGCTGATCACGACAACAGGAACCACATCTGATACATTCAAAACGTGGAAGCCTGTCATCTTCTGAAATATTGCGTGCTAATAAAGGTGTCAAGAGATTTCACCATTTCTCATCAATGCCATTAAATATCTGCTTTTCTCCACCTCATAGTAGCGTCGGAAGAAATTCAGCGAGCTTTGTCATACCTTCTCTTATCTCTTCAATAGATGTAGCATATGAGAAACGTAAATGGTTGTCATATTTTTGTCCGAAGGATACACCGGGTGTACAACAAATACCTACTTTTTTGAGGATTAACTCCGCAAGTGTGGTACTACTAAGACCATATTTCGTGATATCAGGAAATACATAGAATGCCCCCATGGCATTCAAACATGAAACACCTTCAATATCATTGAAGAGACGAATAATTTCATCCCTGCGCTTTTGATATTCTGAGGTCATTCTAATGATTGAACTTTGATCTCCAGTAAGTGCTTCAACTCCAGCAGACTGTACAAAGGATGTAGCGCACGAAGTAGTGTTCTGCTGAATTCTGACCATGTTTGAGATTTCTTCATCGTTTCCAATAGCATACCCCAGGCGCCAGCCAGTCATTGCATAAGATTTAGAGAATCCGTTGATTACAAGAGTATGTTCCATCTCTGGGTCGATTTCTAACATTGAAGTTTGCTTATAGCCATCATAGACCAGTTCTTCGTATATTTCATCAGAGAATACGACGAAGTCATGATCTACTGAAAGATCATGTATTAGTTTCAGTTGTTCTTTATTTAATACCCCACCAGTGGGATTATTTGGCGAGTTAATGATGAGTGCACTTACTGTTCTGGATATAGAATCTTTCAGTAATTCTTCATTTAATGTATAGTCACCATTTGTATGCACATCTGCAGGTTTAGCATTTACAGTTCGTATCATCACTCTGTAAGTTGGCCAAGCAGGAGCCAACAAAAGAACATCATCACCAGCATCTATTGTGCTTAAGATTCCTTGAAACAAAGCCATTTTTGCACCGGGTGTTACGATGACATTTTTTGTTCCATCAAAATCAATTCCACGTGACTTGTAAAATCCCTCGATGGCATCTAACAGGGGAGGAATACCACGTGAGGGAGTATATCTTGTAAGTCCCTTCTTCAGAGCAGTGATTCCAGCATTTACAATATTATCAGGAGTGGGAAAATCTGGTTGGCCAACTTCAAAGTGGTAAACCTTCTTTCCTTGTTTTTCTAAGCTCCGAGCCAAGTCAAACATTTTAAGAGTACCTGACTCAGGAATTCTTTCCATTGTATGAGAAGTCCAGTCCATAAATGGCACACCCAAAATTCCATTGGA
>SDOA01000095.1 GCA_004524595.1 Candidatus Thorarchaeota archaeon | reverse complement strand
TCAAATATCTGTACAGAGATGTTTTTCGCATAATTATGGGCTTGATGTGTTATCTTCCACCAACCAACTCTATCAAAGAGATTATTGGGGACATATATTCTACCAGTCGAGATTGAGCATAGACCGGTTATATCATTTTGAAGTGGGTCTAAAATAGTGGCATTTCCCCAATCTGTTGGATACTCAATATCAAGTGTACGATTTTGGTAGGCAGAACTAGAAGTTATGTAAGTATAATATTCTAAATCCGCACTCTTACCTGCATCAATCGAGTATGACACACCATGTTGAAACAAATATGTAGTCCACGACGAATTTCCGTATCTATGATAGAGTGTTGTGACTGTATATGTGAATACTACTGTAGTGTTTGATGTAATCTGAATTTCCAGAGGATTTACTGTCCAAAAATCTGGATTTGTAATCGTAGCAATTCCAACTCCACTTCCAATGATTGCTTCAGAAAAAGTACCCGCATGAAGCGTCAACTCTACATTCTCGAATGTTGGCACTGTAATTCCTGTGAATTCAACATTGTCTATGTATACTGTTAGATTTTGAGCGTTTTCTGTACCATCTCCATATGAGCCATCGTCATCATAGTCAGTAACATTGTCCAGAGTGATAGTACCAGCAAGATACAAACCCACAGCAAAAGAGAACTCACTCCAAGCAGTAGGAAGTGTGAAAGTATGAGCTACTGAGTACCATGCATCTCTTGAGAGTAGATATTCGTTCATTGGATAATAATATCCTTCATACATAACTCCAGATGGATAATTAATTTGATAGAATGCACCAATGACTGGTGGAAGTGCGTTATCTCCCTCTGGATCAATGGGTCCAGTAACATAACGGAAGTCATATCTCAAATCGAATTCCAATTCACCATTTGTATTGGTTACAACCTGCTTAAATCCAATCTCTGAACCACCGCTATGCACCCATGTATGCTTACTTTGCCATTTGTAGTTCCCCACATTACGACATATGATGTACTCTCCGTCGGCATCATAATCTGCAATCTGTATATCTGAACCCCCTGCCTCAGTATAATTTGTCCATGGCTCTACTCCATTTTCAAAGGTGCCGTTCACTCCATATAGTCTCTTAATATTTGAAACTTCAACACTTGTGTTGTTTGCTACCCAATTACTTCCTTCATCAATTGAAATGTTTTGAATCGTGTTTGTTCCCGTATCAGTACGAGCTCTAACAGGATCTGTTTCTTTAAATCCGCTCTCAATTATTTGTACTGGATTTATGATACCTTCCTGTGTATCGTGAGAGAGAGCAAATGCCTTTTTTACGTCGAACTCTTTGGGTGTGCTATCAATACTTTCATTTGAATTGGGGCCTTGTTCAACATCGTTGGAACTTGAGAAATTCACTGTTGGTGAAATAACTAATCCAAGAAATATAGGGATCAATATCGACAATGTGAGTACAATCTTCCTATTATGCATTTGAAATCCCTCGAAACATATTTGGCGTACTATGTCAGATTCTGCTAGTTATTATCTGTCACGTTCAAAGGGTTATTACTGTTATTTGTTTGTCTGAGCTACACCTTGGATTAAAACTGAGGGACAACCTTATAGTACAAATTTGATTGACTGGTCTGTAGAAACTATTCTAAGTGTTGATAATGACAATGCATGCCCTTGTACTTGATGGCTTCAAATCTGATGATTCCAGAAAAGAACAGCTTCGTAGAGTCTTAGTTGCAGAGATTGAAAAGAAGAAAATGACTTACAAGTGGGTCGAACTCGATGGACTAAATATCGCTCCTTGTAGAGGATGCTTTAGTTGCTGGGTCCAGACCCCAGGCATCTGTGTAATTGAAGATGATGCAATTGAAGTTGCAAGAATGACTGCACAATGCGATTTACTAGTATATGTCACATCCGTTGTATTTGGTGGTGTATCTCCAATTCTGAAATCAGCACTCGACCGTAATATCTGTCTTGTACACCCCTTCTTCGAGAAGGTCAATGGTGAAACTCACCATAAGAAACGCTACAAGCACTATCCACCAATGGTTGCCGTAGGTGTTTTGAATGAAGATGATACTGATGGAAGAGCCCTCTTTGCACGACTCCTATCAAGGATGAGCATAAATCATCGTAGTCAGGGACACTCATCTCTAACAGTGCCGGAGTCCCTTCTCATAGACCCAGATAATGAGAAGTCTGAAGTATTGCATAGAGACCTATTCGTTCTTCTTGATAGTGTGGTGGTGATGAAGAAATGAAGCGTGCATTACTCCTTGTTGGTAGTCCAAAGATGGAGCGAAGTACTTCCAACTCCATTGTAGTGTATTTAGGCATGAAACTTGCAGAATATGGCATGAACATTGAGAAGATGTTCACTCATCGTATGGATGATGCATCGAATCTTGAATCGCTTTTATCTTCAGTTGATTCATCAGATCTTGTATTCCTCAGTACGCCACTCTACGTTGATAGTCTTCCTGCACCAGTCATGAGAGTCTTACAGTCCATTGCAATCCATCGAACTCAACGTTCTGAATCGACCTCACCTCTCTTTGGTGTAATCATCAACAGTGGATTCCCAGAGGCTCATCAGAATGATTGTGTAATCGAAATATGCCGCCTCTTTGCCAAACGTGCAGACCTCACTTGGGCTGGAGGTATAGCCTTCGGTGGAGGTGGTGCAATCAACGGAGTACCAATCGAAAAGGCTCAAGGCATCAATCGGTTTCTAAAGCCTGCTTTGAATATGACTGCTAAAGCCCTGTCAAAAGGCGAACCAATCCCACAAGATGCCATCAGTCTGGCGGCAAAACCAATTGTACCAACGAGAATGTACTTTATGATTGCCTCTCGCCGTTTGAAGAGTGCTGCGAAGCATTATGGAGTGGAAAAGACCCTCGGTGCTCGACCGTTCGAATGAATGACTAATATCCTTTTTGAGATGCAATTTTGCGTGATACCACTCTCGGAAACATTACTGACCGTTTGAATTTAGAACTAGTAAATGTATTTTCAAAAGAGCCTTATCTTAGTTCTCTCTATACTATTAGTCACACATCACAAAGAGGTTTTGAACATGTCGAATGAAGAAATGCTTGAAGAATTACGTGAAATAAGAAAACTTCTGACCCCGGCGCCAGCTCCCCCTCCGCCTGAAGGTCTACTAAATGAGTTCAAGGACTTCCTCTCTAAATACAAAATTCTTGGTCTTGCAGTAGCGTTTATCTTAGGTCTACAACTTGCCGCATTGGTTCAATCACTTGTAAATACAATGATCATGCCAATTGTCGAACTCTTTTTACCCGCAGATCTCCCATGGGAATCTATAGTATTCTATGTGTTCAGAGTAGGCGAATTTCTTGGACAATTGCTGACCTTCATCATAGTCGCATTTGTGATCTTTCTGATTATGAAGGTTGCAACAAGAGCTGGTATAAACTAACTTCAAAATAGAAAACGAGGGGAGCCTTATTTCCCCTCGTCATCTATTGATAGCTCTTGTTTCTGGTAGAAATCTAAAAAAAAGAGGGTCAGGAGGGGAGTATCCTCTCTCCTGATTTCTCACAATGTTTTGGTATAGAAACTACTTTAGTGCTCCAATGACGAGAAGCAAGAACCCAACGCCCATTAGTATGAGCATGAGTTCAGAAAAGTCGTATCCCGCTATAGGGAGTGTGTACATTCCTAAAAAGAAGTAAGCCGCATATTCACCAAATCCAACCATTGGTAAAATTAGAGGCAAAATTCCAACAATTATCAGTAGAAGACCAAGGATAGCTAAAGCCTTTCCCATTAATATCAACTCCGGATTGTATTATTATCATACACAAATCAGTATATTTGTATTCCGTGTCATCAGGTATCGCATAATGGTTGTGGAGAATACTTTATCATCCAGATATTGGGAGCATTGAAAAATTCAAAGTCTTCAAGTTTCATTCGGAACTCTTCTATCCTCTCTTGTTGTGATTTGTTGATTTTTTCATGTAGGTTCAATGCACCCGTTCATTGTTAGTTGGACAGTCTTGGACACCAGAGTGCAGTCCTCCCAGAAGCTCTGAAGTTCTGCTCTCGACCTTTTAATCATTCGAATCCAATAATAGTAATTTTGGCAGGTTTCGTTTGCGCTCTGACCTCGGCGATTCTAGCACCAACACCACCAATCAAACCGCTGAAGAACCAGACAAAACTGATGTCTTGTGTAAGTCCAAGCGAAAGAGGATTCCATCCAAGACCTACACTTAGATTCTGCCAGACAAAAGTCTCTGCAAGAAGTGAAAGAACCATAAAGGCCACTCCCGCAAGCATCCCTTTGACCAATGCACAGATCTGAAATCTAAGACTGCAACCTCCTCCAACCAAGTTCTTGTATGTCATCGGAATGACAACGAGTGGCACTCCAATTACGATGACTGACCAATAGTAAATTGGTCCAAAATAGGTCCCCATCAGAATCCCAAGAAAGAGAAGTACAGGATACAATAGTATCCAGACTCTTGCAATCCATAGCCAACTCTTCATTTCTGTTACCAAGCTCATAGTATCAACACCTCTATTTGTTATCAATGATATATTCCCTAGAAACTGACTCCAAGTCTTCGATTGGACATCATTTCTATTACACTCATTAGAACTCCTAACAGAACCTAATGAGCATCACATTCAGCGCATTTTGTCTTCGTAGTAGATGTTTGGTGCATAGGTCGAAGGCCATTGTGGTTTATTGTCTAAAATCCTCTCTATTTGCTCAAGTATGTCCTCAGACAGCTCAATGCCCGAAGCACCAACGCTCTCAATCACATGTTGAGGTTTGGTCGCTCCAATGATGGCTGCTGATATCTCAGGTCTCCTTAGAACCCATGCTAATGCTAACTGACTTGTTGTTATGTCAAGGCCTGTAGCTATATCACCAAGTTTCTTTACTTTCGCAATATTCTCTGGAGTAAGGTCTCCTTTCATGATATCTGATGTTGCACCTCTACTTCCCTCTGGAATACCATCATTGTATTTACCAGTCAAGAGACCCTGTGCTAGTGGGCTCCAGACAGTGAATCCCATTCCGTGAGTCCTTCCCACGTGTAATATTTCTACCTCAATGTGCCGTGAGAACATATTGTATCGAGGTTGTTCTACGATCGGTTGGTGCTTATGCTGTTCCTTTGCCACTGCATTCACGCGTTCTAATTGAGCTGCAGTCCAGACAGATGTGCCCCAGTACAATATCTTACCTGATTTGACCAGACTGTCCATGACATCTACGGTCTCTCTCACAGGAGTCATGTGGTCATATCTGTGCAGGTAGTAGATGTCTATGTAGTCAAGATCTAGGCGATTCAATGTACCTTCAATCGCATTCGTAATATTCTTTCTACTATTTCCCCAGTCATTGATATCTTCACTCATTGGCCAGAAGACCTTACTGGATATCACCAGCTTCTTTCTGTCAACTGTCTCTTCTTTAAGCCATTCACCAATGACCTCTTCGGCCTTACCTTTGGCATAGACCTCTGCAGAGTCGATGAAATTAATCCCATTGTCTACAGCAGTGTTCATACACTCCTTTGCTAGCTCATATTCAACCGATCCACCATAGGTCAACCAAGAACCCAATGAGATCTCACTTATCTTCAGGCCACTTTTTCCAACTCGTCGATACTTCATATTAAGACCTCCAATAGAAATACCATGAAAAATTAACTATAAAAAAGATGACTTAGGGCAAAGTTTGATAGGAATCACTATGGATATTCTGACATAACAATCTCAAGGTGATACATTTGACCTGCTATTTTCGACACATGAAAGATATCTTCTCGCAGATTGGAATTGAAGTGACTCCTAGGAACAGGAATGAAATAGATCGTAAGATCCACGAACTTGTAGGTGCCAAGTACAAAGATTGCTCTTCAACTTGGAAGGCTATCAAAGATAGACTGGTTGAAAATGAGGAGCAGTTCATCTCTGATTTGAAGAGTGCACTATTAGAAGTTGGAAAATGCCCTAAATGTGATGTGCTCCTTACTATTGATGATATTAGACAGATTGCTCTAAAAATCTCGCATACGGAGAATTATGCATATGTCTGTAAGAAATGTTCCTATATCATTGGTTTTGGAGTGAAAGCACTCACTTACGGGTAATATATGATTCATACTGTAGCTTTATATATCATATGTGATATAAAATCATATCACACGTGATATCAAATGTGATAGTATTAACATGAAGCTACACAATTGCCATCACGAATAAGATAAAGGCTAGTTCGACTATGAAAATGACCATGTTCAATCCCTTCCGACGACTAATAGAAACCCTCCGCGAGATTGGAGCTACTAGTCCAGAGAAGGCAGTAACATGGAAAGAGCTTGGTCTTCCTGAGGAGTTTGAACATCTACCACCTCCGCTCCCTGATGAAATCAATCCCCTAGTGAAGGTTGGAAAGAAATACTATCTCTCAGAGGAGAAATTAGAGGCATTCATAGAGCACAGGGGATTTAGGAGTCCCATCAGCAAGTGGATTCAACACACTGCGAAAGTCCCTAAAGGATACCTACGTTACCGCGTGTTACACAAACTGAAAGAAGGTCCAATGACTGGCGCTGAACTCACTTCTGCAATAGAGGAAGAGATGCAAGGTCGGTGGACTCCAAAGCCTGGGTCGATGTATCCTCTACTAAAGACACTCCTTCAGGACGGGCTTACTCAAGAAGTTCCAACAGGGGACTCTCGTGCCAGGCGGTATGAGCTTACAGAGAAAGGTGTTGCTTTTCTTGAAACTGAGATTGATCGAAGTAGAGAGCTTCGAGCAAAGATAGATTCAAGCTTTGCTCCCTTTCCTTTCTTGCAACTCCTCGATCCTGAATACCACAAGGAACTGTCGCTGTCCATCAGGAAGCTCTTCAAGACAATGGAGTCTCTCCGAAGAGTGATTCAGACTAATCCCTCTGATGAGGTCCTAACCGAACTCTCTCGAGAAATTGACCGTTTTGCAACCGGGCTTGAAAAAATCCATAAGAAGATCGACTCCTGAATCTAACATTTCCAACTAGCCTTTATCATCCAATTAATGATAAAGGTAGAATAAAGACAATGACAACTGTACTTGAAGTAAATGATCTAAAAAAGACGTATAAGATGGGCTCAGTCCCTGTGCATGCTCTTCGTGGAGTGTCCTTCAAAGTCGAAGTTGGGGAGTTTGTATCTGTTCTAGGCCCGAGTGGATCTGGAAAATCTACACTCCTCAACATGATTGGAGCCCTTGATAGACCAACTTCTGGAACTCTATCTATTAGGGGGACAGAGGTGAGTGCTCTGAATGACAATCAACTTGCTGAACTCAGACAACGAGTTGGATTTGTGTTTCAGTTCTTCAATTTGATAAGCCGCCTGAATGCACTTGGAAATGTTGAACTGCCACTCACTATAGCAGGTGTGCGTGGCCTGGAAAGGCGTCAAAAGGCTGAGCAGATGCTTGAAAAAGTTGGACTTGATGATAGAATGCATCACAAGCCCTCTGAACTTTCTGGTGGAGAACGTCAGCGTGTTGCAGTGGCACGAGCACTTGTGACAGAACCCAGTTTCTTGCTCATGGATGAACCAACAGGAAATCTCGATAGTGTTACTGCCAACGAGATTATGGACCTAGTTGAAGATGTCAACAGGGAGTTCGCGATGACCGTGATTGTTGTAACCCATGATCCCGATGTTGGAAGGAGAGCAAGACGTAGCATTCGTCTCCTCGACGGCAGCATACATTCTGATGAGGTGATGCAATGAAAGCGAAAGATACACTCTCTTATTCTCTCTCAGCAATCCGTCTTCGAAAATTACGTTCTGGATTGACCACCCTTGGCATCGTGATTGGTATTGCGGCAATTGTAGCCCTATTATCCTTCACACAGGGATTCCAAGTTTCGATAACAAACCAATTCCAAGAAGGATTTGCTACCGATACATTGGTTGTGACTTCTGGGGGTTTGTTCCAATTCCCCGGAAGCGATACCAATGACGATTTTGCTTTGTATGTTAATGATACCGCATCCATTAGAGAGATTGATGGTGTCGACCTTGTAACTGCTGTTGTGAGCGGTTTTGGAAAAGTAGAGTCAGAAGTAGCAGTCCTAGATTTGACAGTGACAGGTATTAACTATACAGAGTACAGTTCCATATATGCCACAACATTTACACCAGAGTATGGCGAGATTCCCACTAACCCTCCAAATGACAGTGTGGTCATTGGTCATTCTGTCTATAATCCTTGGAATAATGGTACTCTGTTTGCTGAAGTTGGTGATCAACTGACAGTCACTTATACTATCAGAGAGAATGGTGCCACATATCAAAATAGTATCAATGTAACTGTGGTTGGCGTACTTGGAGAGATTGGCGGGACCAGCTTTGGAGGTGGCCCCAGCGATTCTGGTATTTATCTCCCCATAGAAACCGCCATTGTTCTCTTCGAATCAGAAGAGGTCAGTTCTATTATAATTCAACTTGTGTCTGATAATGAAGCTATTATCGATGCAGTCACAATCGACATTGAGGTTCTCTTTAACGGTGATGCTAATGTCATATCTTCGACATCCATTCTTGAAACGATTGATGTGATGTTAGGAACTGTAGAACTACTGCTTGGAGGTATTGCCGCAATATCCCTTCTGGTTGCTGGAATTGGTATTATGAATATCATGATAGTATCACTCATGGAACGAACTCGCGAGATTGGTATTCTCAAAGCTCTTGGTGCAAAGGGAAGAACGGTTCTTGGTATCTTCTTGAGTGAAGCATTGCTCATTGGTATCCTTGGTGGAGCGATTGGCATAGGAGTTGGTATGCTAATAGCTAACATCATCTCAGGAGTCATGGGTGGTGGTTTTGGTATGTTCGGTTCGAGTCGATTTGGTGGCGGTACCAGTAATCTATTTAGTTCTATTACCCCTGTTCTCACTCCTGAATTGCTCTTCTGGGCAATGTTCTATGGTGTTGTGGTCAGTGTGGTCTTTGGTCTGTATCCTGCATGGAGGGCATCCAAACTAGATCCTGTTGAGGCTCTTCGAAAAGAATAATTCTCATTGGCTGTGCCTCTCAAGGCGCAGCTTTTCCTTTTTTATAGTCGCTATTCTATCGCATCCATTCCACAGCGAAATCAATGAGTTCACTCATCGGGAATAAACAACTCTCTGCCTGTCCAACAACTTTCAGTAGTACTATCTAGACTGACAAATTCGTATCTATTCCGTTTTCTCAGGTTTGAAATCAAGTGCTAGCGAATTGATACAATATCTGAGACCTGTCGGATTTGGTCCATCATCAAAGACATGACCCAGATGACCGCCGCATTTCTTGCAGACAACCTCAATTCTTGTCATTCCATGACTCTTGTCAATCCGTCTCTCAACACCCTCCTCGGAGAGCTGGTCCCAGAAACTAGGCCATCCACTACCTGATTCGAACTTAGTTTCTGATGAAAAGAGTTCATTACCACATCCTGCACAGACGTACGTCCCGTCTGCTTTATGATGTACATACTTACCTGTAAAGGGTGGTTCTGTTCCACACTGTCGGAGTACTTTGTACTGTTCTGGAGTTAATTGTAATTTCCATTCATCATCTTGTTTTGTCATCGTCTACACGATATTAACTATTGTTCATTAGATACATAATCTCTTCGGTTTGGGTAGTATTATTTACTCACCAGTTTGCTTTCGGTTACTCCACAGTAATGATCATCATGTTTGTACTTTGAATGTCAATACTAGATTATTTCCATCATATCGATTGGATATGATAATCAGTACATAGAATGATTTTAACATGCATATACACTTAGACGACTATCTTAATATCAACACCTCCCAAGCTTTTTGTGAGGAAATCACGCTGAAACTTGCTGAACATGAAGGATTTCTACTTCGATATGCGGCTCTTGATGACTTTGATAGCATAGACAGAATCACAATCATCTGTTATACTCCGATCCATGATTCATGGGTATCTATGCATGGTGAACGGATATACAATCAGATCTATGGCACTAGCAGACCTTGGGAAGAAAGCAAAACCCAACAAAACCATGCCCTATTTGCTAAGAATCCTGAATGGATCTGGGTATTGGAGAAAGCCGCAAAGGTTGTGGGTTATGTCAGTTTTGAGTTGAACTTCCCCAAGAGTCTTGGTACGATATTGAATAATGGGATTCTACCAGAATATGCTGGAAAAGGATTGGGCAAATTCATGTATCGTCATGTACTTGACTATTTCCGAAAACAAGGTCTGACAATTGCGTTTGTTGAGACTGGACTTGATGATCCTCATATTCCTGCTCGAGCAGCTTACGAGGCTGTCGGATTTGACAGAATGGCACCCATTGTTCTCTATTGGCAAGATCTCAATGATAATAATCCTGAGTCTTTTCCAGAGAAGCATTAGAACAGATATCTACAGCCCTTTCATAAAGGAGGCTATGAGGTCTACGACTAATTGTGCGCCTCGTGTATTCAGGTGAAGGTAATCGATATGAAGGTAGAATCCTGCAGCCTCTC
The DNA here is from genome assembly GCA_004524595.1 of Candidatus Thorarchaeota archaeon. Next base: position 6,288 of record SDOA01000095.1, on the reverse strand, counting down.
CGATATCATTCCATGTCTTTCTCAAGAAATATCGCTTGAACAGTGCCTTGATCATTTCTATTTTGAATTTCTTGAGAGGATAGCTTGGTCTACCAGGTTGTTTCATGAGTACCTCAGTCATCCTTTCATGGAGGGGGAGGTAGGTGGCTCCAGTTTTCATAGCAGTCTCCTTGATTATATCTGAATACTCTTTGCTTATTCTGAACGCGGAATCTTCAGGGACTTCTCCAATGGGTGGAATTGAGAGAATCGCTATCTGTGCTGTGGTCTCTTGAAGTAGTCGTTCAATGATTGCATTTAATGTATCTCTGAACCACTCACGATCTGGTAGTTTTGGAAGGTTCATTCTCTTTTTGTAATATATTGCATCAGACTCGGAGATGGCTGCATTCGCATCATTTGTGCCAATCAGGATAGTGATGATATCCGGGTCACACTCGATTATCTCATCCAATCGTTCAAGTAGATTCCATGCAAGTTGTGAATTAACACCTGCATTGATAAGATCATAATTAGCTCCTAGCTGCTCTGACAACATAGAAACATAATTCTCCCCAATTTGTCCATGAGTGATACTATCTCCCATAAGTACAACAACTTGTTTGTCCCCCTCTCTTTGGAATTTTCCCAGTCTATTTCTAGGGAGTCTTTCCATCTGCCAGAAAAAGTAGAAAACTATCAGAAAGGGTAGAACAAGGGAAATTGTCACGATGACGATGAACATGATGCTGTTCTCTTAGAGGGCATAATTTTAGTCTACCTCTTTCGTCAGAAGACATTCCTATTGCTCCCAGAGGTAGTAGTATTCATCCTCAGGGTCTCTCTTTCTCTTGATGAGCACACGCCGCATCAGTAACCTGATCCCTTTGTCTAGTTGTTTCTCAAGGTCATTAGATGACATGTCTTTCCAATTCTTCTCTCCTTTATTCTTGAGTTTTTGTAAAGACTCTAGTAGGTTACTTCTGGAAATGCCATTCTGTGATGACTTCACAACTGCTTGAGCTATTGGTACGACCTCATCTGGTAATGCCATGAGGACTGGTAATTCCGTCAGATGATCCTCTCTGTTTGTGACTGAGTAGAACTTGGCATTATGAGGTTTGAGACCGAGCTCTGCACCGCGCTGCCAGAACACAAAGCTTGTCTCCTCCAGCTTTGCAAGATGATCATAGATGGTTGGCAGTTCAACATCACGAATTGCGGCCAAGTCCTTTGCCACTACTCCATGCCCTCTCTCTCTCTCAAAGTCCTCAATTGCCTGCAGCGTCCTCATCAATACTTTGGAATAGATGAGTGGATTCTCTCTCTGGGGATATCCTGAATGACCTACAGATTGCTCTAGAGTATCTATTCTCTGTTCTAATCCAGATAAGACACTGTGAATGGACTTGAGTTGGGACTCAATACCTCTGAGAATCTTGCTCAAGTCTTGATTATTCCTATCACTGGTCATTAGACATCCCTCTTTGATGACTCAAACACTATGGTATTACATTATGTATAATTCCATAAAGTTCTTCCTATTTTGTACTACAATATAATCATTCTGCTATTTTACTCTTGACCTCTTCAATATAGGGCTGTATTAGATTCACTAGGACTGGTAGATCCTGAGCAATGTCAGTTATCATTGCAGTGACAACAGCTGAGATATAGGGAATTGTTGCTGCGTGCATAATCTCCGAGTCTTTGAATTTCTGTATCCAGTAGTTCAGATACTCCTCGACGCGTGGGTCGAATGATGAGTCCTCATTCGTAGGTACCTGGTTCCAGACAATGAAATCCCGGCGAGTGCTACCAGAATCGACATATCTGAGCTTCTTGTAGATGGTATCGATCAGGGAATAGGTTGATTCAGCTCCATACCGAACTGGTCTGAGTACAATGACAGAGAGGTTACTAGATGATAGGTGATTGATGGCAGGTAATGTCACTCCATTGGAATTATCAATAACAATCTTATCAAATCCCATGTCACCTTTTGCGATGCTTATCCCCTCAAGCAGTTTCTTGAGATACCTCCCATGCGTAGCAACATCAGCTCGGAGTATCTCTTCTCCAAAATTAGGTGCAGGCGCATAGCTCACAAACAGGTCTCGAAAGACGGTCTCAGACACAACCTCCTTCAATTTTGCCTTCCCTTTTAGAAAGTCCGGAAATGGCTTTTTCTTCTCTTTAGGTGGGAAAAAGCTATCAAGGCAGGGTGCTCCATAATCACCGTCAATCAGTAGCACTCTCTCTCCATCTTTACTATATGAGTGCGCAAGACCTACAGCAATGAGAGATTTGCCTGTTCCACCCTTGAAGCTATGGATTGTTATTGTCGTCATCACGCGTCCCTAGGATGCCCATTATTCCAACGCATTAAATGTTGTCGATTCTCTAGGAATATTTACATTTGATACGGAATTAGATTCTGTATGACTAAAGCACCAATACAAGATGAATGGCCAGAACTCGCTACCTATTGTTGGGGGTGCGGCAAGAACAATACACATGGACTCCAACTGAAGAGCTATTGGGAAGACGAAGAGACCGTTGCTACATTCATTCCAAAAGAGCATCATCTTGCCTTCCCTGGAATTCTGAATGGTGGAATCATCTCTACAATTATTGACTGTCACGGTACTGGGACTGCTAATGCTTATGCAAAAGCACGTGCAGATGATCATAAGCCATTGATGCATGTTACTGCATCACTAACAGTGAAATTTCTTCGACCAACACCTCTGGATCGCCCACTTACCCTGCGAGGAAGAGTCACAGACGATGACGGTCGCAAGATCACGGTCTCATGTTCACTCTATGCTGATGATACACTATGTGCAACTGGGGAAGTTGTTACAGTAGGTGTTAATCCTGACAACTTTGTGAAACGCAGCCCTCCTACATTTGTTTAATATATTCAAAATGAAGCCGACCTTATTATTCATGGGAGTCTGTTCTAGTGGAGGATATGATATCTACCGTGTAGATGAGTTCTGACTATATTCCATTTGATTGGGAGAAAAAATAATAATGGATTATGCAGTCTAAGACTAAATGACAAGCTACTTCAAGAATTCAAGAATGAAGGAACTATTCGAAGAGATTGGTGTCGAATTGACCAAGGAGAATAGGGACAAAATCGATGAGCTAATCCATGATATGCTGAGTGTGGACTATCCTAATTCTGCGGCTGCATGGAAGATGGTGCGAAAGAAGCTCTCAAGTGATGATGCTGAAGGCTTCAAGCAGAGACTCAAAGTGTCTTTAATGAATATGGGAATAATATCATAAATACACAACTATCAAGTCATACATACTTTGGAAGAGTATCAAGTAGCTTGTCTACACTGGACACAATCTCCCCTCTAATCTCGATAGCTCCAAGTACGTATTGATTTTTGTACATCCTTCCAGGGCCTCTCCGTTTGCTTCTGATATCTGTATAGAGACCTATCACTGGTATACCTGATGCATAAGCAACTCCAATCTCGCATGCCACTCCACTATCTATTGGAAACTGATCAAGGCATGCTATAACAACATCACATGACTGGAGTTCATCTGTATCTACTTTGAAGATTTCTTCATTGGTTGGATCGGCTTCCTTCAGAAAAGCCTCCTGTGGGAGAAAGACTGTGTATCCTGCGGCACGAACTTGTGCAACTGACTCTTCATTGAACTTTCTATCTGCCTCAGAGAAGAGGGCATTTGCCCAGTAGATCTTTTTGCTCATAATCTCTACGACTCCCCCTCTAATACCAGACTCTCTCAATCACTCTCAAGGCATTCCGGCCAATGATCTTTGCAATGTCAGCATCTGAATATCCATTCTTCACCATCCAGCGAACCACATTGTAAATCGCCTCTGTGGGGTTCTCAAGTCCTTTGACATACTCTGGAAGCTCTTTCACTTCAAGGTCTTCCTGTTGCTTGGGGCGTGGATAATGCCCCATACCTGCTTTTGCGATGCGTTCGTCGTAGAGTCTGTATAGACCAACATGGTCTCCATAGAGCGTGTCAGGACCACAACCAACATGATCAATTCCCATAAGGTCGATACAATACTCAAGGTGTGCCATGTATGTATCAATCGACGGTATTGGATTATCATTGGTTGCGGTATACCCGGGAGCAGCCTCAATGCCAATGATACCATCGATCTTGGCGAGCGCCTGAAGAACATCATCTGGAACCATGCGTTTAATTGTATGTACGGTCTTTGCTCCTGCATGTGAGATGATGACAGGTTTCTTGCTTGCTTCAATCGTATCCCTTGCAGTCTGGTCACTCACATGACTTACATCCACAAGCATTCCTACCTTGTTCATTCTTATCACACAGTCGTATCCAAAGTCTGTTAGGCCCCCATCACGCATCTCATCGAGACCTGTGCCAAGTCTATTAGATTCACTATAAACCAGTCCCATTTGTCTGATACCCAGACCATAGAGGACATCGATTCTATCTACTTCATTCTCGATACATGAAGAGGACTCAAGAGCCGCGACCCATGCTAACTTACCATGTTCAAAGGCATAATGGATGTCCTTCACACTCTTGCAATGGATGACAAAGTCCTGGTGCGCAATGTCACATAATCTCTGTCCGAGGTCATGTATGGTATCTGTCCATTTCCAACCATGTTTAGAAGTGATTACAACAGAACCATCCATAAGATTGTCAAACACCACATCGAGACCTGACCTACTAAGAGCCTCATAGGCCAGAAAGTCCCTACCTTCACTATTCAGTGCCAAGGTCTGACTTGGGTCCTCAGGATACAAGACAGGGTGCTCATGAAGGTCTATGACTATGTTCTTTTCGAATATCTCCTCAACTCGCTCTTCTTCTGTCTTTGATAATGGAACTCTATATTCCCACTCCTTCTTAGTTGCCTGTCGAAGTGTGAACTCTCTATAATCAATTCCTGGAGTCAAGTATTCATAGGCTCTGTATCCTGTGTATTTCTTTCTCTTTCCCATTTCTTCAATCCCTCTATTCTCTGAAAACTGTATCAACTAATTTCTTCAAGTCTGCAGCTGGATAAGTTACACGACTCTGTTTTAGCCCAATATCCACAAATGTCTCTGCAACTTTTATTGCCACCTGCAATGGATTGACGACTGGAATCTCAATCTTCTCCCAGTCCATGTTTGCTGTCCTGAAGGCCATTGACATGCATCCTAGGACAACACTTCCAGCTCCTTTCCCTATGGCTTTACTTATTGCCTGCGTCACTTGTTGAACTACGGGACCTGAATCATCACTCCACATCTGAACTATTGGTATCTCAACAAATTCCACTGAAGACAGCCGCGTTGAGAGACCCATCTCGCGTATTCGAGCCATCAGGTCATCTGCTGAATCAACACCTGCCTGAAGTGGTGAGATGACACTGAAACGGTCGCTTATCATGCACGCATAGTGAAACGACGACTCTGCAGGTCCAATGATGGGGACATCCATGAGCTCTCGCGCTGGTCGGAGTCCCGGGTCTCCTGCACAACCAATAATTATAGCATCGTACTTGTTCTCTTTACGGAGCTGAAATAACCGCTTCAGCATAGGTCCGACTGACATGTACTCCTCGATAGCTGACTCGATAGAAATAGGTCCTTCACCCACCTCCTCTACAGTAACGTGAGTTCCCTTTCGAGCGACAGTATTCGCAGTTCTCTCTCGACGAACTAGTTCATCTTCAGGCATTCCATCTCCGGGTATTAGATAGAGCAGCTCCATTTGAAGCACCTATCCTTCTAGAATGAGTGGTAGGTATTATATCCTTTCGAGCGTATCAAGTCATCATAAATAGACTATCTTCGAGGTCTCTGAATATAACAGAGAACAAACACTGCAACGATGATGAGGATCCCTAAGACCATGGAGGTAGCAGGTCCTCCTGGAAGTGCCTGCATAACCTCTGGATTGCTGAGTTGAAAGGCAGCAATGAAAAGCAAGAGGGATATGATGCAGTAGATTGTTGTGTTTCGGCAGTCTTTTCGGACCTTCATTGGATCGTATTCTACAGGGGCACCTTGACTATCGACATCAATGCTTCTGAGTTCACGCATGAATTCATCACTTCATAATCATCCAACATAATTACAGTATATGTCTTCTCTTTACAGTAGGATTTCACAAGTGCTGTCAATTATTAGATATGTTTTTGTGGAATTGCGTCAATATAATACATTCAGGAGGTAACGCGTTGGTCGTCGTATATGTTCTGGTCAAAGTCAAAGTTGGAACTGCTAGTGAGGCCCTAGCTCATATTGAGAAGGTCAACAATGTTCAGCATGC
>SDOA01000094.1 GCA_004524595.1 Candidatus Thorarchaeota archaeon | reverse complement strand
GTCCGTACCTTTAGAGATGGCGTCAGGATTGAAGAAACGCGCTGGAAAGATTTTCGGCGAACACTCAGACCGTCCCAGAGAGAGCAGTTTGATAGGATCTTTGATGCTGCACGAGCGTTTGCAGATGCAGGGACTATGATAGTGACCCCTCGCATCTTGGAGGTCATCCTGCTATCTGCAATTCTAGAGATGCTTGGAGAGCTTGAGGACATTCAGAGGAGAGTGAGAGTCTTGGAACAAAGGAGTGAGGAGACCGCCCCCTGATGAGCAAGATTGGATGGCTCTTAGATGCAAATATCGACAATGAGAGGAAGGCACTGACCCTCTGGATAAAATATGAGAGAAAGACAAAAGGATATACCTATCGAGGATTTTCACCCTCTATTTTCGTCAGCACGGACCTTCTCAGAGAGAAAAGCCGAAGAATCCCTGACATCATAAGTTCTGTCCTTGAGCATCCAAAAGTAACAGATGCGAGGATTGTACTCAGGTTCACCAGTGTCTATGATGATGAGAAATCTCAAGTACTACAGGTGTTTTCTACTCCAGACGCCCAGAGAGAGGTTGCAAGAGACCTCGAGAGGCTTCCAGGGGCTACTGTATTTCATGCAGATATTGATGCAGTCCAGCAGTTTTTCATAGCTAATGATATGTTCGCCTTTGGTCGAGTAGAGTTCGAAACGAAAGGTGACGAGATCATCAAGATTAGATGCATTGATAGCCGAGAGGACCCAGAATATGATCTTCCAAAACTCGAGGAGATTGACTTTGAGGTATTCGTAGATACAGCTCAGATATTCCCGAAAATGGAAGACGCAATACATCACATTGAGGTCTATCATAGAGATAGAACGATACAGATCGATGATGAGGACGAAGAAGAGATCCTTCGACGCTTTCAGAGAACAATTGACGAGATTGATCCAGATGTCATTGTGAGTAGAGGCGGTGATGAGAATCTCTTCAAGTATCTCAGTTTACGAGCCAAGGTTCATGGCATGGATTTAATCCTATCGCGGGATGGAACACCATTAAGAGTCACACAGGGTAAACCGCAGTCCTTCTGGCAGTATAATCGGATTGTATACCGGTCGGGTACACAGGTCGTGCTAAATGGAAGAATCCACATTGACCGAGGGAAGACAGGTATGCATTTCTATTCCCCTATAGGGCTTGAAGGAGTGGCAGAGAGCTGTCGACTTGCTCTGGGCCGACCACAAAGTGTGTCACGGATGACCATTGGAGCAGTGAACGCTGCAGTCCAATTCTACAATGCTTTCAAAATGGGGATTCTGATACCTCCAGTCAAACGCAATCCAGAGTTTCTCAAGTCAGTGAATGAACTGGCTGCTATTGACAGAGGAGGTCTTATACTTCAACCAAAACCTGACATCTACGAGAACATCATAGAGTGCGACTTTTCTTCAATGTACCCAACCCTTATGGTGACGCGAAATATTAGCCCAGAAACAATCTGCACAAGATTGGACTGCCCCTATGATCACAGATATTGTATTGAAGTTCCAGAACTTAGTTTCAAGCTTTGCAACAAAAAGAGGGGAATAGTTTCGAAATCTCTCGAGATGCTGGTCAATAGGCGTAACAAATTCAAATACCTGCTTGACAAGGGAAAAGATGCCAAGAAGTACGAGTTCATTCAGAATACTGTCAAAGGAGTATTGGTCTCATGTTTTGGATATTTGGGATTTAAGAATGCAAAATTTGGAAGAGTAGAAGCTCATACTGCAGTGACAGCACTCGCAAGGGATGTTATGCTCAAAACTCAGGAGATTAGTGAACACATGGGCTTCGAAATGGTCCACGGTATTGTAGACTCAGTATGGTTAAGATCAGCAGAAGAAATCAGCTATGATTCGATTGTCGAATTCTGTGATAGAGTGACCAGAACGGTAGATATCAAAATGTCACCAAAGGGTGTCTACAAATGGATGGTGATTCCATCATCACGACTACATCCAACCATTGCTCCATTGAATCGGTATTATGGAGTCTATAGAAATGGAGGTATTAAGACCAGAGGAATAGAAACCCGACGACGGGATACCTGCCTCTATGTTGGAGACTGTCAGATGGCAATGATTGAGACACTTGCACGAGCCAACAATAAAGCAGGGTTTCTAGAGAAGATACCTGATGCGTATGCAATCTGTCAGAGCTATATTGACAGACTTCATGAAGATGACGTGGATCTCAGAGACCTCATTCTGAATTCAACTCTAACGAGAGAACCCCATGACTATCGAGCAACATCAAGAGCTGCGGTTGTAGCGCAACAACTTGTCAAAGCAGGAAGAAACCTCCATGCTGGGCAAAAGGTCCGATATATCATGACAAATGCGGATTCGGAGAATCCATTTCAGAGAGTAAAGGCGTTAGAGCTCTTCGATAATTCAACTAGATACGATACAGAAGCGTATTCAGAACTATGTGAAAGAGCATTTGAGAGTCTGATACCTGCACAATATCTCAATTCCCTAAAACAGAGAGACCCCAATCAGCTATTGCTCACTACTCAGTAACTGCATGAGCTTGCATTGCAACTCTAGGTTTCAATTCACGAACGGGAATTCCAGTTTCACGAGACACACGAATAATATCATCAGCTTCAGGTTTGATGCTGACAATACTGCCATCGGTAGTACGTGAAACTTTTACTCTAACCATGTATTCTTTACCATCAATCTCTAACCGACAGACAAGTGATTCACGGGCTGCCTTGAGTCGCTCCCAGGTCGTATAGCGAATTCCAATTGTACCCAGATGTTTAATCATAATTTCAGCAATGCTCTTTAATCCCGTCTTAGCAGCTATTACTTTTACAACAAAGCAAGGCCGGTTCTTTTTACCAAATGCAGGAATGATGACCACATCATAAGCAAGACCGTCTTCAAGAAGTGTGTCAAAGAGCGTACCTAAGGTTTCGCCATCTACATCATCAACATTGGTTTCTATGACAATTACCTCATCTGCACTCCATTCATCCATCACTTCCATTCGTTCCTCCTTCTTTGGTTTTACATCAACAATTGGTTTCTCATCATGAATTAGCTCTTTCGTTGGAGCTTCTTTGGCTGGTGCTTCTTTAACTGGTTCAACAGGTTTTACTACATCTGGAGCCATTGTTTCTCCAGTAACAATTCGCAACATATTTGGAATCTTACCTAGGTCTCTCGTACCAAAACCTACACCTTGATTTCTTGCAACAAAATCATCGTATTCATCAATATATTCTTTCGTCATTGTTGCGAGCAACGCAGCGCCTGTAGGCGTTAGAACTTCTGTTTTAGCATCCCCATTATGAAATAGCATGTCATGAACAACTAAGATTTCAGCAACTGCTGGCACAGGGACTTCCAAGTCCCCATGTTCAGTGGAGATGATCCCGCTTCCAACAGCTACTCGTGTTGAGAAAAATTCTGTGTCTTCTAACAGACCAGCTTTTTGTAATAGATAAGCGACCCCTACAATATCGAGCACTGTATCAATTGTACCAGTTTCGTGAAGATGAAGATCCTTTATGGGTTTATTATGAGCCCTACTCTCAGCTTGAAGGATTACATTCATAGTATCCAATACGAAAGTCTTCGCTTTAGATGAGAGCTCTACCTCTTCAGACACAGCTTTTAGGACCTCTAGCATTGAATCAGGATTTAGTCGGATAGATGGATTTCGAGTAATCAACAGCTGACGACCAGTAATTCCAGAATGTTCCTTCGATGTAACAGTCAAACGAAAGGATGGGTCATAAATGAGAAGACTTGCAGCAACGGGTAATAAAACATCATCTTCTCCAATCAGGTCAATCAGTGCAGATAGAAACATGTCTCCTGATGCCCCAGCCTTTGCGACATCTATCAAAACTCGTTTCTTTGCCAAAATCGTAATTACTCCTGCCGTTGCTCTACCGAGTATATATTTCATCGATATAGTCCTTTTTTCTCTTTCGAGGATGGACTAACCAATTACTCTCTAACACTCAATTCTATTTTTTCCGCTAGATGTTAAATAACATTGTCAGTTTGTATTACCTCGACGCCATTGATCGAATATAGCCATGTACATACACTCGGTTGGAGAGATCCACATCTCAGATGAGTCAAATGACTTGTCAACAAATTCTACTGGAGCACCACGAATAAGAGCTACTGGGACCGATTCATCAGATTCCCCCATGACTGCAGTACATGCAGAAGCTAGATTGTCTGCGATAGCCCTTCGGGTAATCCTCAATTCATTTCCAAATAGGTCTTTTCGACCTCTATCGTCTGCAACAGGTCGAAAACCAGCCACACCAAGGGCCATCCCAATATTGCCTAATCGTAGAGGTTGTGTACGACTGTCAATGACCATGACACCGACAGTCTTACCTGTTCTCCGCTTTACCTGTTCCCGTATTCTCTCTGCACTTGCTCGAGAATCGATTGGTAGAAGAGATGCAAAACCAGGTGGAACATTCGACTTATCTATTCCAGCATTTGCCATGAGTGTATTATTCTTTATAGTAAGAACAACGTGTGGAATCCCTCCAAGAATTTCATCCGCCTCCCGAACAATGAGCTCTGCAACAGCAGGTAACAATACATATTTTTCAGCAAGTTCTGCAGCCCTCTGACTAACTTCCACTTCGGACAGACTCACCACACGACCCTCAGTCGTTCCAAGAGGAGTTTCTGCAATAGTCAGAATATCATTATCCATCAGTGAGAGACCAACGTTATTAATGCCTTCAAAAACAACATCGAGTAAATCATCAACAGGAGTGATAATCCGGGTTCGAATAGGATAGACCTGCATCATACAAGACCAAGACTTTCGTTCATCATTTCAAGATAAAGGCTCCCAACAGAACATAGTGCATTACTCAGAAGGTTTCTTTTTACTTTGCAATTTCATTCTCTCAGCCATGATACATCTATCGCCTTTTCTTCCACCCATTGGATGTCTAGTCGTACCCAAGGAGTTCATACATCTTGCAGCGACTGCAGCGCCCATTGCTAGACCATCCTCGACAAAGACAAGTTGATGGGATTTTATCCATAATTCTCCACTATTGAGTTTCAGTTTTTTCGAAACCAACTGAGGTTTCTGCCCAGTTGTGATTGCTCTTCCAGTGAGTCCTAGAGAGGTCTCATTAGCAATCAAATTCTCTGATTCTGCAACATTCAGAATCTGTTGGACTATCAATGTTTGTAAGTAGTCAATAAAGACCAGGAGATAGGCTTCATCATAATTGGCAGAGATCTTGGTACCAAGTTTTTCCAATTTCTTAAGATTGGCATCAACACCAATTAGAATTACTCCGGACTCCTTAGCAGCTTTTACATCTACAGGAACTGTCCCAAACCGGGTTACACCCGTTGGTACCTGTTTAATCGTAATCAATCTGAATGCTTCATCAATTAAATTAAAATCAATATCAAGAGATAGTGATTTACGTGGATGAAGTAAGTCAAGTACGCAGCCATTTTGCGACCCAACAAAACCAGAACCTCGTACTATTGAGTCAGGAATTGCACCAGCAAGGCCAGCAAAAGAGCCAACGGTCTTAGCATATGGGAATCCGTCATCAGTAATTCGACCAGCTAATGTAGTTCCGAAATCGAGAGTCATTACAGGATTACGAAAATCAATGTCTGTACCTTTGACGGCTCCTTTTATACCAGCTGTTACCAATTCGCCTTCCATCTCATTAGCAACAATCTCAGTACTTGTTGGAGGTAGTGACGAAGCAACAGCACCATCAAAATAGACCTTCTGTAACCAGGTATAATCTCGTAGACTGGGAGGTAGATTATCTACCGTCAAAGCAGCAGTCATTTTACGAGGTGGAACACCAGCCTGAAGGCATCCATCTGCAAGTGCCTTTACCAAAGAACCAACTTCTTGTGGACTTGCAAATCCTGCAGTCACGCCAGTGGAACGCACAACAAAATGAAGGTCTTTTTCAATATCTAAACGGGTTCTTGAGAGAACTGAAATTAGTACATTACTCACCATCTCCGATACAGAGTTTTGAGTTAGAGGTGTACCAAAAACGGTTTCACCAAATACGGCCTCATCCACCATAGGAGGTCGTACATCACGGGTCATTCGTACTTCTTTATCTATCTCATAAATCTCAGCAGTTTCCAAGTTGGTAGTGACGAGAATGCACTTAGTGGTTGTATTTCCTAGTTCAACTGATGCAACAGTGAAGAATGAGCCCATCCGAATTGATGAAAGACCAATCCGTTTTGGCTTTAATACTCTATACAATAGTAACACCCCTTATTACAAGAGCTTCTTGAATGGATGTTCTGCATCAGGTTCTAGTCCAAACTCTAAGTAAGCGGATTCTGCGGCAAATGCATCGCCCATCGCAACAATTGGAAATACATTGTCAGCATTCTCAATCGGTCCATAGAGAATGTAGTCCGCACCCATCATCTGAACTATCAAATTAGAAGCCGCATCAGTTGCATAATACGCTGCGCTGTTAGTCTTTTTGTATTTACGTAGCCAGGTCCATGATGAAACCGCATTATGGATTCCAGATCCAGTTGGAAGTCCATAGAGGGTCTTTGCAACAAAAGTGAAGGCAGCAGATGACCCTGCGCCAGCCCCGAGAGCAGTCACTGCAGTGTCTATCAAAGGTTTGGTGATGCCCAAATCTTTGCATATATCCAAGAGACCCAGTTTCTGATCCAAAGCACCGTTCTCTAGAACCTCACGTCTTCCAGCAATAGTTGAATCTTGGGGATTGTAGGCCAGAATAATTGCACATTCATGTTGTATCTCTCTCAATGATGCAATTTCATCTTTTGTTGCTGATACATTGATAGAATTGTAAATCGCCTTATCCAATAATCCAACTTCTTCGGCAAACCGTAATCCGTCTAACCTTACTGCTGCAGCTGCAGAGTCAATCAGAAATGGAGCTGCCGTGTGCTCTGAAACAAACTCGATGTATTTTACCATTGCTTCAGAAGTTTCGGCGAAGATCTGAATCAAAGCGGGATTGCCGGTAATCCCAGCTATCTCATCTTGTTTTTTCAATAGAGCACTGGCACTACTTTTATCGAATATTCCGGTTTTTGCATTACTTACTATTTTATGGCCACTATAGAAAATAGTACCGGCTAGGACAGTTGGTATTTCTCCAAGGTTGCCACCAATTTTGATGTCACCAATATTATGAATCACCTGTTCTTTTTCAAAGACAAACAATGAATTAACCCTCCTTTCCTACGAGAATTGTGCCAGTATCACTTGACCGCACCTCGATAACTATTGGGGTCGGATGTTCAGTAACGAATGAGTGAAACTCAAAGTTGGATACTAGAGAGGTCATATGATCATACACGGAGTTATACTCTGGTAAAAGGATGATATCAGAACTTAAACTACTCCGACGGGATTCTCCAGTAGGAGCCTTGAACTCAATCCACATAGCATCTTCAGGAAATCGCCCGGGATTTTGTCTTTCGGCTTGGTTTGCCATCTTAGAGATTTCATCTGGATTAAGGATATTGACCATCTCGATTAATTCAACTTGTCTACGAAATCGCTCTATTCCTTCAAGAGGTACATTTTCTATATACGGTATTGCACCTTCTGCGCCTATTATCTTCCTGGTACTAGTATCAACGCCATTTTGGTAGAGCGCCCGTAGAGTACGACCTGTAAGATGCCCGGGTACTTCAGGACCGGCTAAGATGAGGAATCGAATATTCGGATTTGATATCGTATTGATTATGACTCTCTCAATTCCAATATTTTCAGTTTTACATGTGCCTATTATTGCATACTTGCCAGGAACTTCAATCTTCTTCCCAAGCGTACAGATAGCAATACAGTGATTGGGATCATTGACTTCGAAGTCACCTGGAACAGGAGGCCACTCAGGATTTAAGTTCAATATTCTTACCTCCTATTCGTAAGAGGGGGGAGTGAATAATTTCCGGTCAATCCCTAATGCACTATTCGATTCTGCAGCAGCCGTCGCCATTGCATTTGAGATCAACGCTGCGGCAGCAAACACCTCTTTTGTTCTTAACATCGATCCATACATGATTGAATCCGTAGCGAATATTTGGGACATGATAGTAGAAGCAACGACCGTCGCCATATGAGTTGACTCATCATCAAGACCCGGTTGTTTAATGAAACGCCATGCAGAAGGGGCATTATGTGGACCAAGACAGGTAGGGAGCCCCAACTCAGATTTTACAGCCAGTAATGTTCGATATTCTAACCCGTAGCCTGCACCAACGGGCATAGTTGCTGGATCGACAAGTATTTTCTCGATTCCGAGATCCTGTGAAACATCGAGCATATCTTTGATAGTTACCATTCTATCCGGTAAAGAAGTCGCGCGGGGAGACCAGCCTAGTACGACAGCCATATTGAGAGAACTAGATTTCAAGATGTCTTTCTCCTCATCTTTCATTGATAGGTTTATGGAGTTGTATATTGCATGCTCTCCAAGGCCAGTTTCATCACAGTATTCAATGGCACGTTGTCGAGCACTGGCATTCGTAGACTCGAACATAATGGGGCCATCGAAGTTTTCAGCTAACCAAGAAAGATGATTATCCATTGCTGTAGGAGTCCTTCCAAAGGCTTGAATGATTAGCGGAAGTCCAGTCTTTTCTACCATCGAGTTCGCTGTAGCAATCCATTCCAGTGCTAGTTTTTTGTCAAAGGTACCTTCTCTTGTATCTTGCACAATAGGCTGTCCTTTGAAGAAGAGACCTCCAATCAATACAGGAGGATTTTCTCCTGGATGCCCACCGATTGTAACACCGCCAAAGTCATACATTTTCTGTTCTTTCTTGAAGATGAACATGTAACAATCACACCACCTTTGGTCGGGGATAAAGACCCGCCCGTTTCACAAGTTCAGGAATACTCTCTTCCCATCCAATTCCCATCAAATGAATACCATTGATGCCTTTGATGCTTCGAATCGATTGGATAGTCTCTGAGGCTATGAGAAGTCCTTCCTCTCTCATTGCAGTTCGCTTTGGTTCTTCCTTAAGACCCTCACCTGCTGCCTCTAGTCTCGTAATAAAATCCTTGGGGATTTTTATTCCTGGAACTCGTTTATTCATGAATTGCGCCATTTTTGGGCCCTTTAGAGGAATAATACCTGCAAGCACCTTGATATTGAGGTCTCTAACAAGGTCCATGAAGGACTCTAATCTGTTTGTATCAAAAATTGCCTGGGTCTGAAAGAATTGCGCCCCAGCATCTCGTTTTTTCTCAACACGTATAGCATGCATCTCTAGTGGATCAGCGTAGGGATTGAAGGTTGAGCCCAAGAGGAATTGTGGGGTTCCCTCTAAGGTATCACCTGCAAGATCTGTTCCACTCATTAAATGGGTTGCCAGTTTCAAAGCTTGAATCGAGTCAATATCATAGACCATCTTTGCTTCTGGATGAGAGCCGAGTAGAGTGTGGTCACCTGTAATAAATAGGATATTCCGAATCCCGAGAGCATATGCACCATAAAGTTCACTCTCAATTGAAATTCGATTTCTATCACGAGTGGACATCTGCATAATGGGTTCTGCCCCTGTTTCAATTACATACTTGGCACAGACAGCACTGCTCATTGAAGGGATACCACGTACGTTGTCAGTAATATTCACTGCGTCACAGAAATCCGCGATCAGTCTCGTTCGTTCGATTACTATGTTATGGTCTGCACCACGAGGAGGCCCTATCTCTCCGGTCACACAAAACTCACCAGAGTCAATTATTCGCTTCAATCTAGATACTATCAGATGTAATCCTCCCGTTATCTATAATCTCCGAAGATTATGTATCCTTAATTGCTTTTACTGAAGCTTGTCTGACACTCTGCATTAATTATGATTCCTGTTCAGATTGTACTACATTTCTTGGACCCATTGATGGGCTCCAATCCTTTATCTCCCAGATCTTCCGAATGTTATCTAGCTTATCCAATTTATTCAATCGGTCATAGATCAATTGCCATACACAGTCGGTCTCTGAATCGCGCTCACACTTTCCATCCATCGAACCCCCGCAGGGGCCATTCAATATTCCTTTCGCACATCGGGCAATAGGGCAGATGCCTGCAGTCAGATGAAGAATACACTCTCCACACATCGCGCAGGTTTCATTGTGGCGGAATCGCTCAGGCATTGTTCCAAGAAACTTAGAATCAGTAGCGGGGAATGATTCCTTATCTGGAAGTATCTTTGTGATGTTTTGTGTTGCAACACCACACGCTTGAACTAAGAAGGCATCCGCAGAGTCGATGATGTTTCGCTTAGCTTCTATCTCCTGTTTTAGTGCATTTTCATCACAGATACCACCATAAATAAACAGGTGACCAAGTACGTTCTTTCCATTCTCTCGCAGAAAGTCTTCCATATCTTCTAACTGGATAATACCACCAACATCACAAAGTTGAGCACAACCAGAGTCCCCAAAAAGGACTATACGGTCGTATCCCTCAAGCATCTCCAATATTTGTTCCTTTGACTTGAGGGTCATGAATATCATATTATACGAACCTGCTAATTGGTGATTATCATTGTTTCTGTAAAAAACCTGCGCTTTCAGAGCTTCTTTATTGAAGAGGGATTCAATTCTCTCGAGAGTTTCTGGATGACCTCAGAGTTCAATCTTGCTTTTACTTCAATATGATTTTCTGAATATGTTGCCTCTTCAATGATTGCATATTCATGAAGCCAAGATAAGGTAGACATTCCTGTGTTCCCATAGGGCAATGAGATGGAATATAAAGCAAGGCAGGGTAGTGAATTATTAATTGCTTCGATGAGATTTTCGAGGTTTATTCTCTCTTTTGCAGAGATTGGAACAATATGGATTGAAACCTCAGATAATAGTTCTATTTTTTCTTCAAGTGAATCCTGAGGAATCAAGTCAATCTTGTTAAGGACTGCAATGATTGGAACGCCATTTGCGCCAATTTCATAAAAGGTTTCCAGACATGTGTCAATCTTCCGTTGCATTTCATCTATCGAGTCTGAAGCATCTATGACAAGAACGATGACATCTGCATCAGCGACTTCCATTAGAGTTGTATTAAAGGCTTGCAGGAGAGATGTAGGAAGATTACTGATGAATCCAACAGAGTCTGAGAGCACAATCTGATGACCGGGAATATCTAGCTCTGCAGTCTTTGTAGATAGAGTTGTGAAGAGTTCATCTGCAATCTCTACTTCAGATCTTGTTAAGGCATTATGAAGTGTGCTCTTACCAGCGTTTGTATAACCAGCAAGAGTGATCTCCACAAATCCCTTGTTCGCACGTTTCTTCTTCTTCAGTTCCTGTGCTTGGGAGATTTTAACGAGTTTGTCTGAGATTGTAGCAATCCTACGGCGAAGTTCTTGAATTCGGAGATTCAATAGATCTTCACCTGCTCCAATCTGTTCTGCAATTGGCCGGTCTCCAGTATGTTCAGATTGAAGACGCATTCGAATCTGGTGACGTTCAAAAGGTAGCTCATATTTGAGCCGAGCCTGTTCTATCTGCAATTTAGCTTGTTGTGTACGAGCATGTTTATCAAATATCTCAAGGATAACCTGTGTTCTGTCTCGTACTTCTGTTTCCCAGAGTTCCATAAGTCGAAATATCTGACTAGATTTTAGACCGGGAGAAAATAATACGAAATCAGGCTTGTTCGCTTCAATCCAAATCTTAATTTCTTCGGCTTTACCGCTTCGTATTCCATACTTCGCAGATGGAGCACTAACAATATCGAAGGTGCCAACTACCTCATATTTAGCGGTGGCAGCAAGTGCAGCAAACTCCTCCAGCAAATCAGGTTCATCATACTTTCTTCGCTGTACAAGTAATGCAGTAGCATCGACCATCATCGTGATATTATCGCATTGTGTCTTAAAGACAGCTATTGATGAATAATCATTTGACAAAGAGAAAGATTCTTTGGATAACTAAAGATGGGTCATTCGGGAATGTTCATGTCAAATTTTGAAATCAGAGCAAAAGATGGTCTTGCACGGTTAGGTAGATTCGTTACAAGACACGGGATACTGAGAACCCCCCTGCTTATGCCAGTAGTACATCCGGGTAAGTCCGTGATAAGACCTCAAGAACTAGTTGACGACTTTGGATTTCAAATGGTCATAACAAATTCGTATATTATCAATTCGCATGAACGATTCCGAAACAAAGCCCTTGCAGAGGGGGTTCATGGACTATTAGATTTTGATAGACCTATCATGACAGATTCTGGTACTTTTCAGATGTACTTTCATGATCTACCGGAGGAGGAGATTGATCCAGTTGCAATCATTGAATTTCAGAAAAAGATAGGTACAGATATCGGTACTATCTTGGACGCATTTTCAAAGCCAGACGTCCCCAAGTCGCAAGTAGAAAGAGATGTCAATCTATCTCTCGAGCGAGCAAGACAGTCAGTTAGTATGAAAGGTGAAATGATGCTCGCAGGTACAATACAAGGAGGAGTATACGAAGACTTACGAGAGAGGTCAGCTAAAGATATGGGTGTTTTAGATTTTGATGTGTTTCCTATTGGAGGTGTTGTTCCATTTATGGAGATGTACAGGTATGCAGACATAGTTAGAGTGACTATGGCAGTAAAGAAACACCTTCCGCTTGATAGGCCCGTGCATCTATTTGGATGTGGACATCCGATGTTTTTCGCTCAAGCTGCATATCTTGGGTGTGATTTCTTCGACTCAGCATCTTATGCGAAATTTGCTGAATCCGGGAGGATGCTTCTAACATCAGGGACAGTTCATCTTGAAAGTCTCTCTGAGCTGCCTTGCGATTGTCCAATATGTAGCCAAACCACAGCGGAAGACCTGAAGGCATTGCCCAAAGGCGAGAGAGACCTAGCATTGATGCGACACAATCTCTTTGTATCTGTTGCTGAGATGCGACGAGTTCGACAAGCAATCAGCGATGGAAAACTCTTCGAACTTGTCGCTGTTCGAGCAAGAAGCCATCCATCTCTTCTTGAAGCCCTACAGACGATGGTCTCTCAGATGGATTCTGTTGTTGAGTCAGACCCCTATGGTAAGTCATCATCAATTTTCTATACAGGGCCGGAAACAGTTCTTAGACCAGAGATTTCTCGATTTCACTTGCGAGTCATTAAAAGATATCCATACAAAAAAACAAATACAATAATTATTGTGCCAGATCTAGGAGAACGTCCGTTCTCAGATTCCGCAAGCACAATAATTTCTGAAGTGAAGAAATATACTTCCGAAACTGTGATCTTAGTTTTTCTAACACCTATCGGAGTTATTCCTTGGGAGCTTGAGCATGTACATCCGGTTCAACAATGTGTCTTTTCAAATAGAGTAGACATAGAAACTCTCACTATGGCTCAAAAAAGACTTCAAGAATTCCTCAACGAAATAATGTTCGAAAATCTTGTATGGTTCAGTCGCGATAGTCCGACAAATAACCTCGCGGAAAAACTTGACAACGAATTAAAAATTGTAGTCAAAGTATCAGCTTCTGAAATTCTTCAAGAATTGAGCGATTTAGAAACCACAGGTGCAGACTGGACACTGAGAAAACTAAGAGCTGTATTGAGTTACCAATGGGGAATTGATACAGAAAAACTTGCCAACGCGACCGATCTTCACGCTGTTTTCTCAAGAAGTACAGGAAAAATACGGCATGTGATTAGAGGAGAAGATATCCTCTTCACAATGGTACCGACAACCGGATTACTCACACCTACATTCAAAGGAGGGGAAGAACTCTTGAAGATGACAATCCCTGAGGAGTATATTGTGACTATGCAAGATGATGTTGCAGAGTTTGTTGCAGATGGAAAATCGGCTCTTGCGAAATTCGTGAAACACGCAAGCCCCAATCTCAGGGCAGGGGAAGAAGTACTTGTAGTCGATGAACAACATAATCTTCTGGGCGTAGGGAGGGCTCTACTTAGTGGTTTAGAGATGAGAGCCTTCAGTCGTGGAGTTGCTGTGGCAATTAGACACTCTCGGAAGCATTAGATGGAGGTTTGCTCAGAGCTAATGGATGGTCAGGTACTTTTCGTAATGCATCAACACCACCTACTGGCAGAATCATGACCTCATCAGGTGGCGCAAAGAGATGAATCCGATCGCCATCTTTTATTGAAGAGTCAGGGTCTAATAGTGCTTCAGCAGAGATGTCACCTACCCTGAAATAGACCTCCAATGCGTTTCCAACATATATTGTACGAGTTACTTCACCAACAATATCATTATCATTCGGTCCCTCTTTGGTCAGATTAAGGTCTTCTGGACGTACAGCAGCTTTTACAGCTTCTCCCACCTCAAAGGGATATCCATCAATTGTCGTGCGACCAGTAACGACTTGATTATCAGGAATAATCACTTTGATATTTTCGCCTACTGATTGGACAACCCCATCGATGAAAGTGCATTGCCCGATAAAATCAGCCACAAATACAGTCTGGGGATTTGCGTAGATTTCGCGGGGATTATCAAACTGTTGAATGTATCCCTTATCCATAACTGCAACCTTGTCAGAGATACTGAGTGCCTCATGTTGATCGTGTGTGACATAAACTGTGGTTATTGAAAGCTCTTTTTGAATTCGTATTATCTCTTCTCTCATGTCAATACGAAGCTTTGCGTCCAAGTTCGAAAGAGGTTCATCTAATAGAAGAACATCTGGCTCTATTACAAGTGCACGAGCAAGAGCTACTCGCTGTTGTTGACCACCAGACAATTGATGAACATGACGTTCACCAAGCTCGCCCATCCTCACAAGATTGAGGGAATTTTGGACCCTCTTCTTAATGGCATCATTAGTGAATTTCATACCCTGAACTCGCTTTAGTTTCAAACCATATGCAACATTGTCTGCAACGGTCATGTGTGGCCAAAGCGCATAGTTCTGAAAACACATCCCAGTATTTCTCTTATGAGGTGGAACATCTGTCATTTCTCGATCATCAAAATAGATATGCCCAGAATCGGGAACATAGAATCCAGCAATTAGGCGCAACAGTGTGGTCTTTCCACAACCGGATGGACCAAGAAGTGTTGAGAGTTCGCCCTCTTTTAGAACCATGTTCACTTCATCAGTAGCGATTATTTTACCAAAGGTTTTTCGCAAGTTCTCTAATATTATCTCAACCATTTTATCACCTCATATCCCAGTCATGGCCGAAGACCGTGCACCTAGGATCTTATTCGTAACAGTAATGACTGTCATTTGCATAGCCATCATTAATACTCCTAAACATGCTGCGCTATTCGCAGATGTATAGCTTGCTGAGTGTGATTGCAAAACTTCTTTCGTCCAGAATGTCATTGGTGCCTGTTCAGGTCCAAGGCTTCCCAGTATTAGACTGGTACTTACTTCACTTACTGAATATACAAATGAGAGAAGAGATCCTGCAAGGACACTTACACCAATGAGAGGCATGGTAATTTTTGCAAAGGTCTGATTCTTACTCGCACCCATGTTTTGTGATGCTTCTTCAAGTACTACAGGTGTAGACTGCAATCCAGCATATGCCGCTCTTACTGTGAACGGGAATTTTCTGATAGTATATGACATTATTATCAGGAATGCCGGTGCATCCAGAGGGAAGAGAGGGGTACGATAATAGAGGATAAAATAGCCTGTAGCTATAACAATACCTGGGAGCGCAATTGGTGAGGTTACAAGTAAGTCAAAGTATGTCTTGCCAGGTATGTCACGTCTTGCAATGATATATGCAGCACTTGTTCCCAGTAAGACGATGAACACTGTAGCAATTGCACCATAAATGAGAGTAAATGTTATTGATTGTGTGACTGCAGGATATGTCGTCAAAATTGAATAATGTTCCAATGTCCATGTTGCAGGTAACACTGCATTACTGCCCCAAGGACCTGCAAACGATAGTATTATCACACTAATTTGAGGGATTAGTGCAAGGAAGAGTAATGGGATAAGTAGAGCATATAGTAGTATAGTAGTCGAAAAACCAAATCGTCTTCTTACAAACCATTCTGGAAGTCTATCTCGAAATCTAGGATTCCGGCCGAGGTATGTGTACAAGGCCAAGAACCAGAAAAGTGGCCACGTTATTGGAAATCCGGAGATAGGTCGAATCAACAGGTAAACAAACAGAAACCATCCAGCTGCTGTGAGAAGACCATTGACTGAAACATTTTGAGACTGGAGCTGCCTTGTTCGGGGATTCCATTGTCCGCCTTTAGTACCAGACTCATAAGACCGTACACCAGCATATTTTCTTATTGCTAAGAAACCGGCTAGTGCAAATATTAACAGAATGATTCCTATTGCAGGTCCTTTCGGATCTATTCCTAAAGACCCTGACCGAAATGAATCGAAGACTTGAAACGCAAGAGTCTTTTTAGCCTGAGGATCGTCCTGAAAAACAATAGGAGTACCCAAATCTTCAATACTCAGGATGAATGTCAGTATTGCTCCTGCTTGAATACCAGGCATGGCTAAGGGGAGTGTCACAGATCGAAATAGCTTTGATCCTTTTGCACCTAGATTTTCAGCCTGCTCTTCTAGCGAGGGATCTATTGCCATGAAAGAAGAATATGCATTCAGATATACAAGAGAGAACAATGATAATGCCTGGACAAAAATTATTGCAGCGAGACCCTTAATCTGTAATTGTAATGGAAAGATATGAAGAGTATCATAGAAGAGATTGTTGAAGAATCCATTTAGACCAAGAAATGCTTTGATTCCGATTGCTCCAACAAAAGGAGTAGCTAAGAGTGGAAAAATCAAGACTGTTCGGATTATAGACTTTCCAAAGAAATCATACCTTGCAACGATGAAAGCTAGGAATACTCCAAGAAGGACGGAGAATCCTGTGACAATGATTGCAACATATATCGAGTTTATTATTGC
>SDOA01000093.1 GCA_004524595.1 Candidatus Thorarchaeota archaeon | reverse complement strand
TTTGATAGTGCGACAACGAAAATTCCACCACCTGCATTAAAATAGTCCTGATATGCTTGCGTTTCTTCCTCTGAAAATGTGATTGAGAAGACTGATAGATCTAATGGGTCGGTTTCGTTGATATCATAAGCACATGGATCGAGGATCACAACAGCATCGTATTGTTGGAGTGTTGTGAGATTGATCATTGATCTATCTCGAATTTCTGTCACGGAAATGTCATTCTCTACAAGTATCTTGTAGAACTCTCGAAATTGACCGTAGATTGAATCGATGTCCCAAGGGGTGTGTGTAATATCGAAAGCAACTCTAGCTATAGCTGTATTCACATCAAAGGAGATGTGCAAACTAGTCGCTCCGAAGTCTTCCGAAGTGAATGTTATAGTTCCATTGATTGAACTCACTCCAGACTCAGGGACTTCTATTGTGATGACTGTTCGACCAATCTGATTGATAACAAATGAATCATCTACAACGAATGCTTCTGAATTAGCACTTGTAACCTCAGTCATATAGGTCGTGTTATCCCCGGTAAGAATCCTGACATTGAATCTGTACACATCTGAGGCAAATAGTCGTTCATATTCTATTGGCAATTCTCCTGGAAATGCATAACTGATTGCAGGCAGTTCTCCATCGACTGACGATTCTTGAATGAGCCTTAATGATGCTGCGGTATTGAGTTTACCTGCACCTACTAGATACGTAGGATAGTTATTCATTGGATCTGCTCCCTTTAGGAGTGCAGTCATAATGGAACCTGCTGTGTAGGTGATGTTACCGTCTATCGAGTGACCGATTAGTTCTGCAGCAGCAATGGCAACTTGTGGTGCAGAAAAGCTAGTACCATAGTACCTTGTTCCATCCGGGCTTGTGGTATATCCTGCGGCTACGATGTCTGGTTTCATGTATTGATCTCTTGCTGGGCCGATAGATGAGAAGCCTGCTGGTTTTCCATCTTCTAGCAATGCCCCAACTGCAATGCATGCATCATAGAGTGCAGGTGAGTCAATTGTTGTTCCAAGAACTCCGTCATCTCCATCATTACCTGCTGAGGCTACTACGACAACTCCTTGAGCAAATGCCCATTCCATGGCATCTTTCAAAGGATCTTTAAAAGTTGGTGATCCTCCGAGACTCAAATTAATGACACTGCTATTTTGTTCTACAGCCCAGTTAATTGCCTCAATCAACGCCTTAGTAGTTGCACTTCCTCCTTCTCCTAGTACCTTCCCATTTACAATCTCAATATTTGGGCTAGTTGCTATTTGTTTTGCAATTATCGTTCCATGTGGTACATCCTCTGGTCTGGAGTCTGAGACCGTCAAGTCCGTATAGTCATATCCATTAGCCACTGTGATGAAACTTTTAGATACAGCAACTCGATTTTGAAGACCAATGTCAATATCTATTCCTGAATCTAGAATTGCAACACGAACTTTTGCTTTAGGTGCAACGTAATTCTCTGGACCAATTGTGACGACATAAAAAATTCCAGCTGACACAACAATCATCATTATTATTAGTAGAGCAACGATTCGCGAACCATTTGATTTTGAAGGTCGTCGACCTGTTGTTGTTTCCCAGTAATATCCCATTATGTTACACCTAAAAGAGTGAATTACGTGCGTTGTTTGTGATTTGTGTTTAACACGTAAGAACCTATCGCCACTGGTAATTTTCTATTATTACGGAAAAGCTTCAAAAGGCTGAATATACTGCAAATTACACAAGTCGGGAAGATGGGACCATTCGAGTTTCATTTATCTGCGATTCTATCATTTGATGAAACCTCAAGAGGTACCTACTTTGTTAAAAGAAGACGCCATCACAGAGACCGAACCGGCAGTAGCATACTATTCAATGCCTCTTGAGGAAGTCTTTGAAACCCTCAAAGTTGATAGAAAACAAGGACTTACATCAGAAGAAGCAAAACAACGTCTTCAAGAAGTGGGTCCAAATACAATTCCTAAATACCGTGGTGATTTCTGGCAGGTCTATATTGCACCAATTTTGAACTGGCTCATTACTATCTATATCATTAGTTCATTTGCATTGATCCTTATAGCTATTCTCTTTCCCTCTGATCTAAATACCATGGGTGGAGCAACTATATGGCTTGCAGTTGTTGGAGTTAATGCTTTTGTTGCTATGATTCAACAATTCCGTGCGCAGAAGAAACTAGAGGCTTTGGAGCAGTTATCTGCTGGTGAAGCTCGTGTAATCAGGAATGGAAAAGAGGTAAACATCTCTCCGCTCGACATTGTCCCAGGGGATATAATCAAGCTTGAACAAGGCTACAGAATCCCATCTGATGGACGCATTATATCATCATCAAATCTGATGACTGAGGAGGCGTCACTCACTGGAGAGAGTGTTCCAGTGATGAAGAATGAGGACTCTCATGTTTCCAAAGATTCGATGCTTACAGATCGATTGAATATGGTCTTTTTCGGGACTTATGTCGCAACCGGCATGGCAACTGTTATCACTACCGCGACTGGTAGTCATACAGAAATTGGTAAGATTCAGGGAACACTTGAGGCACTAAACACAGGTGATATTCCTCTGCGAAGAAAAGTCAACGTTCTTGCCAAATACCTCGGGATTGCTGCCATCATCCTAATGACCGTTTCAGTCTTGTGGCAAGTTGTTGTCTACCCGATTCTCAGTGGCGAACCATTCATCTTTACACCTCAGACAATCTCAGAACGAATCGGGGCTGGAATCACCCGTGCGATGACTATTATGCCAATCAACATTCCTCTACTGACAACGATTGTCTTACTCACTGGCGTTCTTGCAATGGCTAAGCGCGGAGTCATAATTCGAGACCTGTCTGCTGTTGAGAGTCTTGGTCGTGTTAGTGTCATCTGTAGCGACAAGACTGGAACCATGACGAAAAACCAGATGACCGTAAAATACTGCTGGGATACAAAGAACCTCTTTTCTGTTCATGGTGATGGATATGCTCCTTCTGGCGATATAAACCTCTTAAAAGGGGCTACAAACTCCAATCTTGCTGATATTGAAGAAGAGCCAGTAAAAGATGTTTTCAGATGGAAGGGTCTCTTTAGGCTTATCACTTGTAGTGGAATTGCAAATGATTCCGAGATAGTAAAAGAAGAGATTCCAGACCAAGGGACAATCTGGATACCCCTTGGCGATCCTACTGATGCTGCTCTACTCACCCTGTTTAGAAAGAGTGGTATTGATGAATCAGCTATTAAAAAGAAATATACTATTGTAGAAGAGTTCCCATTTGAATCAGAGCTTAAACGGATGTCAAAAATCTGTCAAGATGGAAAGAAATTTGTTGCATTTGTAAAGGGAGCTACTGAGGTCCTTCTCTCTCTCTGTGAATATGCAGATGGTGAAGACACACCATCCATTATGACACCTGGTCTGGCTGATAGAGTAATTATACTAGCAAACGATTTCGCATCTAGAGGATACAGAGTCATTTCACTTGCGTACAAACAGATGGAAACCGTTCCGACAGGCGATAAGGCGCGCGAAAAGACGGAGAGCAAGCTTATCTATTTGGGATTTGCATGCATCGTTGATCCTCCTCGTGAAGGTGTAAAGGAAGCAGTCGGTGCGTGCCATAGTGCTGGTATCAATGTGATTATGATCACCGGAGATGCTGCTGCTACTGCTAAAACGATTGCGATGGACTTGGGAGTGTTTACTCAGAACTCACTGGTGGTCGAAGGTTCTCAAATTCATAATATTAATGATGAGGATTTTGCTCGAACAAATGTTTTTGCTCGAGTGAATCCTGAGCATAAACAGATCATCGTTGAACGATATCAGGATCAAAACAAAGTCGTTGCGATGACAGGAGATGGGGTCAATGATGCCTTAGCCCTTGCAATGAGCGATGCAGGAATTGCGATGGGCATCACAGGGACTGATGTTGCAAAAGAGGCTGCTGATATTGTCATCACTGATGATAGTTTTGCATCAATCGTCTCAGGAGTTCATCAGGGTCGAGGTCTCTTCAATAAGATACGAATGATGATCTATTTCTATGTTGCAATCAACCTCTTTGAAAGTATCATCTTCTTTGGAGCACTCTTTATCCTACCAAGTTATATAGAGATTCTAAGTCAATGGCAACAGATCTATCTTGTTGTCACAACACACTCATTCCCTGGTCTCGCATTAGTTTTCGATAGGACTTCACCTCGCGCAATGGAGGATAGACCACGAGACAGTCAAGAAATTATCACGAGAAATCTTGGAAAGATAATGGCATTGAATGTGTTCTTGATGGCAATGGGTGCAGCAATCGTATACTTTCTCACTTTTACTGGCTATCTTGGTATTGTAGAAGTTAATCCTGAGAACATGACTGGATTCTGGGCAATATTCAGACCTGAAGAGCCTAATCTCTTTTATAGTACAGAAGGTCCTCTTTGGACTCTAATGAAAGCAACATCAATGCTCCTGTCAGTAATATTAATCGTGGAGAGCACAATCGTCTTGCTGATCAGAAGGATCAATATGCCCATTCATAAGAGCCTTCGTGAACCAGGAACATGGATATTTGTGATTTTTCTAGGTCTTATCTATCTTGCTCATTATCTCTTGATGTATGTCCCTGAAGTGAATCAGATTCTTTCACTATATGGTCTCAACTTTTACATCATCCCCTTGACAGCATATGACTGGATAATATGCATACTCCTCTCTCTCCCTACTATCATAGGAATTGAATTATATAAGCGGTATTTCCGTCGCAAGGAGATAGATCTCTAGAGCCCTCTACATTGTATATACATTATATATCTGATATAGGAACTATATAAATAACCAATCATACTAAAAACATGTGGCGAATCGGATTTGGCAAGAAAGACAACACACAAAATTCGTGAACTCAAGAAAAAGGGCAAGAAGATTGTCATGCTCACTGCTTATGATGCACCCACTGCTGCTATTCTGAGTGAATGTGGAGTTGACATGATTCTTGTCGGTGATTCAGTAGGCAACGCATTACTTGGATATGAGAGTACTATTCCCGTCACTCTGGATGATGTAATTCATCATTGTGCGGCTGTTTCACGTGCAAAACCTGATTCTCTCATCATAGGTGATATGCCCTTTATGTCTTACAAGATTAGCGAAGAACAGGCGCTCGAGAATTGTGCGCTCATGCTTCAAGAAGGTGGAGCAGAGTCTGTCAAAATTGAGGGTGCTGGACGAGTTGTTGATATCGTGCGTGCAGTTGTCGATTCAGGTATTCCAGTCATGGGTCATATTGGCTTGACTCCGCAATCAATCTTCCAACTCGGTGGATATCGTGTACAGGGAAGGACTGCTGAGATGACAAATGCCCTGGTTGAACAAGCGAAAAATCTAGAAGAAGCGGGAGCCTTTTCGATAGTCATAGAGTTAGTACCATCTGAAACTGCAAAAGTGATAACCGAATCTGTGGACATTCCAACAATCGGAATTGGTGCTGGACCCCATTGTGATGGTCAAGTCTTGGTGTTATGGGATATGCTTGGTCTCTTTGAAGACTTTAAACCAAAGTTTGTTAAAAAATATGCCAACATTCGAAGTGTCATCAGAGATGCTGTTACAAAATATTCCGAAGAAGTGAGGAATGAAGTGTTCCCTGAACATGAACATAGCTTTGAGATGTCCGAGGAAGAAACTGGACGTCTTTACGGCAGAACAAAGCCTCTGCGAGAATAGACATTGAATATTGTGCGACTATTTGAATCATCAATTAGACAATACCAAAATTATAGTATCGAACCAGCCCTTCTTTTTTGAGGGCTGGGTCAACTCAGTTTCTACTCTTTCTCTTCAATCACTTCATTGATTGCTTCAATCAGCTTATCGGGATCAACGCCATGAGCCAGTGCTCCTTGTTCTATTGTTTCGAAGCGTGCAGCTGCACATCCATAACAGTGTAGACCTGCCTCCATGAATGCACCAGCAGACTCTGGCCATTTCATTACTACTTCCGCAATACTCATGTGTTTATTTACAGCTTGTGCCATGACTACTCACCATTAACTATGGTTAATATTTCCTATGTCTGAAAATCTGCTAATATACTTTATCGTATGTTCATAATATTGAGAGAACCATCATGAGAGTTCTAACTTTCAGAATACATACCGATTACCTGTACTTCCTGTGACATATGCTTTAGGAAATTCCTGATTCATGGCATATTGGGCTGGAGCTCCTGTACAATGACAGGGTACAAGCATCTCAGGTGAGATATCTTTAAGGTCCTTAATGGTCTTCTCGATTTGAATTGCATTATTCTTCCCCATTAGATGGAATCCGCCAATCACTGCTCTCACTCTCTTCTCTGCAGTGAGATTGATTGCTTCATAGATTGAATTTACTATCCCTGAATGTGCGCAACCAGTCACGATGACAAGGCCCTGCTTAGTGAGAATTGCAAGACAGTTGTCATCTATGACCTTCGAATCATCAATCCAGTTTCCATCTACAAGAGCTTGATGATTTGGAAAACCAATCTCATATTCATTAAGACGAGGGATCTCTCCTGTCCTTAGAATTGTTTTACCTGCAAGCATCACTGGCTCTATTGATATAACCGGTGTACCACCAGCTAATTTTATCTCATCGAGTGTTGGTACTGCTGGAAAGTTAATGATTTTCATTCCCTGTTCTGTCTGAGTCGCGGTTCGTCTTGGAGCCATCATTCTTGGATGAATATAGACTGGCACATTCTTATGACCTATCTTCTTCAAAACCTCTAATAGACCACCAAAATGGTCCCAGTGACCATGACTCATGACAATTGCATCTACATCAGAAATATCAAGACCTAGTGCTTCAATATTATGGCTTATTATTTCTCCGGATGGTCCTGTATCATAGAGTATCTCATACGTGTCATTACCAATTTGGGTCTGGATGAGAAATGCCAAGCCATGACCTCCAAACACATGAATTGGGTTTGCTTTCTTTCCCTTCACCCATTGATTCGTAGTCATTACATTGTCATGATTTTCACTACCAGACCATTCAATCACATTGTCAACCAGTATGGTGATAGTCAGGTCATCTACAACACGTAAATCATTCATTTTCTCTCTCTCAAGAATTCAATCTTATAGAATAAGGTGCGTCAATCCCATCTCCCTTAATACTTCAGGATATATTTTGTATAATGGTTTTATCTTTGAGAGTAAACCAAGGGCTTTGGAAACTGATCCCTCAAGCTTTACTTGACCTCTCGCCATTGCAACAGTTGTACTCAACTTATCCTGCCAGAACTTATTCGTTGTTTCAGATTTTGACCAAACAGTGATTTCAGGCTCCACTTCACTATCAAACGAGAGTGTACCTATCTCTCCACCTGGCCCAGGGTCTCTGAAATTTATGGTTAGGTGTGCCTCCGGGTCTTCAATATCAAATCGAACGACCACTTGTGATTTTGCAAGTTTCTCCATGACTTCAGTTTCTTTTTTGGCTTCAGCCCAAAACTTGTGAAATACTTCCATAAGTTGCTCTTTGCTATCAAATGATACCAACATGAAATCCTCCACTGAAAGTATGTATGTATTATGCTAGATAGAAGTCTTTTGGCTGACACTTTTTGGCCAATATACCGGTTCTAAGATTATTATGGTGATTTCTTTGATAAAACACTCGATGGGAAAACTATCTACAAATGATTTATGGAGATTAAATATTGCTTCGTTGTTACTTGCGCCTGGTGTTGGATTCGAGAATGTAATCCATGGGAGTCCTCCATCCTTCTCTCTTCCGTGACTAATATCATCTGAGGAGGACGAATAGGTATAGCTATCTAGAACAGTCACACCGTCAGGTTTGATTAAATTGACAGTGTCCCCTGCATTGTTCAAGGCAACTCCTGTCTCAGCAAGGTAGAATAGCAGGAATCCATATCCCGGTATGATTGTATCTTCAGGAATTGTATATGGTGCTGTACCTCCCCCAATGATATCATCTAAGATATACCCAGCTAGATCAATATCTTCTCCAGTAGGATTGTACAGTTCTATCCACTCATCAGTGAATATGCTATATGGGTCCGGTAGTATTTCATTGATTACAACAGCCTCACTTGGGTGAATTGTCCATGTAGTCACATTGACCATTACCGATTTCTGACCTTCATTACCATTGATGTCAATAGCTGAAACCTGATAGGAAAATGTTGTATTTGAAGCAAGCCCTGTATCATTATACCATGTGGTTATGACCTCCGCAATTTTCACACTATCTCGATAGACAATGTATCGATAA
Organism: Candidatus Thorarchaeota archaeon; assembly: GCA_004524595.1. The sequence goes on along the minus strand of SDOA01000093.1, from coordinate 8,672 downwards.
AGATCTGTCTCATTATTTGCATCCCACCAAAGATCGACTTGAGATGTATAATTTGCAAATGCATTTAGACCAGTGACTTGAACAGGTGGCGTAATATCTGAAGTATTAGTTGACTCCCATCCTAACCAGACATCAACAGAATAATGATCTGAGCCAGTGTATGCATGTGGAGTATCTCCACATGTCGAGTTGATAAGGTAATCCGCGAAGAAGTCATTTGCGACAATATAATCAATGCGTGATAGATAGCTTGGGCTTTGATGACCATAGGTATAGCCTGGGTCTATAGGATTAAGTGTGCGAAACACATCCGTGAAATTATGCATTTCTGATGAATACTGCCCGTAAGTTGGATCTTCAGGATAGAGTAACATGGTCAAGGGGCCATAGCCAAGGTCTCCAAGAGGTGCAAGTTCTCCTGTGTCAGCAGGAGAGAACGAGTTGAGATCTCCCATGAACATGATGGGAACATCTCCAAGATTATCCATATAATTGATGATACCTTCCATCTCCCACTCTCTTCTCTGTTCGTTCTCTACGCCACTGCTTGCTTTGAGATGTGCTCCGATGAGATGGATAATGGTACCATTCACATTTACAACAGCATGAATGAAATCATGCGTCACATCATAGCTGGTCTCATCATCAAGGGGAACAATTGGAATCTGAATGAAGTCTAATATTGGAAAACGACTAAGAATGGCTTCACCACTTGTCGAGTATGCAACACCCTGTGCACAATATCCGATGTAAGGTACCTCGTCTACAAAATAATCATTCAATTCGTCAATTGCCTCATTGAGAAGAAGGTCGTTATTGTCTTCCCAAGTACCTGTCTCAACCAGTATCATAATATCAGGATTCTCTTCCTTAACCACTTCTTTCCAATCTTCATTAATCCCTGATTGCTCAATATTATAGGTCATCACCTTGAATTCTCCGGTGAAGTTTAGTAGAGCCACTTTATTATCAACAGTGACTTGAATTGAGTCAGATCCTGTGAGACCTCCACTATCGGTGACATTTGCTGAAATGGTATGGATATCATTGGACCAGAATTCTGTATTCCACAGAAAACTTCCAGTACCTGAGATATACTCGTTATCTATGAAGATACTAGGATTAAGAGATTCTTCATCATCGACCGACACTGAGATTAGCACTGTACCTGTGACAATCTCATCTTGTCCTGGTGTGTCAATTGTAACAATCGGTGCATGATTGATGGTTTCTGTATTATTTACCATAACTGATACTATGGCTTCTCCCCAATTGGAAAAATTATCCATAGCTCGACAAAAAAGAACATGAACACCGTTGAGTTCCATTGTTGTATCCCAACTATATGCTTGTTCATTAGACTTTAAGATAGAATCTATCCTGATTTCGTAAGTTGTAATTGGACTGTCATCTGTAGTGTTGAATGAAATTGTAACCTGCCCTGATACCATGGTATTATTAGTTGGTGATATTATTGTGACTATTGGAGCTGTGACATCATCCGATTCAGATGACTGACTTAGAATGAATACTGCATAAATGCTACTGACAATGAGCAGAACGAGTAGTATCCCTGCGATTGCTTGTTTTTGGTTCATCAGATGAATCTCCACTTGGAAATGATGACTGATATTAAATCAACTCAGAACGTTACCAAACTTGTTTTCATGAATATTTATCTACTACTAAAGTTCTTACGTATCTACTTCAGGAATGCAAGTGTAAATTTAACTATGTGATTATAATGACTGGACAAATTGCTGATGCTATTCGATATAAAAGTGAACTATACAATCTTATAGGTATAGATGGTGAGGGTCTCTTTACTCCAGAAGATTTTGACATTAGTACGAGACCTGCAACAACCGCCTGTTGGAGAGGTTTTCAGATGCTATATGATTGTATCAATGGAGAGTTAATTCTCGAGCAGATGAATGTCAACACTCCAAATGCAACTCAAATTAATGGAGTAGAACCAACTCCAGGGGATTTCGGATTCAGTCATCTTTACGAGGATCTGAAGATAAAAACAAAATTTAGCGGTAAACTCTTGCTTGGAAAAGACTTCATCTCAAGCATGTACGTTCATATGGGTTTTCAGAGTGTAGAATCATTCGAGACCGTCATTGAACTGGAAATCGAGAATGGCAATATTTTACAAGAGAACGATCTTTCCGCTGAGATGGAAAAAAGAAGAGAACAGGGTGTAGGAAAACCAAGCAGACCATCAACCATGGATGATAATGATGTCATGAATTGGATTGAAGATCGGTTCTCCCAGGATTATAAGAGTGAATAATTGGAGCAATTACCAAGTCTTCAATACATTAATACTATTGTGACTCTCTTAGCAGAAGTCACAATCGGAGGATAATACGATGAAGCCGAATTATCGAAAGTCTCTTGTGAATCTAATAGCCTCTATTGCTAAATCTTTTGATATCCAAAGTACGTATTCACCTCTAGAGAGCAAATCATTAGATGATATGGAAGAGGCTAGCAATGTCATCCTCTTGATCATCGATGGTGTCGGTCATAACTACCTCAAGACATACGCTCCTACTTCACTATTACATAGAAATCTAAAAGATTCAATGACCTCGGTGTTTTTACCTTCTACAGGTTCTGCAATCACCTCTATTATGACTGGTCTGGCTCCACAGCAACATGGTGTAACAGGTTGGTTTGTACATCTCAGAGAATATGGTGTAGTCTCTCGCATTCTACCATATAGTAATACTATTGATTACAATCTTATTGGAAGTGAAATCTCGAATGTCATCAGTAGTAACTCTGTATTCGAATCTTTGGGTAAAAATTATTCTCTTATACTACCAGACCAAATCTCCGATTCTGTATTTACTAAGAATCTTGCCAAAAACGCAAATCGCAGCAGGTATTCAGATTTAGGCCAATTCTTTGAACAGATTAAGAAAGCTGTATCCAATTCTACATCCAGGAGCTATATCTATGGTTACTGGCCACGATTCGATGCATCTGCGCATGTACTCGGTTCCAGAAGTGAAGAGTCTCAACGGGAGCTAAAAGAGTTTGATAATCACTTGAGATCTCTTGTTGAATCATTAGAGGGAACAAATACGAAACTCATTGTGACAAGTGATCATGGCTTCAATGATGTGGACAAGTCCCATGTGATCTATACTCATGACCACCCGGATTTTGAAGACTGTCTTGTCTTACCTCTATGCGGTGACACTCGAACCGTTTATGCGTACGTTCGTCCCTCGAAAATTACACAATTCGAAAGATATGTTCAGACCAGATTTGGACATGCATGTGAGCTTCATTCGAGTGATGATTTGATAGAAGATAACTGGTTTGGTCTTTATGACCGTCATCCACGTCTTTATGATCGTGTGGGAGACTTTACTCTTATCTTTCGTGAAGGTCATGCCATAATCAATTGCTTTCCTGGTTTCGAACCACTTATTATGAAAGGTCATCACGGCGGGATAAGCTCTAATGAAATGCTTTTGCCTCTTTGTGTATTTGATTGCTAGATCATCAATTATTTACCTAGAAAATATTCTATTAATCAGAGTAGCTAGATATAATCTTAGAATCACTAATTGATTATTAATATATGTTCCAAAAACTCGAATCAATACACATCTTGAAAATAAATTCCTAACATAATGCTTTGAAAGAGTGTTTATATATCGGTAGAACGGCCTATAGCAACCATTTTATTTTGAAAGACAAGAGATTCTATTTTTAAAAAAGTAAGTCACGCTTTCAAAGAGTATCTAATATACGTTCTTTATTGGTCTCCAATGTAGTTGCATTTCTATGAAGGAGAAAAACTACAATGGAGTGTGAGATATGAAGAGAGTAAGTGTCTACCTTATCGGTATGATGTTGCTGTGTGGAATGCTTGTAGCAATGGTTCCACTAGGAATATCAATACTTGCGGACCGTGATATGAGTGAAATTGGATTGGATAGTTCAGTCATATTTGATGAATATGTGATCTCATATCAACAGGCAATTAATAGACCAAAACATTATGCCGTTGTTGTTGGTATTAGTGATTACAAAGCAATAAGTGATCTGAGATACTGTGATGACGACGCAAATGATTGGTATTATTATCTATCTGATATTGGCTACGATGAGATTATCATTCTTGGTGATCACACAAGCTTCTACCCCAAATACGATGGACTAGCCACTGAGTACAATGTCAAGCTTGCGCTTCTCGATATGGTCTCAAAAGCTGGACCAAAAGATACAATTGCCTTCATAACATCTGGACACGGTTCAGGTGATAGCCGAGGGAGCAGTCTGTTGTGTATGTGGGACATCACTGAAGGTGAAGATGGAGATGACGGATATTTTTGGGATATTGAAGTTGCAGCTATTCTAGAACTATCTATTGCTAGCCAAATCTTTGTATTCATCGACCATTGCTTTGCTGGTGGTTTTGGTGATGACCTGATGAGCATGCAAAATTCTGAACATGTCTATGTTGCAGCAACCTGTGATATAATGGGCATGGGTTGGGATGCTGGTGAGTATAGTAATGGAATGTGGACATACTTCTTCCTAGAATATACTCTCATCAATATCTTTGGTTCTGATTCTCGCACTGAGATGGAGCTTGCCTTTGATATTGCTGCAGCCGCCTATCCATTCAAGGGAGGTGCACATCACCCCCAAGAATATGATGGCGATCCAGAACACGCGTTCCTCCTATGGTGAGATTACTCTCACCATTCTTTTTTTTTTCCACATCTCTAACTGGAGATAATCGTATTTCTAGGAGTATGAAATGAACACTGTATCTGAAGATTTAGATAAAAATATTTTAAAATTATTATTCTAAGAGTGCTAAAGAATGAAAGATATTATATTCATTCACGAGAAGGGGGATTGGGGTTTCTGATTATGGGACAAAAGAAGAGGTTGGGTCTAACAGGACCTTTTCTATTTGCATTTGGTGGAGTTACTGCACTCTTTCCTGTACTATCCTTTGTCAAAATGCTATTCGAAGGGAGAATATTATGGCCATATGAGAGTGCATTCATCGGGATGTCTACTTGGACTCTTGTTTTTGTCTTTCTGGGTCTCTTGATGATGGGACTTGGTCTCGAAGAGATCCTGGAGAGTTCTAAAAATTCGTAGAATATCATTGGATATTGTTGGTAATCTATACCGAGTCCAAAATCATCTTCACGGTGATGAGAATGTCTTGATTCGATATCAGTTCAGTGTTCCAATGCATGTTCCCTGAAAATAGACCAAGGATACGCCTTGAATAGGCAAACTCGATAACATCCATTGAGTGATTCTGTGAATATCTCTTGACAAGCCCGATTCTTTCGTTAACATTGTCTGATTTGACAACAATATCGAATGTAATCTCAAGCTGTTTTTCAGGGGTGATGTCAAGTTCTGAGATGTCTACTCCTATGAGTCCTATTGTCCCTATTCGCTTTGAGATACCCATAAGTAGGTAATAAAAGACCTCAACAAGAAGGTTGTTCGCCAAGACATATTTCGTGTGAAGGTCCTCTCTCTCTTCTTTGATTTTTAGAAATTGTTTTGGGATCTTCAGACGATTCATAGCACTGGTTAGAACATTCATCAGATTTACAGATTCCAAGTCTTCACGTACAAATTTGCTTTCAGTCACTAACGCCTGTATATATTTAGCGAATTCATTTGCCTGAGAAATCTCATGGAGACTACTGGCTAATAGATCCAATCGTTTCTCACTTGTCTGTGCTTCACTTGTCAATTCAGTTAGTCTGTCGATTGCAGCCTCTTGGTGTTGTACAATGGTCTCTGATAATATATGTGAAAATGCAGTTGCTGCTGGAACTGCCCGTTCATATTCTTTGCTCGCTGTAAGATACATGTGAAGTGTGAGAATGGCGAAGAACACTACTGCACAGAACATGATAGCTTCCGCGACCCACCACCCTGCTGTTGCATATCCGAAATTTGTCTTGAGAATTATGACAATGAGCCAGACTGAGGCAAGAGCTGCACCAATTGAGCCAAAGCTTAACTCGCCTCCAGAGGACCCTGTCAGTAGTAGGATATAGGTCAATAAAGCATAGAGTGCAATATAGCTCATTCCTAACATTATTGAAGATCCTATAAGACCTCTGGGCATATCTGGTAATGCAGAATATATCAGAAGTCGAGCATACTCACCAAAAATTATCACACTTGACGAACCTATAATGCTGATCATGAAAAGATTCTTCATATTCTCATATCTGAAACGAGTTGGGTTTAGAACTGATTGAACTGCAATGATTAGAATAGTTGCAGAGATAATACTTCCAGCTATATACGTGACTTGTGTTTCAGAGTTAAATCCATAGATTGGTGTGAAGTGTGTAACCACAATAGCAATCTCTGATATCATCCAGTAGATAAGTAGGACGATTATTGCTACCTGTCCGGGAGAGGTTTTACTTTTCAATTTAACATAGAGTGAAAACGCAGATAGCCCTGCCAGGACAGCTCCTCCAAAATGCACCAGAATAGTTGCACCTATCTCAACGATCATTCCGCTCCCAATTATCATTTCAATGACTTGCGACAAGATGAAGGGAGCAACTGAAAATAGGCCCGTAATTATTGTGACTCCATATGCAATATTGTCATGTACACCAATGTCCAGAAGGAATGGATAGCTGATTGCAATATTGGCAATAATCAAACCTAAACCCATTAGTAAGATAGAGAGAATCCACTCTGATGATGGTGCAGCAAGTATACGTGTATGATTGGCTGAAGCTCCTGCAAAGAACAGGAATGATACAATCATTCTATACGGATCACTAGATGACACCCGCCCTCTATTTCTAAACATCTGGATTGCTGCTAAAATGAAAACGATGACTGCAATTGCTCCTACGAAATATCCTGCAATTTGAAAATAAATATCCACAATTGGTTGCCTGACAACAAGCATGAGCCCAACAAAGATAGCTACTGAGATTATAATTATGATCAATGATGTAGATCTGTTTTCCCATCTTGAATCCTCTTTAAGTGAAATGTTATCGAGTGTAGCATAGAGAACCATTATGATACCTGTTGTAGTTAGAGCAACTAGATTGAGGAAAATCCCAGATGATTGAGTATGAATTACTGGAGTTTCTCCTGTGAGAATATAGAAGATTGCTGCACCTGCAAAGATAATTGAAGCGTATCCGGTACCTGCAAAGAGGACGTTGTTTGATGCTGAAGGATCAATCCGAATTCTATTGGCAATACTCGCTGTTATTGTCACACTTAGAAATGCGAGGATGGAATAATAGGCTGTTGCTGCACCTGGCGTGTCCCAAGGTGGATTGCTAAGGACTATTAGAATACATAACAGTAATGCTACCAATAGTCCAATGCCAGTTCTCGTTAAATGAAATCGTATATTCAAACTGTACTGCTCCTATCCCGTCATCATGAGAAGAAAGTGAATTCTTAGCGCATATATATTGACTACTATCCACACTCTTTTCGATATAAGAAATATAGAAGAAACGTTCGTATTTCAATATGAACGAAGGAAAGAAATGTTGAGGAATCATCTAATACTCCTCAACATTACGTTGGAATTATCTCTCAATCTCTATTTCTTCAAGCGTTTTTCCTTTTGTTTCAAGCGGTCTTGCAAGCAGTGTGAAGAGAGGTATGAGCATCAATACTCCAGCAAATATCCAAAACCCGTTCATCACCGGAAACATTGATATCAATAACGATGAGAGCAGAGGCCCGACAACGTAGCCCAATCGTGCCCCCGTGACGCAGACACCTATACTCGTAGACCTCACTTCTGTGGTGAATATCTCAGCAAGATAGACATAGATCCACGCTAGGACCATCGCCATAAAGAAGTAAGCTAGTTGATATGTGATCGGCAATCCCGTCAGACCTAACGCTGCCAGGCTGACAACCGAACCCAATGAACCCAATACAAGTACTAAGTTCCTTCCACCTTTGTCGAGTAGAATCCCAGAAATCAAGGCACTCACTGGAAGGAGTAGTCCTGCTATCGTCAGGATTGAGTTGAATTCATCATCAGTGTAATTAAGTACTTGCACAAAATATTCTCCACCAAATGTTGTTGCCATCTTGAAGGAAATTGTCCAAGCTAGGTAGACTATTGTTGCTATTATGATGTATTTCCGATCTTCCTTTCTCAGCTTCCTTAGTGCTTGCATTACACCAAGTCTAAGATTTTGCCTTGCCTCAACAGAGTCTTTCCATCTCTGGGGTTCTTTCATGAAGTATAGAAGAACCATGAGTATCAACATCAAGAAGAACATCACACCATAGCCCCACACCCAACCAAAGCTATCGATGATGCGTGTTCCTAAAATTGCATATAATGGGATGACTCCAATGAGAAAAGCAGTGCTTCCATAGAGCCCTCGGCTCTTTGCAGGAGCCTCCTCTGAAACAGGCACTTCCCATAGATTCGAGGTTGTTGCCATAATCACTACTGAGTACAGTAGCAGGAAAATGTAGACGTTTATAGAAAGGAATACTATGAGGATTGATGGAATCCCCATTGTAAGTACCAAGACCATTATCCCAGCCCTTCTTCCATAGGCATCAGCAAACCATGCTATGAAGAAGACACCAAAGACGATTATTCCGAAAATGCCCTGTAAGAACGCAAACTCGCTCCG
>SDOA01000092.1 GCA_004524595.1 Candidatus Thorarchaeota archaeon | reverse complement strand
TACTTCTTGGATTCTTTGTGCTTCAACTTTCGAATCTGCAAGATGCTTTCTCCTTGCAGGAATATCTCGGAATAGATCTGTAACTTCAACTGTTGTCCCTGGAGGTCTCGCTGTATCATCAATAATTGGTTTCTGACCTAATCGAGCTATTACGATTGTACCTGTCTGTTCATTCTGTGCTTGGGTTGTAATTCTAACATCCGCTACTGAAGTAATGCTAGCCAAAGCTTCTCCTCGAAATCCATAAGTGCGAATCGAATCGATGTCTTGCTTTATTCGTATCTTACTTGTAGAGTATCGCTGAATACAGATAGGGCAATCCTCTCTTAAGATACCTAAACCATTGTCTGAAATTGTAATCTTGTTAATTCCTCCATTCAAGATAGATATGTCAATGCTATCAGCTCCTGCATCAAGAGAGTTCTCAACGAGTTCTTTTACAATTGATGATGGATTCTCGATCACCTCTCCTGCAGAGATTAACGAGACGATATCTTCTGATAGGACTTTGACTTTGCCCATATCATCACCTTATGCTTTGAGTGAAGAGTATTCCACAATTCCTCCAACGACGGTCATCTCGACCTCAACATCTCTGATATCGTTTGGATTGATTTTAAGTATATCATCTGATAAGACAACAAAATCAGCTCTTTTTCCTACTGTAAGGCTACCTAGTGTATTTTCTTGAAAGACGGAATATGCGCTCTCCATGGTATAGCATCTTAAAGCCTCTTCTACAGTGAGTCGGACTCTATCATTCGCATGGGTTGTTGCTGACCAGATGCCGTATAAAGGCCCATACGGCATGCCATCCGATCCAAAGCAGAGTCTTGCCCCATTATCAAGAGCAACACGGAACATATTCATCCCTCGAACAGTTTCCTCATCGAATCTTTCATCATAGAGACCTCCTGCTTGCTGCCACCTTCCAACAAAATTGGGTTGCATTGATAATATCAATCCCAAGCCAACAGCTCTCCGTATCTGGTATTCATTAATTAGTTCAGCATGCTCAATTCTGTGCCGCTGGTCGCGAACCATGCTTTTTTCCTTCAACTCTTCGAAAGTTGAGATGACCATCTCAATAGCCGCGTCGCCGATAGCATGGGTCACTGTCTGGATGTTATGATTCACTGCTTTTCTGATGATTTTTGCATACTTATCTTTCGACATTAGAAACATTCCCTTGTTCTTTGGATGTTTCTTGTAGCCTTTACTTACTGCTGCAGTCATGGCACCAATTGAACCATCAGTAAAAATTTTGACTCCTCCAATTCTAAGCATTGGACTTCCCATTCCTGCAGTTAATCCCAGATTCACCATATGATTCATCTGTTCAACTGGAATATTCACAACCATTCGCGTGGATAGTCCATAATTAGTTTCAATTTCTCTGACTTGTCTTAGAGTACCTGCCGCTGCATTATCCACAACTGTGGTTATTCCATTTTCTTTGGCAATCTTATTACCTGCAATTACTCCTTCTCGGACTTTTCCCACACTTGGTCGAATCTTCTGCCAGACCTCATCGATGTCTTTCAAGACGCCTGTTGGATTTCCCCTCTTATCTTTCTCAACACCCTCTTGGTTCAATGAAATGCCTAGTTTCTTCAAAGCTGTAGAATTTACTGTCGCAAGATGGCCACATACCCGGGTTATCATAATCGGGTGATCCTTGCTTATTGCGTCAAGATCCTTGCCTAGTATATATCGTTTTTCAGACCACTGACTCTCATCCCATGAATAACCTAAAATCCAGTCTCCCTTCTTGTATTCTCCCAAATTATCACGGATTTTTTGAAGAGCTTCCTCGGCTGAATTTGCATTATCCAGTTGAATATGGGCTTGCTTAATGCCAGCACTTGTCAAATGTGTATGAGCATCAATAAATCCAGGGATTATTGTCTTTCCACCCAAATCAATGACTCTCGCTGCATTTGGTACCAGATCAATGACCTCTTCTTCGTCCCCAATTGCGAGAACTTTGAAGCTCTTGACAGCTAGTGCTGTCGCGTGTGGTTTTTGAGGATCCATTGTGATGATATTCCCATTGAACACGACAAGATCTGCTTCAATCTTCATCTCTGTACCCACACTTTATGCTATCACAACATAGCCATATCTTTCTTGTCATTAATTATTGCGATATTTTTCTTTTTCCTTTTACATGCACCAAATCCTAATATACTAAATGTAAAAGTAATACTACTAGATAGACAATATTCAATCACGCCACCGAATGCATTTTAAGATCATCTGAAGCGCTACCACATTCAGCGTTGTGTTTTGCGTTCAGGTTGCGTGATGGAGTTGATTCAGATGCGTACAATGCGATATTTCAACAAGACATTTGCCTTGTTCATAGTTTCATTGTTCGTAGTTTCCTTTTCTCTGGCAGGTAATACCGCAATTATTCCTCCAAGTTCAATTGAGAATGATGAAGGAGGAAGTTACCTGACTAATCCTCATCGGATGGACCCTGTCTTTCCTTCAGATCAGGGTACAAATCTGAACTGGTATACAGATAATGGGAGCTATAATGATACATGGACTTGGTCAAATAATAATTGGTTATTTGGACCAAATGCCAATTATGAGATTTTCTATAACAACGGAAGTCAAATGGATAAACTAGAGTTTATTCCTTTGAATGAACAGATTACTTGGCGAGTAAATATTCCTAAGAACATCTTACGAGGAGCAAGTCTTCAGAGCGTTGATATTCACGGTTGGTTTGTAAGTCCTGATTCGGATTTCTCTGCAGATTTTAGTATCTATATGTACAATTATACACCTATTACCTGGAGTGTTTATTCATCCAGCTATAATTACTCTATCGGATACGAATCTGGTCCCCCCTATCTCTCTATTAATGAACCCAGTTGCTCACTAACTGAAGATGCAACCATGTATTATGTTACTTTTAGAATAACCTTCAATGGCGATACACCTATAGGTTTGTATGGTCTTAACACATATTTCTATGATACCAATTACAATTGGTATGATGTAAAGGCAAGATGGTCAAGCATATACGAGATGGATAGGATAGCCATTGGAATTCCACGAAACCAAGCCTTTTCTGAGGCATTCTATGGCGGTTACACGCTAGAAAAAGAGGACTTGGCAGGTGACCTCATCTATAGTATAAGTCGTGAAACTGACTTTATGATGCGTTTCAATATCACTGGTAATGGTGATTTAGCTTATGCAATCCTTTGGATTGATCTCAGCGGTGATGTAAAAATACCAGTTAATGGAACTGGATATCATAACGAGCTAGTGACCAAGACAGGTGGATGGGTTTATGATCCAGTGATTCAGACCTATGTCTATAATAGTTCGATTCAATTTTCTGTACCAGAATATATCTGGGGAGATTATGTTGACTATGAATATTACTACAACTATGATGTACGTAATTATGAGTACAGGTCGGTCATGTACAATGATACGACACATACCAATGAAGTCGTCACATGGACAGGCACAGATAACATGAAATTCATGTACATCTATAATTTTACAAGTGCATCATTTGAAACTCTATATGGTTTTACCTATTGGACATATCCCTTTGAAACCTATCAAGGAGAGATGAATCAGGTAATGGTCTTCTATGAAGAGCCTGTTGAAGATGCACGTGTGCAGATTTATGAATTGAATGAAGGGCTAAGTACAACATATCAAACTAATGGCGTGATTAGTGTGGAATTCATTGGACATTTCACTAAACAAGCTCCAAAGGGTACAGTCATTCACTTTAATGATCGAGTTATCGACCAGGATGGCTTCAACTATTATGCAAGTGCAAGTGATGATGGAGATGCTCTTATGACTTGGCAGGAGTATAACGATGCAAAGGAAATAGCTGTTGAATCTCCTGTCACAATTGCTAAGTTACTTCGTCCTGATGGTTCCCCTGTATATGGTTGGTTCTTCCCTGCCGATGCAGAAGATGCATTCAAAGTTCAGGGTCGTCTTCAGGGTGGTGCTGACCTCGCATCTGATATTGATGGTGCAATCTTCGAGATGAAATCATATGAGAGCTATTGGACTGAAACCTCATATGAGTATACAGACATGTATTACGAGATCTTTATTGGATCTGATAAGAAAGTAACTTGTACTGCATACAACTATACAGCATTGAATAATTACACATATGGCTATCATTGGGAATGGGGATACTACCTCACGACTGGATGGCACTATGAATATAATACAACTACTGGTGAAACCGAGTGGGTATATGGCGATTATTACACTTACGGTGATCAATGGGTCGAAGGATGGTATTGGGATTGGCTCTATTTCAATCAGAAGAATGGTGAATGGGTCAGTTGGCAAGACTGGTACTATTATGATGTTCGGTCTGATTTGACCAAAGTCAATACGCATTTTGCAGACATATCAGATATCACCATCTATACAAATGGTGGAGACCTCTATTACTCATTCTTAGTCAATTTGACCGACTCTGTTCGAGAGATTACCCATTATTGGGACTTTAAGTTCGCAAACAATACTTGGGTTATCGACACAACTTCAGAACAGGGCTTCCATGATATTGCGATTTGGAGACCTGGTTGGATTTATAGTTTTGACTACATGGGCGAATCAGTCTATGTTGATATTGACTCAAAGATTGGTGTCTTCAATAGCTCTCTCGGTGTTTCTGATTGGCTTGTTGTCGAAGAAAAACCATACATTACAATGAATGGTGTCAATTATCCAATACGTGTCAGGAATTTGATGACAACATACTCTGCGTACACTGAAGAACGAATTCTCTTCTACGATAACATTGGTTACTATTACGAATTATTGAATGGCACAAAGATATACATCAACAATCAATACAGAGCAGGTATCTATAATGTCACAATATCTGGCTCTGGGTGGTTCCTCTCTACTCAAAAGCAAGCAATGTACTGGTACGATGGTGAAAACGCATGGTACAGCTGGTTTGATATTGAAGGAATTATCCATCAAGGCATGGATAGTTTGACATGGTCGGATGACGTACAGTGTGACTTCTTGGAATTTAGTGAGGCTACTCCTGCAGATTACTATCTGCGTGTTGGAACTTCCAATATCTTGTTCGTCCAAGATGTTCTACACTATGATTCTCGTACTGGAACGACCTATATCATTGATTTGGATGGTGAAAGATATGACCTCATCTATGATTCCTACTACGGTGGATATGTAATTCTATATGAGGAAGTATACCAACGAGTCTCAGATGTCTATCAATCATACGAGGCAACCTATGAGAGTTCTTCTGTATTCATAGCAAACAACTTTGTCTTACAGGAACAATGGTATACGAAAGATGGCAAATATGAGATGCCCTATCCTGGAGCGAATGCAGACTCCTCTGGAGTCTCTCACATGGACACTTCTTACGGTGGTAAAGTTCCAACAACGAAGATAATATCAATTGGCAGCATGACATATTTCCTTGGTGGGAACCCTGACACCTCTACTTGGGAGACACACGATTACAATAATCATACTGGTTTTTGGGTAATCATTGATTCAACAAATTACAGTCTTGATGCAAGGAAGATGTGGCATGCTTTAGTAAATGGCACTTCATATTGGCAACCAAGGATTGTAGGTGGATCGATTGAGTACGGTTCATTCGAAGGTATGTCTTTCAAGAGCGAAGGCATGATAATCAAAGATTACCTATATCCAACAGTTCACAGTGATGAAAACAGTACATACTTCTATAAATACAACTGGAGAGTAGAACTTGGAAACGGGACCGTATTTTCGTGCGAACCTAGAACTCTGTTTGAAGTATATCTGGTTGATATTGATGGAACTCTAATATATACCGATAATTGTGATCCATACTGGGAGTGGAACGAACTTGAGCAGGCATTTGAATACTACATTGATGACCTTAATGGTGTCCGATATTATCTAGACTATTATCCGCAACTTGATATAATAGATATCATTATCGCATATGTTTGGGAAGTCCGTGACTCGTATGGAGTTGCATCATATCACTATATTGTTAATGGAACTGAGTATATCGAAGAGAACATGGATGGCCATTGCGGTGTTTCAGCGATGCTCTTCACAAATGGCACTTTAGATGGCAAGTATTTCTTCCAGTGGTCAGAACGAAACAACTATGTCTATGAGATCAACTTCAAAGGATCATTCTATAATGCCACTGCTCACAACGAATATATCCATCAAATTGGCAGTGTTTTTGGTCAAGCATATGTGTATAGACTTTCACCAATTCAAAGTGTAACATTCAAGAACTTTGACCAAATTATTATTGGTAATCCCCAATGGGCAATGTGGGGAGTCAAGACTTGGGCTCAGACTGACAATAATGCACTCGACTTAGATGGCGATGTATCAACAACAGATGACCAGTACTATATACTATCAGAGTATCAATCAACTAACACATGGTCCTCAGAATGGAGCCGCATGTGGGTAAACATCTACTGGGATCCGAACGGTACACTCTATGGTGATGAGATGAATATTCACTCATGGATGGGTGTTGAGAGATACACATGGTCATATGAATGGCAGAACACCTACTACTGGTATCATGCTGATGATCTTACTGCAGTAGATTCAGATGAGTGGACTACCATCGAATCAACGATTTTCAATGATGATGGAAAACCACGTGCTGGATTCTGGGATATTTCCCACATGGCTAGAAATGTCACTTGGGAGGATATCGTTCAAGAGGCCATTGAGCAAGGCTGGGATTGGTTTGACCAAGGTGAACAGACCTGGACGTGGCTCTCATTTGGAGTGGGCCAACACTATGGTGTAGATACACAATCTGGATGGTCATCAATTGATCTCCGCTATGAATATTCAGGACTAATGTTATGGGAAGACACAAACAACAACTCAATCATGGAAGCCTACTTAACGCATCCTGGCGATGGTGAGTTAACACACTACTTTATTCCTGACGCTGTCGGAAGTGTAAGTTTTGTTACTCCTGGTTCCGCACATGGAGTACCTGATACTTCAGGTTCTCTCTTACTTGATCTTGAGGATGAGGTCAGTTGGGGCGTAACATTCCATGATGTGAATGGTACTACTTTCCCATTCAACACCTATGCATACTGGGACTGGTACGGAGGAGTTGTGACAGGATCGGACTTGAAGACTTTTGATGAACGACCTACGAAGGTCTCCATCGATGAGATCTCGTTTCTAGTTCATTTCCAGGGCGTTCTAAACACAACTCTTGGTGCAACAAGCAATTATGCTACACTCAAGGTGGACAACACTATAGGTCAATGGGATGTTGACTTAATCGGTGGAACAAATAACCTTGAAGGAAAATCACTAGCCCTAAACTATCTTGCAGATGTTAGTACATCGCAATTCCGAGTTTCCGATTCAGAGATTGGACAGGAAGAAACTATAGTTTCAGATAGATTTGAGATTGGTGAAGCAGGTTCAAAATTCGCCGAGATGATCATCGGTGGTGTAACCTACGAGTGGGCGAACGATCCCTATACTGCATACAATGTATCTGCTCAGACAACACCCTATAGCACTTTCACAAGTGCATACGTATCTGATAATGGTCAGTCCGCTACCTCTTGGGAGTTCACGTCGACACAGTATTATGTTTCGATAGGATTCCCACAGTGGGATGGCTATTTTGTCTATCAGGATCCCGTCTTTGTCGGATACATTAGCAATACTGGCTCGACAGGCTCTGGTGGAAATCCTGTGACCTTCTCATCTCTGAGTTTTAGTCCTGAAGTTCCAACAGAAACTGATGCAGTCGCAGTAGATGTCGATATCGTAACATCTCTTGATGTCTGGAGTGTTGACCTGTACTACAGCACTGATGGCTACAATTTTGATGGACAATCAGGAATGTATCAAGTCTATCCCGGTCACTATACCGGCACAATTGAACCACATGCTGAGGGTACTCAGATCTGGTATAAGGTCGTAGTAAATACACCCTCTGGAACCTATGAGTCTGAAGTAAAGTCATACATCGTAGGGGAAGGTGAAGTTATTATTACGACAACAGGTACCACTTCAACAACTGGTTCCACTAATCCAACATGGCCTACTGGAACTGGTGATGGTCTATCACTCGAGGTCCTCATGATGGTTGGCGGTATTGGCGTTGTTGTTGTATTGCTTGGTATTCTAACCAAGCGAAGAAAGTAGAAACGGAATGAGGGGTATATCCCCTCTTCCTCTCTTTTTTGTTTAAATTGATTTGTCTTATTATTTTGTCTTCTTGGCTTTCTCCCAGTCTGCGAGGAATTTTTTGATTCCAACATCTGTGAGAGGATGGTTTACCATCTTATCAAGGACATCTGGTGGGATTGTAGCAATGTCTGCTCCAATTAGAGCTGCTTCATAGACATGGATTGGGTGTCTGATACTAGCTACAATTACCTCAGTGTCAAATCCATAATTACCATAAATCTGCATGATACTCTCAATGATCTCCATACCTGGTTGACCAATATCATCAAGCCTTCCGATAAATGGAGATACAAAACTAGCCCCTGCTTTTGCCGCAAGAAGGGCCTGATTGGGGCTGAAACAGAGTGTGACGTTTGTTTGAATACCTTCTTCTGCACAGACTCTTACTGCTTTGAGCCCTTCCCAAGTCATGGGAATTTTTATGGCCGCATTGTCAATCCAACTATTCAATTCACGAGCTTCCTTTAGCATCCCTTCTGCATCTTCACTAACTACTTCAAGGCTAATTGGTCCTTCTACAAATGATGCAATCTCATCTATAACGATTCGAAAATCTCGACCTTCTTTCGCTACTAAGGAAGGATTTGTTGTGACCCCATCGACCATACCCCTATCATGAGCCTTGCGAATGGCTTCAACATTTGCTGTGTCTATGAAAAATTTCACCGATCATTCTCTCCTGTATTTTCCAGATTCTGGTTAGAACTACTTTCCGTAGGAATTAAACTCGATTTAAAACGTGGGGTTGGTCTAAGTTGTCCAATAATTGCACGAGAGTAAAATGATTCTAAGACAATTTGCTTTTTAATTAGGAATTTAGTTTTTAACAACAACTAGTAATCAATATTTTTTAGTATCTTTTTTGCTGTTTCTATTGCGGATTTTGCTTCTTTTTGAGTAGGTGGAATTCCAGGAAAATTGGTTCGTTCAATAAATGATGATGTTGTTGCTATAAGTTCCTCCGAATTTGCTTCGGACATTTTCTCGACAGTATCAATTCCTGAGTCCACATATAATCGAGCACGGACGCCTTTAACACCAAAAATTCTAGACAAATCTGCCATTTTTACTAGAGCAAGAATTGAATCATAAGGTATTCCTGTATCTTTGGCAAGTGCTTTTCTCTTATCCTCAGTTGTACCAGCGGCGAGAATATTGTTTGCATTTGTAATTCCTTTCTCTTTCAATATCGTTATATCATCGTTTGTAAGTCCAACGAAATCTTTCAAGTTCAAAGCATTGCGTTTAAGATACTTGCCTCTAATCTTGCTTGCTTCTTGGCTCATTATGTTATTTTCCAAGAACTTGAAATAGTATGAAAGTCCCTGCATCGCAGGTTTGATTTTTCTCTCATCATTAAGATAGTCCGCAAATGCATGAAGATCTTTTATTGTCGAATTTCTCTCAAGAGTTCCAATCATCTGTAGGAATTTTTCCCACTGCTTAGTTGAATCGACACATCGATTTATTGCAACTTCTGATTGATGGTTTCTTTTCATCAAAGTCAAACAATCTTTGACACAACCATTGATATCATTTGATAATTCAGTTGATAATTGATTGGAGGCAAATTTGGTTCATGTCGTAATTAGTCTATTCCATCGCTTTTTTCATTGCACGCGCTCTTTCCTCAATATTGGGAGCTTCAAAAATTGCTGAACCTGCAATGAAAAAGTCCGCTCCTGCCTTCCTTAGGTTTCTGATATTTTCAAGAGTCACGCCACCATCAATTGCTATACGAACTTCTGGTTTTAGGTTGTCAAGAAGTTCACGCAGTTTAGTTATCTTTACCATCGATGATGGAATGAACTTTTGTCCGCCAAAACCTGGACAGACTGACATTATCAACACTGAGTCAATGAGTTCAATTAAACCCTCCACAGCAGTAACTGGAGTGGCAGGATTAAGTGTGATACCAGCTTGTGCTCCTTGGTCTACAATCATTTGCACAGTACGATAGATATCATATGCTCCCTCGACATGAGGATAGATTAATTCAACACCTGCATCAATAAATTTTGGTATATATTCACGAGGATTGGTTATCATGAGGTGAGCATCAAGCGGTCTATCTGTAATTTTCTTCATTTGCTTTGCTATCCAAGGTCCAAAGGAGATGTTAGGAACAAAGTGTCCATCCATTATATCCAGATGGAAGTAGTCTGCACCTCCTCTCTCCGCTGCTTTCACATCTTCTTCTAGATGGGCAAAGTTTGCTGCTAGAATGGATGGTGTAAGTAGAGGTTTCATCTTGCATCAACCTTGATACATAGTAGTTTTTAATCTTCTCACTCGCTCAGTATTAGACCCATTTATTTTCAAAGAGTATAATGATGCTAATTGTTGGTAATTTATCTTTTTATCGAACTCGTTCGACAGTACTTATTCCAATCAACTGATTGCGATGGAAGTATAGATTGCTGAAGCCAGTGCTGTCATTGAAAACACTGAGAGAATGATTGGAATATCCCCTCCCAGTCCTAAGAGTATTGCTGTACCAAATGACCCAATTGCTATTGCTGAGTCCACTCCTGCAGAATATATTGCCATACCTTTTGCATCCGATTTTGTAGATACAAAGGAGACATATGAGTTCAGAGCGATATTTGCAGATGCAAGACCGAAACCAATAGATAAAGCTGATATGACATACCCCAGAATCCCTTTGAAGACAACTAGAATTACAATCCCAACAACAACAAATAGCGCTCCAATTGTTGCGACTCGCCTGTACTGAGAGTTTCCTGTCCAAGCACCTCCAACTGCAGAACCTATAATCTGCGCAAATGCAAAGATAGAGAAGAATGTCCCTGGATTTTGAATGCCATTTATCGCAGCAATCTCTGGTGAGTAACTCAATAACAGTCCAAGTGAAACAAAGAGTAAGGTTGCAGAAATTGTCGGAATCAGAACTGCTCTCTCTGGAAGCCCGGATATGGGTGTTTCATGCTTGATCATGGGAGGTGTTGATTTCCAAGCATAGACTGAGAAACATATGCTTATCATACTTATTCCGAATGCAAACAGAAAGCATATTGTAAATGATTCAAGTGTCTTTATTGTGACAAGTAAACTGCCAATCATTGGGAAAAGCATGAGACTCAGAGATCCAAAACCATTCAGATATCCAAGGGCTTCACTCACTCTATCACTTTCTGTGTTTTCAGAGATCATGGTGAGGACTGTCACTGTTGACAAAGCCCATCCAAATCCTTGGATTGCTCTAATGACATATACTATTGTCACACTCATTGCCATTGAATACGCTCCAAGGGCAACTGTAAGGATGACATTGCCAAAGACTAATGCAAGTGCATCATCTATTTTCTCAAGGATCCACCCAGACAGAAATCTTGAGAGAACTGCTGACAAAGTGAAGATACCAAAAGAGGTTCCAAGGGTGCCTGGATCACTTGATAAAAAGAGAACATAGTCCTGAAGCGCTGTAAGTACAAGATTATAGGCGGAGAATAGAATGAAAGCAATTACAATTGTATATTTTGTTATTCGAGAGAGATGGGTTCTTTCTTTCATTTACTTCAGTCACTGAGCCGCGTATATCGAGTTGTGTTATATTGTTAATGGCTAACTAGGTATTGACAAAGCGTATCTTGTTTATCTCTCTCGTGTGATTACATAGTCCGCTAAGACTTCAAGTAGATCCTTTTCATTCAGCTGTATATTCTCGAGAACTTCTTTCGCTCTATCGACATACATTTGGGCCATGTCCTCTGCATGTTCTACTGCACTGGTTTCTTGAATCAGACTAAGGGCATCTTTTAGATTTCCTGCAGAGAGTTCTTCCAAACACTGCTTTCGACGCTTTTCTGAAACGGACTCAAGAGCATGGATGAAGAGATAGTTTATCCCGCGTTTTTTCAAATCTGATAGGACAGACTTGCCAGTGTCTTTTGTTGATGAAGTAATATCAAGAATGTCGTCACGAATCTGAAATGCATAACCAAGGTTTTCAGCATATTCAACTAGCTTATCCATCTGTTCCCTAGATGCTTTACCAAAAGTCGCACCACTTCTAACTGCCTCTCTCATGAACGCTACGGTCTTTGAGTCTATCATGAGAAGGTATTCTGCAGTTGACATCTGTTCTGACTCATCAGCAACATAGAGGAAATCTTCAGTTTCTCCCTCGCACATCTTGATTCCTCCGCGTCCTAAATTGGCAAGGAGTTCAAGAGTGCCATACTCCCCGATGAGACGAATGGCTTGTGCGATAAGTAGGTCTGCCGCAATGATTGCGACTTCTTCTCCATATTTCTTGTGGACTGAATCAACGCCCCTTCGAAAATCATCGTTGTCAATCATATCGTCATGAATAAGGCTGGCTGTCTGAAGGAGTTCCTCAGCTAATGCAATTGGTGCGATATCTTTTGGGTCTCCACCAACCGCTACACAAGCAAGAACTGATAGTAAGGAACGAAACTGCTTCCCTCCTGCAATCAAGAGGTGATTTGCTGCTTGATAAAGAATTTCCGGTTCTCCTTGATTTTGTTCAATAAATTTACCCATCGTCTTATTGATGAGGTCTATCCAATTGCTTAATCGTGAAAGCTGTGATTGTGTTGCAACTTTCACAAATTCACGAATCAATAAATCGCCATGTGGGTTATTCTCTCCGGAAAATACTTCCAATGAAATATCATCATTTGAACTTCTTTCCTGTGTCAATCTTCAGTACTCCTTAGATAAGATACATCTAGCAATTACCCTAAATACATTCACGAGCTAGTTCCAATAAAGAAGAGCGAAGTGGAGAGGTTATTTGATATAACCACTCCGACTTTCCACCCTTTCTATGTCAGTAGACCAAGAAACTTGATTACTCTATTCTCGGATGCTTCAAGCTTAGATCCCAAGAATTGGTCTATTCCAATGAATCTACCAGACCTATACATTCCAAGCACTAGGAATGCAACCGCTCCTACAAAGTTGATACCAAAAGTGGAAACACTCAGCCAACCTAGTAAGAACAAGAAAGTCCAATGTAAAAGGATTCCTCCGAGTGCACCTAGTCTTGTAAAAACTCCAAATAATAAAGAAAGCCCCACGAGTAGTTCTCCTACTGCAATCAGTAACAGGAATGCAGCATAGTTTGGAAGCATTGCTGATAGAACATTTTGAATCCATGGGCTAGGTGCTGCCGCAGAACCATATCCAATGAGACCAGGATCTGCCAAGTATGTCGTATCTATTAATTTCTCTAAACCACCATGGAAGAACTCGTAAGCTAGAGCAATTCGTAGTGGAAGGAGGAACACCTCTTTTTTGATTTTGTCTTCCCATCCATACTTGAGAATTACTAGTGTTGGCACCAATATTATCGCTAAAGCTATCAATGGCGACATATACAAGGTGAGATTTGGTATTAGTAGATTTGGATCCGCTACAGCCCATTGTGGAACAAGGGCTAGTGCTATCATTGCTATTAGAATAGCATCTATAATCAATACAAGAATGATAGCAATCCGCTGTTTGGGGTTTAGTTCCATATTTCTTCAACCTCTCCATTTGGATAACTATTGTGAAGTATATAATGGTTACAATTTGTAACTAAAATACTTTTCCATTCGTTTCACTGAGTAGCAAACCTTTTCTTTATCAAATCAAGATATTTCAAAATACGATTGATACTTGGAGTAACGACCAAAGTGGCTGAAAACGAAACTACGGAGAGAAATTTAATTTCAGGTCCGGGTGACGAAACTAGAAATAGACCAAGCAAGGTGAAATTTTGGATTGCTGAGATGCGAGCTCCATTTTTAACAGCTGCTATTATTCCAATCATTCTAGGAACAGCAGCAGCCTGGACACTTGATGGTGTATTCAATTGGCTCTGGTTCATTCTTGCATTAATTGCAGGGATGTCAATTCATATTGGTTCAAATGTGGCTAATGACTATCACGATCATAAGAGCGGAACCGATGATATCAACGTTGATTTCGTGAGACCATTTACTGGTGGAAGCAGGATGATTCAAGAAGGTCTCATGACTTCGAGAGAGGTTTTGGCTGAAGCAATCTTATTCTATGCTTTAGGTTCGATCCTTGGTATCTATCTATCAATCATACGTGGGTGGATTGTCTTACTCTTGGGTCTAGTTGGTCTACTCTCAGGTTATTTCTACACAGCTCCTCCGTTTCGATTGGTGAGTCGTGGAATTGGTGAGGTGTTCATCGGGCTCAACTTTGGTCTTCTCATGACTCTGGGAGCATACTACATTCAGACACAGCAATTAGCACTGGAAATTGCTCTTCTCGCAATACCTGTAGCGCTATTGATTTCCGCAGTTCTATTCATAAACGAGTTTCCAGATCATGATGCTGACAAATCTGCTGGGAAATACACACTTGTTGTCAGATTAGGGAAGCAACGTGCATCAAAAGCGTATGCTCTGCTTATGACTTCAGTATACCTTACGATAATCATTCCATCAATACTCAATTTAACAAGTTGGCATTCACTGATTGCAATTGCTTCATTTCCACTAGCTGTCGTAGGCGTAAAGACAGCTCTCTTAAATTATGAGAGTTCAGTGGGTCTTATTCCTGCATATGCCTCTTCTGTGATGAATCATCTTCTTACTGGGTTATTTCTCACAACTGGATACATTCTGGAGGTTATGACATCAGGAATCATTTATCCTCTACTGATTTCGATCCTGTTCCTGATACTTTCGATACTCCTGTCCAGAAAGATACTAACTCCTCCTCCAATACGATAATGAATTGAAATTGGAAGATATTGCTTTTATCATGAGCTTCATATTATGCCATAAAGCACATCAAAAGCATAATTCTGCCTTTAATACTAGAGATGGTTGATCTATTTGAGTGACGAGACTATCGATACTACGACATTAACAACCTCCAGAGAACAATCGAACCCAAAGTCTGATGATTCTTGGTTTATGTCAGTTCGCCAATTAATGGCTAACAAGAACTTCAAGGTCTTTATTATTACCAATTGGATTGTTGGCAGTCTGAATGTCGTTTGGAGTGTTTTAACTCTCTACCTTAGAGACCTCGGTATTGCATATATCACGTTAGGTGTTCTTTTCTCAGCCATGACCATCGTGACTCTTTTAGGAAATCTAGTCGCGAGCTATTTGGCTGATAACTACAATAGGCGCAATCTCGCAATCATTACAATGGTAATAAATGGTGTCGCCTTCTTCATTCTCTCGATAGCAAATAGTATTCAGTTAGTTGCTCTCGGACTGCTAACTCTTGCAGCATCCAATTTTACTGGGCAAGGAGGGACTGCCTACATATTCCAGGTTACAGATCGAAAATATGGCGGCGTTGCTGTCAGTCTATTTATGCTGGGCGCGTTATTTGCATTAGGTCCCCTCTTTGCTATGGCAATCATGTTCAACTCTGGCTGGGGCTTTATCTCAATCATGAGAGCTATATACTTCTTAGGTGCTATTTTATTTGGAATGACAGTTGTCATTCGTATTATATGGCTTGATTCTACTCCTATCCCGCAACGAGATCGAAATAAATCGATTTTAAAGGATTTCATCTCAGAGAGCATTCGTGGATTGAGATTACTCATTCGAATCTTTCCAATCTTCGTGGCTATCATGATGGTTGATGCCTTAAGTGATAGCATGTACAATTTTTCCAATCTATTCTATGTCAATGAGACCCTTGAATTCAATTTGGGACAGATTTTCCTGATGATGCTCATTACTCTTGCACTCTCCGTCCCCCTGACTCTTTTACTAGGCCGTAGATTCGATAAACATGGCGGAAAGAGAGTCACAATTGCCGTCTATTCAGTCATGCCTCTTGCACTCAGTCTTCTAATTATTGCACAATATGTGAAATATATCGCACCGCAAGGATGGGTTACAGCTCTGGATAATCTCTATCCTGGTCTTGGTGTAATCTTATCATTAGCATTCATTGCTACCGCGATGAAGACGACAAATGATAATCTTTGGGGAACCGTCATCAATGCCTATATCCAGAAATCCCTTCCACGTGAGGATCTTGGAAAAATGTTGGGATTATCCGCTCTTCTTGTATTACTTGTTGGCACAATTGCACCAATTTTCTCTGGATATATCTATTCACTTTTTGCAGGGGTTCCACTTATAGTGGGGGCAATTATCTTGAACATCATAATTCTGATGGTTCTTATTACGAAGAATATTGAACCTAGAGTCAATATTGAGGAACTTGAGAATGAGCTTAGAAGAACTAACGAGTCCACAACTTAAAATACTGAAGCAGGTGAATGAATTTAACGAGTACTTTAATTATGATTTCGAAGACTAGTCTTTCCTACGTTTAGCCTCTTCTTGCATCTCCTTCAATTCTAATAAAGCATCAATAGGTGTTGTTCTCTCAAGGTCCATTTGTCGTAGTTTCTCTACCAACGGATCTTCGATGACTAATGATTCAAGGCTTACTTGTTCGGTTGCTTTAAAATCTGGGATAGATTCTCCAACTGCCACTCGATTTTCTGACTCAATCTTCTGAAGGATCTGGTTTGCTCGCTTTACAATTGGTTCGGGAACTCCAGCTAATGCTGCTACATGAATGCCATAACTCTTGTCAGTTCCACCATCAACAACTTTGTGCAGAAAAATAATAGTATTCCCCGATTCTTTTGCTAGTGTATGCACATTTTTTACACCATGAAACTGGGATGCCATATCTGTAAGTTGGTGAAAGTGTGTTGCGAAAAGTGTTCGTGTCTTCATCTGGATAATTCGTTCTGCAACAGCCCAAGCGAGTGCCATTCCATC
>SDOA01000207.1 GCA_004524595.1 Candidatus Thorarchaeota archaeon | reverse complement strand
GAAGAACTTCGAGAAATTAGGAAACTTCTTACTCCGCCGCCTAAGCCTCCGCCGCCTGAAGGTCTGTTGAACGAGTTCAAGGATTTTCTATCCAAGTATAAGGTCCTTGGACTGGCAGTAGCCTTTATTTTGGGCTTGCAGCTGGCCGCATTAGTACAAGCTCTTGTCAATACCCTGATTATGCCTATTGTTGAACTGTTCCTTCCAGCCGATACACCCTGGGAGAGTATTACCATAGGCGTTCTAAGAATTGGCGAGTTTCTTGGTCAGCTACTGACTTTCATTATTGTTGCTTTCGTGATATTTCTAATTATGAAAGCTGCTACAAAAGCAGGTATCAATTAGATCTCGAACTGAAATAAATCAACGAGGGGAGAATAGACTCCCCACGTCTTCTTCTTTTTTTCTTTGCATTGATTATTTCAATGCTCCAATGACGAGAAGCAAAAAGCCAACTCCAATTAGGATAAGCATGAGCTCAGAGAAAATGTATCCTGCAAGATCTAGGCTGAAAATCCCTAAGAAGAAGTAAGCAGCATATGCATCGAATCCAATCATTGGTAAGATTAGAGGTAGAATTCCTACTATCATTAGTAGGAGACCAAGTAAAGCTAGAGCCTTTCCCATTAATATCAACTCCGGATAGTACTATTATCATACACAAATCAGTATATTTGTATTCCGTGTCCTCCAGATATCACATCATGATTTTGAGTGGTTACCTTAACTTCTTGATATTGGGAGCAGGGAGAGGTCAACAAAGTCTTCTTGTTTCGTTCGGGAGTCTTCTATGCCCTCTGATTGTGATTTGTTGACTTTTTCATACAGGCTCATTACAACCTTCTTTTGATTCTCATCATCGTTCAACTCCCACCTTCCAATGACACTCCCATTCAACCATATTGATGGTCGTACCTCTCTCTCGAAGTTGATTCCAATGCGGTTGTTCTTGTGTTGAACTGGCCATTGCAGGACTCTCAAGATGATTCATTCAGCTATGTAATGAGCAATCGGCTTCAAATCATGACCTTTTAATTATTCGAATCCAGCGATAGTTATCTTTACAGGATTTGTCCGCCCTTTGACTTCGATAACTCGTGCAGCAAATCCTCCAATTACGCCACTGAAGAACCAGATGAAATAGGTATCTTGCGATATGCCAAGTGAGAGGGGACTCCATCCAACTACTAAACTCAATGTCTGCCAGATGAGCGAATCCGTAAGAAGCGAGAGAAAAAGAAATACAAATCCCGCAAGCATCCCCTTGACCAACGCACACATCTGAAATCTCAAACTACAACCACCTCCAACCAGATTCTTGTATGTCCTAGGTATGACAACAAGTGGAACTCCAAAAACCACGACTGACCAATAGAATTCCGGTTCAAAATATGTTCCAATAACGACTCCAATAATAAGGAGTAACGAGTATAACGGTATCCAGATCTTCACTATCCAAGACCAGGTCTTGAGTTCAGATAATACGCTCAAATTTCTATCACATCCATTAGGTGTTAATTTCCTCTTGTATGTAGGCTTTCCTCACCAAGATATAGATGAACAGCTGGATTGGCAGAGAATAACTAATCCTCTTTGAATTCTTTCCATTGCCAATCCAACTCTCTTTTGAAAGACGCAATCAGCGCATTCTATCTTCATAGTAGATGTTTGGTGCATATGTGGATGGCCATTCAGGTCTGTTATCCAGTATCTCCTCAATCTGCTCGAGCGTATCCCGCGAGAGTACAATCTCTGAAGCACCTACGCTCTCGATAACATGCTGCGACTTTGTGGCTCCAATGATGGCCGCAGATATCTCTGGTCTCCTTAGAATCCATGCCAATGCTAACTGGCTTGTCGTTATGTCAAGGCTCGTAGCTATCTCACCAAGTTTCTTTACTTTGGTAATATTCTCAGGTGTGAGGTCACCTTTCATAATCTCTGAGGTTGCCCCTCTGCTTCCCTCTGGAATGCCATCATTATATTTTCCAGTCAAGAGACCCTGTGCCAGTGGGCTCCAGACAGTGAATCCCATACCATGAGTCTTCCCCACGTGCAATATTTCCACCTCAATATGTCGTGAGAACATATTGTATCGCGGTTGTTCCACGATTGGCTGATGCATGTGGTGTTCTTTTGCTACTGCATTCACACGTTCGAGCTGTGCTGCAGTCCAGACTGATGTGCCCCAGTACAATATCTTTCCCGACCTGACCAGATTATCCATGACCTCTACGGTCTCTCTCACAGGAGTTATGTGGTCATACCTGTGCAAGTAGTAGATGTCAATGTAGTCAAGATCTAGGCGATTCAGTGTACCTTCAATCGCACTCGTAATATTCTTTCTACTATTTCCCCAGTCATTGATATCTTCACTCATTGGCCAGAAGACCTTACTGGATATCACTAGCTTCTTTCTGTCAACTGTTTCTTCTTTGAGCCATTCACCAATAACCTCCTCTGCCTTACCTTTGGCATAGATCTCTGCAGAGTCGATGAAATTAATCCCATTGTCTATAGCAGTGTTCATACATTCCTTTGCTATCTGATTCTCAACCGATCCACCATAGGTCAACCAGGAACCCAATGAGATCTCACTTATTTTTAGGCCACTTTTTCCAACTCGTCGATACTTCATGTCCGGACCTCCAATAGTAATACCATGAAAAATTAACTATAAAAAAGATGACTTAGGGCAAAATTTGTTAAGCGTTTCTCCACATGGCATACTATAGATGGTTCATCGGTGATACTCTTGACATGCTATTTTAGACATATGAAACTCATTTTTTCACAAATTGGAGTTGAGGTGACTCCAGAAAACAAGAAAGAGATTGACTGTAAGATTCACAAGATGGTGGGCGTGAAATACAAAGATTGTCCTACTACATGGAAAGCAATCAAAAGTAGAATCGCTGAAGATGAAGAAAAGTTCCGTGCTGACCTTCACAAGGCTCTTTCCTAGCTCGCGAACTAATCATTAGTTCATTCTAATCGCGATTTTTCTGTATCCACTCTATTGCAAAATTGACGAGTTCCACCATTGAAAATGTGTGACTCTCTGCTTGTCCAATATGGACAGCTGAATATCCTTTTGTTTTTTCGAAAGTCTCAGCAATTTCAGGAAAATCATCATCATTATAATCAAATTGCTCCCAAGTTGCCCATACTCTCTTGCCATCTTCAAGAATAGCCGCACCCATTGTCTTCCTTGGCATGTTTGGCAGATTTGCTCTAAATTCAGCATGGTGCAATGATGTGTTAGCATTGTATCCAATCCCAATGAGCAGGATTTTAGCGTTCAAATCATATAATCTACCCAAGGGACTATTTTTTCCGAAGACATCGTCTATAGGATGAATCTGAATAACATGGTGTGCATTCTTGCCCCATGCTGCAAACGAGGCTTGGGGGTGTGCGCTCCGATAAACTTCAAGATATTTCCGGAATGTTTCAGCAATGATTCCCATCTTTCTCGTGGGTGTTGTCGCTGGATTGTATGGAGGCATCTCTTTACGGATGATATCCCACCAATCTTCAGGTACTGGAGGAGCCACCCATTGTGAAGGTTCGCCATTATCTGTAGACTGTGTGGGCATGACCAGAGTCCCTTCTTTAGTCACTGCTTCCATTAATGCTTCGATAACTGTCACAGCTCCACCAACAATCCATCCAATGCTCTTCATTGATGCATGGACAATTATAGTATCACCCGGTCTTACACCTGCAGTATATAGATCCTTGAGTAATCTCTTCTTGGTAATAGGTTCCTTCGTACTTTCAACGATTCTCTTTTCATTCTCCCAAGGTTCAGTCATAATGTCCATCAACTTCCAATAGAGTCATCCAGGCTGATAAAAAAGAATACTGGAATACGCCAATTATCGTACCTATTCTGTATCCTCGGGTTTGAAATCGAGTGCTAGCGAATTGATGCAATATCTGAGACCTGTCGGATTTGGTCCATCATCAAAGACATGCCCCAGATGACCGCCACATTTCTTGCAGACTATCTCAATCCTATTCATTCCATGACTCTTGTCAATCCTTCTCTCAACACTCTCCTCGGAGAATTGATCCCAGAAACTTGGCCATCCACTTCGAGAATCATATTTTGTCTTAGATGAGAATAACTCGTTGTTACATCCTGCACACACATAGACCCCGTTCTCTTTGTGGTTCACATATTTCCCAGTAAATGG
>SDOA01000091.1 GCA_004524595.1 Candidatus Thorarchaeota archaeon | reverse complement strand
TTATTATTTTTCTCTATTCCTTCTCTAAGATTAAATGTACAAAATGGACATGCAGTTGTCAATACTGAAGCACCTGTTTCTTCCGCCTCATCTATCCGAATTTCAGCAGCACCTCTTGCAAGGTCGCGGTGAGTAGATCTCACACCACCTCCAGCACCACAACATGAAGCTGTTTCTCGACTCTTATGCATTTCAACGAGGTCTACTTGAGGTATTTTTCGAAGGGTGTCTCTGGGATCGTCATATAATCCCATATGCCTACCTATGTGACAGGGGTCATGGTATGTAACAGCAATCTTTTCTCCATCAGGGAAGGTCAATCTATTTTCTTCAATAAGCTCTTTGAGAAGTGTAGGAAAATGTACGACCTCAAAGGGTAGTTCTTCTTCTAACAACGTAGGATAATCCATACTAAGTGTTCTAAAACAACCTGCACATGCAGTAACAACTCTTGTTGCACCTATATTCTTCAGTGCATCCATATTGTGTCTTGCCATTCTTTTTCCTTCATCAATGAAACCAGTTCTGAAAGTCACACTACCACAACACCATTCATCCTCGCCAAGCATTTTGAACTCCAGTCCAGCATGACGGAGCACCTTGATTGTTGCTTCTGCAATACTAGGCAATCTATAAGTCGCCATACAACCTGCAAAATATACCAACATCTGAATTATGCCTCCGCAAGACGCTTAAGTCGTTCACGTTCTTTTGGATTCTCACCAAAGGGATTGTGAGTTTCACGGAGATTCTTGGCTAACTCTTCAGAAACCATATTACCATGACCACGTTTTACTAGTTCAGCTCTTGCCGCTTCAATAACTGATGCGATATCCAGTCCTGACAGACAAGTGGCTTGGCAGTTCTTACAGGTGGTACACTCGTACATTCTTTCAGCAACTTCATCCCAGTCCAACCATCCTCTTAGAAGAGCATATAAAATAGACATCTTTCCTTTTGCACTGTTAGATTCAAGATTTGTCTGTTTGTAAATAGGACAATTAGATTGACATAACCCGCAACTTACACACTCAAGAATGATGTGTCTGAATTCTTCAAGACTCAATGCTTATCACCCCAGATTTCATCATCAGAAACATAAGCTTCGTGCATAAACTCGATGTCAACGTCACGGGCATCAGTATCTAATCCAAGTTTTCCGGGATTCAGAATATTACTTGGGTCAAAAATGCGTTTTATCTTTTGATCAAGTTTCAGTTTGGTATCACCCACTGCTCTTCGCACATAGATATTCTTGACATACCCAAAGCCATGCTCAGCAGTCGCAACTCCACCAATATGTTCAACATAATCGATAATCTCTTTTTCTGCTTCTTTCACACCAATCCAATGTTCTCGATTCATCGGGTCGAATAAAACTGCAGGGTGAATAATCCCAATTCCTGTGTGACAAAAGACTGCTGCAAGAATTCCTTTTGACCGAATTATTTTTCCTATCTCTCTCATCGCTTCTGCCATCTTGGATAGAGGTACACAAGGGTCTGCAGCTGCAAATCCTATCTCTCTATATCCAGGATGAATCTTCATAATAGCAACATCGATTTCCATACGAGGTGCCCAGAGAATCTTTGTGGTGGCTTCATCTCGAGCGATGATGACATTCTCACCACCATGTGTTTCTAGTATCTTTTTAATTGTCACAAGTTTAAGCTGCAAATCTTCTTCGCTAAATCCCTGAACATCTCCAACAAAATTACCTTCACATTTTGGGAAACCAAGATTCATGACATCACTTATTGTATTCACAGTGTATCCATCTGTAGCCTCAAGAGTGCCACAATCAACTCCTGACATCGTAATTGCATGAGAGGCTTTCATAAGGTCATCCAAATTCCTGAAAAACGCTCCAACAGTAGCATCATAGTTAAGCTTAGGAGCAAGACGAAGTGTAGCCTCAGTTATTATCCCCAAAGTTCCTTCAGAACCTGAAATCAGTGCTGAGAGATTGAAACCCATATTATAGCGCGGAGCTCTAGTTCCAAGGTTTAAGACAGTACCATCTACAAGGATTACTTCCATTGCTTGAATCCAAGGACTGACTCTACCATGTTTGTATGCATGATGGCCATTTGAGTCAGACGCTAGAATCCCACCTATTGTGGCAGCATCATGACTTCCGACATCATGAGGAAATGTCAGACCAAGTTTGCCTAGTTTATGCTCAAATGTTTCATATCTAACTCCTGGCTGGACTATCGCAATCATATCATCTTTGCTGATCTCCAAAATCCGATTCATACGACTCATGTCTAAGATGATTCCACCACGTACTGGTAGAGAAGAACCCTGAAATGATGCTCCACCACCTCGAGGTGTAACTGGTGTTTTGTGCTCAAATGCAATCTTCAAAATTTCAATGACATGTTCTTTTGACTCAGGAAATACAATTAAATCAGGCATCGAAAAATATGGTGTCAGGTCTCTTGCATATGCTACTCGATCCACTTTTGCAGTAATAATATTATTCTCACCAACAACTGCTTTGAGAAGCTCATTGACTTCGGACATTTATAATAGGCTCCTATTTCTTGACTCTTTTCTTCTTCCTCATTCTTCTTCTAATCAAGCGATAGAGAATATAGGCAATCAATAAAATAGCTATGATAGCACCATAACCAGCTAGAAGATTTTGATTGAAGAATCCACCAATAACATTGATGACTGGAATTCCAAGAAGTGCTGAATTCATATTAAGAATCAAATCAGTAAGCCCTATTGTAGCTGACACACTTCCAATAGTTGTAGCAACCACATTTACAACCATAAGAAGAATATTCCATGTTATTAGAGTTGGATCAAAGTAGAGTAGATACATACACAACAAAAATGATGATATTATAATTAGAAAACCGAGATAGTCTCTTGCTTTAAAGGAGATATCTTCTACATCTGTCCTTTCTTTCTTTGCTCCAAAAGCCCGAGCATTTATAGCAACTTCAAGATCCATAGCCCGTCTGAACATCAACAACAGGAGTGGAGTAATAATTGGAATATATGCTCTGCGGAGTTTCTGGTACATGCTAGCTGATTCAAGATCAAATCCACGTATCTTTTGAGCCTCGATAATATTATTCATACTCTCTTGTACAAGAGGAACAAATCTCATAGCTGTGATGAACATAAAGATGATTTTCTGAGGAACACGTATTTTAGCCAGAGATGCACTGATTTTACTCATTGGAGATGTCATGGTAAAAATAGGAATCACCATGACAACAGCAACAACCCGCAATGCTATGACAAGCCCATACATTATTCCTCCAACAGTGATTTCGCCATAATTGACTGAACCTCCACCATATGGAAAATCAAAAAGTTTGAGAACCACAGTTTGGTCTCCAAATCTATAAGTCAAGCCTTGGACTAAGAAGAGAAATACAAATAGAAAACTAAGAAGTTTGAGTAAGAATCCAAGACTTCTTAGTTCAACCTTACCAACAATCCACCACATTGATGCAATGAGAATCCATGTCAATAGAATACTGATAGTATCAATTCGTGTACATTGCACTACGAACAGCAAAGCAAATGCCATATAGAGTAGTTTTACAAGAGGATTCATTCGATCGATTGGCGTATCTTTTTTTACATATTCAAAAGCCATTTAAATACCACCTCCTGATTTGAAGCAATTAGCTAGCTCTTCTACTGTAACCAGATTTTCGCGAATTCCATAATCACGTAATAATTGAGATAACTGGGTAACTTGAGGTGGTTTCAAGAAGGCTTTGTCAAGCTCATCCTTCATGTCGAATATCTGTCGTTTTGGTCCATCAGCAAGGATACGGCCTTCAGCCATAACAATAAGACGGTCAGCATATTGAGCAACAAGATCCATATCGTGCGATATCATGACTATTGTTTTACCTTGGTCACGCATTCGAGTGGCAATTTGACAAAGAACATGTCGTCCAATATAGTCTTGTGCAGTAGTTGGTTCGTCCAGAATGAGAATATTTGGATCCATTGCAATACCAGCAGCCGCTGCAACCTTCCTACGGTCACCAAAACTTAATCTAAATGGAAATATATCGCGTATTTCTTCTAGACCAACCTCTTTTAGTGCTTTGTCTACTCGTTCTTTAATTACATCTTCGGGAAGTCCAAGGTTTCTAAGACCAAATTCAAGCTCTTTTTGCACACTAATAGAGAATAACTGATAGTCAGGATTTTGAAGGATTAAGGCTACGCTTTTTGCGATACTTCCTATGGTTAGCTCTCTGACATTTTCACCGTCTATCTTGATTGTACCTTCAGTAGCTTCGAGGAGTCCTAAGAAATGTTTGACCAGAGTAGTCTTTCCACTTCCATTTTGACCAATTATTGCAACAAACTCACCCTTGTTGATTTTAATAGAAACATCTCTAAGTGCAGTGACTGGAATTCTGGCAGGGTACGTAAAAGTGACAT
Organism: Candidatus Thorarchaeota archaeon; assembly: GCA_004524595.1. The sequence continues at coordinate 12,793 of SDOA01000091.1, read as the reverse complement.
TTTCGACCGCTATCACTGTTTCTGTCCCTTTTGTAGGAGCTGGACTTGGTTCGTGCCACTCGATTTTCAGAAAGCCTTCGTCAATTTGCTGTTTTATTATATCATAACACTCAGGAACTGTGAGTGGAATACCACTGGTTTTTTGATACTTAGCCTCAAAACCGGGAATCCTCTTGGAGAGTGCAACAGCCAAACTTGCTGCAGCAGGTGGATTTACTCCAACTTCATTTAGTAACTCAGCTTGGGAGAATACCTCTCGAGGAGTTCCAAAAGTGACCATTTTTCCATCTCTAAGAACTAGCACTTTATCTGCAAGTCTAGCAACTTCATCTGTCTTGTGACTTGTTATCACGATTGTCATATCTTGCTTGCTAGCTAGTTCATTTACTACATTGAATACTTCCGTTGTGCCAACAGGATCTAGCTGACTCGTGGGCTCATCAAGAATAAGAACCTCTGGAAGCATGGTCAATCCAGCAGCAAGCGCTACACGTTGCTTTTGCCCTCCACTGAGTTCCTGTGGTTTTCGTTCCTCTAGTCCGCCAATACCACAGACTTCTGCAGCCCATATCGCTCTTCTAATAATCTCGTTTCTTTCTACACCTAGATTTGATGGGCCGAAGTATAGCTCAGATTGTACATCAGTTGTTGTGAATTGTGTTTCAGGGTCTTGAAGAACCATACTCGCCTTTTGTGAGAGCTCAATAATGGGAGTCTCCCAAGGGTCTAAGCCGCACATAGTAATTGTGCCCTTCTCAATACCAGCGTATACAGTTGGAATGATTCCATTTAGATGAAAACAAAGTGTTGTCTTTCCTGCACCATTTGCACCCAATATGCCCACAATTTCTCCCTTTTGTACTGAGAATGAGATATCTTGAAGTGCAAGAGGCCCGCGTTCATAAGTGAAGGTCAGATTAGATATTTGAATACTGTTTTCAGACATAATAATCAGGCTTCGAAAAAGGCTCTTCTCATAGGTAGGTTAAATTTGTTTTGTTATACAATAAAAAATCATTCTAAATGTAACTTGCCGACTGAACTCTATTGTAACCTATCAATAAACCATTAATCGTAGAATGAATAAATAAGAGAGATGGATGCATAATGATTTAGCTTAGAAAAGGGCTACTCGTTTATACATTACTACTATTTAATTTATAAATTCGACAGAAAAAAAGAAGAAACACTGGTTTGCAATAAACCAGTGTCGCTTGATATTACCATATAGCTCTGGGAATTCTTGGAAGACCGCTCTTCTTCAATGCTTCAATAACTGGAATCGCAATGAGGGTAGTAATGATACAGAGGATTGGCCACCACCACATGTATCCAAAATTAGCCCCCAATGCAAGTAAAACGGGGTAATTGAAGATGTACCAGTAGGGAGCAGCCCACCAGTAGTAGAATATCTCAATACCCATAAATACTGCAAGAAATACTCCAATGTACTTCTTCTTCGGGTCATCACCACGAGCCCATGCTGGGATCCATGATTTCCCAAGTGGCGTCAATAAAATAATGAGCCAAGGTACCCAGAAAATCAATGTTGATAAGAAGTATATCGTATCAGGAGTTTCACCTGCTATGGTTGGCCATACATATGGGAATATTAAGAACATCACTCCCGTGATGATTACAGCTAGCAAAGACAGAATCCAGTCTAACGTATTGTCGGTATTTATCATAAGGGCTACAAATAGAGCTGGTAATATGCCTGTCAATAAAACATCAAGCAATCCCAACGGAAACATAGCCGGGCTTACGAACATACCAATAAAGCCTCCAAGTATGGCTGCGAGAATTCCTCCGATTGGGCCTAATACAAGAGGACCAATTGCTGTGAAGATCACAGATAGTGGAATGAATCCTCCACCTCCAAAGTATGGAAAGATGGGCACAAGAGCTAATGCTCCATTGATCGCACCGTATACTGCTATGAATGCGATACTTGCCCCACCATAACCCATGGGGGCTCTCTCTCTCACGCGTTCTTCAGACATTTCTCTTTCCTCCTTGTAAGCGAATTACCTACAAGTATCTTAAAGGAGAGTCTAAACCACTATTTATTAATTCGGGATTAGCAAGAAAATCAAATAAATTACGAATTGGAACCCAATAACTCATAATTTTCATTTCTGAGATGGAAATAGTTTTCCTTCTGATTCGAAAACAACAAAAAAAAAACAAGAGGTATATCATTCAATGTCAGACCTTATTTTTGGAATAATTCTTGGTCTAATCAGTTCAGCTCTATTTGCTTTTCAAAATGTTCTTATTCGAAGTCAAAGTGAGGGTGTTGGAGCACTTGTATCTAATTCTATTAAAATGTGGGTGTCCGTTCCACTTATGTTAGTTCTAGTCATTGTGCCATGGAGAGTCCATGAATTTCTACTTCCTGGATCTGTCTTGTTGCCTCTTGCTATTTCTGTTCTCTTAGGAGGAGCTTTTGGTGATGCAGTATATCTCTCGAGTCAGGAGAGAATTGGGGTTTCAAAGGCGTTCCCAATATCCAATACTTATCCAATCATAACCTATTTGCTTGCTTTAGTTCTATTGAATGAGATTCTTCAATTCACCACAATTACAGGAATATCCCTCGCTGTCATTGGAGTGATACTTGTCTCCAAAGAACTCTCAAATGAGAAAAAAGACGAAGAGAAAAAAACACATGATTGGAAAGGATTAGCTTTAGCAATCGCTTCATCCATTATGTTCGCATTTGCTACTATCTATATGGAAATAGGCGTTAAGGACATTGATCCGATTGATGCAAACTTATTCAGATTGTCAATTGGATCATTAGCTATGATACCAATTTTCTCACTCTCAGTAAAGAGCCGTATTCAACCATTATCTAAGAGAGCTATGAAAGTAGTTGCCATTGCCGGATTTTTTGGTATGGGACTTGCATCGTTACTATATGTCGCATCAATCAAGCTAGTTGGAGCAACAATCGGTGCAGTTATTGGTTCTACTGCGCCTTTATTTGCACTTCCCGTTTCAGTATTTTATTTGAAAGAACGAATTACTTGGAGAGGAATAATCGGCACTATTGCTACCATTGTTGGTATCTGGTTAGTGGTTGTTGGTACATAATTGCTCAATGGCTCTGCTTATATATTGAAAAGGAATCAAGAGAGAAGATATCCAATGAAACTTCGAGTATATTATGATAATTCTGAGATTCAAGCTGAGATTCTTGATACATCTAGCGTTGAGATACTAGAACCTCTTTCTCTTGATTCAGAGAAGAGCGAGAGTGAGATTATAATGGAGTCTCTGAATAATCCAGTATCATCTCCGAATTTTGAAAGGTTCATTCAGGATTATGAATCAATCCTTATCATTGTCAACGACCACGCAAGATCTACGCCCACCCCTAAGATTCTGAAACATATCTTACCAGTTCTTGCTGAGAAGAAGATTGGAATTATTGTTGCAAGTGGAACTCATCCCTTGCCTTCTGAAGATGATCTCAAAGAACTCATTCTTGGCGAGTTTTATTCGGAACTACGCGATATTCTTGTTTTTCATAATTCAAAAGCTGAGAGTAATTTCATCACACTAGGCGTGACAAGTCGTGAGACTAAGGTTCGTATTAACAAAATAATCAATGACTATGACGCGATCATTACCATCAATTCTATCGAACCACATTATTTTGCAGGTTTTACAGGTGGTCGTAAGAGCTTTCTCCCTGGCATATCAGCCTATGAGAGTATCGAAGCAAATCATTCATTGGCACTTCTTGACGAATCCAAAATACTTCAATTGAAAGGAAATCCTTTGCATGAAGATTTCGAAGAAGCTGTCCGATTTGTGACAGATAAACACCCAGTCTTTGGTATAAATGTAATCCTTGATGGGGAAAACAAGATAGTGGGATCTTTTGCAGGAGACCTGTTCGAACTGCTCTATGAAGGTGCAGAACTTGCAAAGAAGGTATATGCACCACCAGTTACGGAACCCCCAGATATCCTGGTTTCTGTCGTTCACGCGCCACTCGATCAGAATCTCTACCAAGCTCAAAAAGGATTCGAGAATTGTCTACTCACTCTCAAACCAGGAGGAATTATGATTCTTGTTGCCTCATGTTATGATGGCATAGGACCTGATGACTATGCATCCATGCTTCAATCATCAGAAACACCAGAGGCATTGGCAGAGAAATTTGAGGAGATCAAGAATCACTATCAGCTTGGTTGGCACAAAGTGGGATCAATTCCAACGTTTCTAAAAGACAAAGAACTCTGGATGGTAACGAAGTTACCGCTCGAACAGCTACATAAGATGTTCATCAGAGGATTTGAAAATCTGCAGAAAGCAATGGATGAAGCCCTTCGAGTTAAAGGGAAAAAGTCACGTATTCTTGTTGTTCATGACAGCGCAAATGTCTGTCCAATATTACAGAGTTAAAACAATATTCTAACTATTCTTCGAGTTACAGATTAATTTAACATGGAACCAATATGAAAAAGGATTATACGTTTCAAAACTGAGTAACAATCAGTGGTAGCTTAAAGTGTCACAGAGTATGAATAATCAGGAAGAATTGATGGATAGAGTCAAGAATACTCCAGATGTCATAGTATATGGAACTAGTAGTTTCAGTCAAGAAAAGATAGTTTGGTCGAGACGTATCGTAATAATCATCTCAATACTAATCATAATTATTGCTCTAGTTCTAGATTGGAATTACATCTCATGGTTCACAATTGCATTTGTTTCTATTCTTGCAGTAATACTCTATGCAATCCTTTCATACCTTAACTGGTCCCACAATTATTTCAAATTATATGTCAGCAATTTGGGAATAGCCAACGAAACAAAATGGGTAACTGGAGCAATGACATGGGATCAGATAGAAATAGTTGAAGTCAAACTTAAGCACGGAAAGATAGACTACATCCTTCTTAGATGTGGAATGGAAAGACTTGGTACAAGAAGCTCTTTCTTTGCTCGTCAATTGACCCTTGAAGTTGTCAGCGAGAAACTAGGGGGGATTGAAGCATGGCACTTATTTGAGGACATCAATGATACTACTGATGCCGATATATTTTATGCGAGGCCTGATATGAGTAGGACTGAAGCTAAGGAGAAAATCGAGGATTTACTACTTTTCGAATGGATTGGTGAACAGGATTATGATGCAGAACAAACACAAGAACACATTACATCGCGATCTGATGATGAACTTTATGAACTGATAATTGATGATCCGAAGTGCGTATGGATTAAAGATTCTAGTAGATTAACTAGAATGACTAACAACATTAAGGTACAACTGATTTTGTTTATTACACCGATAGTATTGCTGTTTTCTGCTATGTCACAGAACTCCTATGGATTCTTCTACGTTATCATAGCCATTGTACTTCTCATTTTACTCTTTCATAGTTTTTTGAAATTTGATGAGAGATTAATCATCAGCCCAATCGGTATTGTGAGGTACATCTGGGGAAGTCCAGAGGCTATTGAGTGGCAACACATTGAATTCATTGACCTAGTATTAGAAGAAAATGAGATAACCCAGGCAGAGTTCTATGGAAATAAAAGAAGGATATTTTGTCCCAGTCATGCATATAGAGGGCGATTCACTATTGACATCATTCGTAATTATATCCCTGACTTTGACAATTGGAACAGGATAAGAAAAGAGCGTTGGGAAGAAGAGCAAGTACGATTTGTGCGTCCTGAAGTCTAAGGTTATTTTGCCTTTTTACCTACTATAATCATGACATGGTTCCCAAATGCATCATCAAACATGTCGGCTAAGGTAAGACTCAAATGCATGACCAGCTCAGGTGCATCTGCAGTTCAGTTACCTATGTAATATGATGGATGGTGAAGATAGTTGCCACTCAAGGAGTTCAAATACACAGTTCCGATAATCGAGAAGGGGTACGCAAATCAGACCCTCTACATCAACATCTCAGACAATACAATCAAGATCAAACCAGTCGATGAGAAGATGAAAGAGACCTTCACTGGTGGCAAGGGTTTTGACCTCTGGTTGATGTGGAATAGCCTTCCAAAGGATAGGATTGTAAAGTGGGATGATCCTGAGAATGAGATTTGCATTGCTACAGGTCCTCTGGGAGGAGTCACCCAATATCCAGGAGCTGGTAAGAGTATTGTAACTTCAATCTCACCAACGACTGGAATTCCCATCGACTCCAATGTAGGAGGATATGCTGGACCAAATTTAAAATTCTCTGGTTTTGATGCAATGGAGATTCAGGGAAAGGCAGAGAAAGACATCTACATCTTCATTGATGGGGACAAAGGTCTAGTTCAAATCCATGATGCTAGTGACCTTCCAGATACTGCCTATGAGATCACGCGCGTCCTATCAGAACGTCATACGGAAACAGAAGGAAAAGATATGTCCGTTGTGACTGCAGGTCCTGCTGCGGAACATGCATGGATGGGGTGTTTAAACTTCTCCTGGTGGGACATGAGACGTGACCTTCCTCGTTACAAACAGGCTGGTAGAGGTGGCATTGGCACTGTCTTTAGAAACAAGAAAATCAAAGCAATTGCCATAAAATTTGAAAAGATAACATTGGACCTGAACAATCCTGCAGACATGGATGAGGTGAAATCAGTAGGTCGTGACCATTCTGGTGAGATACTACAACTGGACCCCAAACAGAACAGGATGAGGGTCATTGGAACAGGGCATCTCCCATCAATTATGGACGAATTTGACCTTCTACCTACTCGGAATTTTAGAACAGGAAGTGACCCTGAAGCAAAAGCACTCTTTGGTGATGTATGGGAGAAAATCTTCACCAATGCCGGAAAGGGTTGGGATGGCTGCTGGAGACCATGTGCTATTAACTGCTCACACTGTATTGAAGGATTTGTCCCTAAGACAGGTCCTTTCAAAAATAAAAAGGTCGTTGTAGATGGACCAGAATACGAGACCATAGCTGGATGTGGTTCGAATATTGGTGTTTTTGACCCTCATTACGTTGCAGAGCTGAACTTCTATTGTGATGCTTACGGAATAGATACAATTTCTTTCGGGACAACCATGGGATTCGTTATGGAACTCTTTGAAGGAGGTCACATTGATGAGAAGGCCACTGGTGGTCACGCTCTCAAATGGGGAGCGGCTGAGGAGGCTCTAGCCGTCCTTCACGGGATGGCCGAAGGAAAGGGCTTTGGAGGTGAGCACTTCGGCAAAGGTGTGCACTACCTCAAGGGATACTTTGGTAGTAAATTCGGTGTTGACTCCGGTCTGATGCAAGACATTGGAATGGAGCATAAAGGTCTCGAGTATAGCGAGTATGTGACCAAAGAGAGCCTTGCACAACAGGGTGGTTATGGTCTCACTCTGAAGGGACCACAACACGATGAGGCTTGGCTCATCTTCCTCGACCAAGTTCACAACTACATGCCAACTTTTGAACAGAAGGCAGAAGCACTCCACTACTTCCCCAACTGGCGAACATGGTTTGGATTGAATGGACTGTGCAAACTACCCTGGAATGACGTCGTCCCTGCAGACAACGCGCAGACTGATGAACCAGCCAAGGTGCCAGGACATGTTGCCTTCTATGCACGGTTCTTCGAGGCGATGACTGGACGACCGACGAAGGGTGAAGATCTTGTCAAGATGTCAGAGAAGGTCTATAATTTCCAGCGTATCTTCAATATCAGGCAGGGTAAGGGTCTGAGACTCCATGACTCCTTCATCCCTTACAGAAGCGCTGGACCGGTCACTGACTGGGAGTACGAGTCCCGTCAGGAACGATATGATGAGCAGTTGAAAGAGGCTGGTGTTGATATCAGCAGTATGTCAACAACTGAGAAGAACAAGAGGCTCCGTGAGATAAGAGAAGAACGGTATAGATTACTGACAGATGCTGCTTACAAGCGAAGAGGTTGGACACGAAACGGTGTCCCGACCATGGAGAAGGTCAAGAAGCTAGGGCTCGATTGGATTCCTGAGGTGGTTGAGATAGTGAAGAAGTACGAGAAGTCAGAACCTCCAAAGGATACACTTCCCGCCACTGATGAAGCATGGAAATGAGAGAAAAAGGAATTCTCAATCGTCCCCTCCAAAAGTCCACTTTAAAGATGTATGAGGTCTATGAAGAAATTAGAGTCATCTCTCACAAGCCAATTGGAACGATTTGTACATAAATCTCAATTTATTATGAATCGTGTAGATATCCTTATACTCAAATTGAAAAATTCGAACTCGGAGCAAACATTGAATGGTTGAAACACTCTCACTTGAGCGAAGAAAAAGACGAGAGTCCTTAGCTGGTCTATTTCGAATTGACATAACTGCTGCACTTGATAGGGAGCTTGTTGAGGATATCCAGGCAGCTGCACCAGAGGTTCAGATTTTGCAGATCAATGTCGTGGAAACTATCAATCTCGATTTCTCAGTTTTGAATGAGCTGAAGAATCTAATAACATTAAAGCTATTGGAGGGACCCGAACTCGAAAACATCAGTCTTCAGGGAATAGGAGAACTCGATGCACTCGTTGCTCTTGAGATCAATGTGAATCCAGAAACGAGTATTGAAGAGATTGACCTCACACCCTTGGCAAATCATCCAGAACTCAGAGTGGTTACCATAGCATGTCTAACTCGAAATCTAAAGGGACTCGAGGTGCTTAGAACAATCCCCAATCTTGAGTCAATTGGATTCTATTCTCTAGATATGCCAGAATTAGATCTTTCAGACCTCTCAGGCTGTCCAAATTTAGAGAGTCTATATTTTGGCGAACTGGGGCAAGAGAACCCCACAAGACCATTCTCAATTAAACTACCTCGTGATGTTCCTTTGAAGATTATTGAGGTCTCGGATTTCTTCAGTGAGGATGTGGAATTTCAGGTTGACTTCGATTTTCTCAAAGATACTGAATCAATAGATAGTTTGAGTCTGAGGAATTGTAATCTGACCTCATTCGATTTCAGTAAGCTTTCCTCACTCAAGAGAATAGGAAGAATCGACCTCTCAGAAAATAAAATCACCCATCTAAATATCACACCAATCCTAGATATTCCAACCTTTACTGAGAATGCTCTGGGAGAACCCACGTGCATCATTGACCCTGATGTGATAATTCAAATTGAGAAGAAAAGGCAAGATGATATTCCAACGATACTCTCAAAGAAAGATAGAATTGTAGAAGACCACAAAGGTAGTTATGCAATAGATTACGAGTTTGGTCATCAATGGTTGCGAAAAATACTTGATACACATTCCGTAGAATGGATCTAAAATATGGACCTCTTTTGGATAGAAATATTAGACTAGTTCATGCCCGAATAACATGAGGTTGACATATTGGTCAAATGTACGAATTGCGGGAAACTAGCATGCTATTCTGGGGACCTTGATGATCTTCCAACAGATGAATTTTGTCCGATGCAGTCTCACAAAACCGTCCTTGCGGAGGCAAGGAGTCTGTACAAAGAGCCTAAGAACAGGAGAGTTTCTCAGGAGTCAGCAAGAGTTGAAGCAATTGGATATTGTGAGTGGACACGCGTCCAGGAAACTATGGAATTTGCTGAAAGAATGGGAATCAAGAAACTAGGAATTGCTTATTGCGTAGGATTGAGACGTGAGGCAAGAACACTTGCAGATATTTACACACACAATGGATTCGATGTTACATCAGTCTGTTGTAAGACAGGCAGTATCCCTAAGGAGGAGATAGGTCTTAGGGATGATGAGAAGATACGACCTGGCAACTATGAATGTGTCTGCAATCCAATAGGGCAAGCAATGATTCTGAATGCTGAAGCAACAGGACTTAATGTGATTGTCGGTCTCTGCGTGGGACATGACTCACTTTTCATCAAACATTCGAAAGCTCTCGTGACATGCTTAGTAGCCAAAGATAGAGTACTTGCTCATAATCCAATTGGAGCTGTCTATACATCACAGTCCTACTACAATAAAAAACTCTATGATAGAAAAAAACAGAGTACATGAAGTCTGAACTAATCAATGATCTTCTCCATTAATCCAGCCTCTACAGTAATTCCAGGTCCAAATGCCGCGGCGAAAACATTTCCCTTCTTAGCTGGATGGTCTAGAATATCAGCTAGTACGAACATAATTGTTGTCGAACTCATATTACCATACTCTTCCATGACCCGATAAGAAGAGTCTAAATCCTCTCTGGTAATGTCCAAAGCCTCTTGACACCGCTCAAGAATTGCACGACCACCTGGATGGATTGCCCAGATGTCAATGTCTTCTTGTTTGATATCAGAATGTTCGAATAAGTTGTCCATGAGCGGTTTGATATTCTCTTTAACGATTTGAGGGACATAGACAGAGAGCTTCATCAAAAAACCCTGATCTCCAATTCTCCAAGCCATATCGTTTTCTGTATCTGCTGCAAAACTTGTCGCAAACTTGTCTAGTATGAATTTGTTACCTTTGACATCATTATAATGAGATGAGATGAGAGCTGCAGAAATTCCATCTGCAAAGATCGCATTCGAGACCTGTACATCCAACTCCTCTTGCTGTTGAATGTGCACGGAACAGAGTTCTACGTTAATGACAAGAACTCTAGCATCTGAGTCTGCCACACAAATATCTCTTGCCATCTTCAATGCAGGAAAGGCACCTTGACATCCCATGAATCCAATGTTTGTTCGATGAATAGTAGGACTAAGCCCAAGATCCCGTACAAGATAGAAATCTAAGCCAGGTGCTACAAAACCTGTACAACTTACAGTAATTAAATGAGTGACTTTTTCTCTCTCAAATTCAGGAGCGTCATCGAGGAGATGCTTTGTAGCTTTAAGTGTGAGCCGTTTTGCCTCTTTTATGAATAAATCATTCCTGACAGCTGTAGATGGTTCAGGTTGTAGAGTGGGCGTCTTGGGATAGAATGTATACTCCGTAGGATCCTTATCGTAATCGTCAATGACAGTATGTCGCTTTCGTATATGCGTACCTTTGTAGAGCTTTGTGAGAAATGTTCGTTTCTTCTCACTATCACCAGCAAGTTTAAGGAGGAAATCCAAGGCAAAGTCCTGCGTGTAAAATTTTTCAGGATTTAATGTCACTATTTTATGAAGATAGACTTTCTGACCACTTGTCATAAACACAACCACAATCTTGATTTCGGTAACACAATATGTGTCTAATGACTTTGACCAATTTTCAACTTACTATAAGCATATCGAATGAGCAATTATTCAATGATTTTTAGAATCAGATACGAAACACCAATTGTGAGTTAACAATAATTTATTATTTGTACCAAATCGAAGGATTATTAATTGAAGTTACGTATTGTAACAAGGTGATTATAATGAAAACAGTGGGTTATTTTGAAGGAACAGATTCATCACTCTTATCGAAGATTGTTGCTGAAGGATTCTGTACAGTTCCTTTGGCAAATCAATGGGATGGTCATGGAAAAATTGCTTCAAATATTGAACCAGGTGAAGTCCATCTCATCATTGGATACCTGCACAAACTACTTCCACCTAGAGGAAAACAGAAAGATACCGGAGAGGTTCCGATGCCTGTATCATTAGATGCATACAGTGGATTTAGACCGATTGATTTGCTGTATCAGGCAAAAGCGTATAGCATACCGGTACTGGTAGTTGTACCTAAAGAGTACCATGAAAAAGCAATTATTCTTCTAGAGGAAGCAAATGAGTTTGTAATGCTTGTTGAACCAGAAAAACTGGAAGATAGAGTTCGTGAGGTCTTGAAATTTTAGTTAAGAATCAGAATTATGTAAGACAGGTAAATGCATAGAGAGTCTGAGAAAAAAGAGAGAATCTTAGTGGTCATTCTATGATATTCATGGATGTGTTGTAATAATATAAGAATTCGACACGCATTATGGTCCATTCAATAGAAAACTCAGAGATTATTAGTAGGTATAAATCAAAGACAGACTATATGCAAACTTCACTTGGACCATACATCATTGGCATTCTAAGTGCACTTGCAGCTACTGTACTTTTCGGAGTTACAAATGTAATCTACAGAAAAATTGACAATGAAATCAGTGTTCTTGATATAGCAATTACAAGAATATGGATTAGTTTACCATTATCATTTCTTTTCGCAGCAACTGCAATAGGTTCTGTAAACTTTGCAATTCCTTCAGAGGCAGTGTTACCTCTGGGAATCTCAATGATTATTGGTATAATAATTGGCGATACGATGTATTTCCTCAGTCAAGAACGGATAGGAGTAGCTCGAGCATTTCCAATCACAATGAGCTATCCTCTTGTGGTGTATCTAATGGCAGCCATTATTCTTGAGGAGCCAGTGATCTTACAGAGGATAATTGGAGCCTTTACAGTAATCATTGGAGTTGTATTTATTGCACGAGCAAAGCAATCTGACATGCCCAATGAAACTCAAAGATGGAATGCGAGAGATAGAAGAATTGGATTCGCCCTTGCATTTCTTACTATATTGGCGTGGGCAGTTGGTGACATTATATTTCAAGTGGGATTGATTACGACTGAAGCTGCGGAGGCTAACTTTTTCCGATTACTTGTTGCATCTATTATTTTGATTCCAGTTTTTATGATATCCTTACGTGGAAATCGAAAATTGCCAAGTAGGCGAATCTCAAGTATAGCTCTCATCGCCGGACTCTTTGGTATAGGTTTCAGTCTAATTGGTTATAGTTATGCTGTCAAATTAGTTGGAGCTACAGTCACTTCAATTCTAGTAGCTTCAGCACCAATGATAACAGCTCCACTTTCAGCTGTCTATCTGAATGAGGATGTAAACAAATACGTAGCCTTTGGCACACTATTTACGAT
>SDOA01000090.1 GCA_004524595.1 Candidatus Thorarchaeota archaeon | reverse complement strand
GGACTCGACATCAATGGAATAAATGGTATCTCTTGCATCTACAGTTGCTGACACAAAAAGATGAACTCCAGTTGCATCCCATGCTGTTACCTCTAACTCACCTTTTATCTCTGGTAACTGTAGTGACTCATTTGATTCCATATCGTATAGTGACAATCGACCATCATCCAAACTTACATAGGGAAAGATTGGTTTCTTAGGATTCCAACAACCTTTGTAATAGTTCAGAGGAGCAATTGGCAGAGTCAAAATAATTTCCCCAGTTTTGGGATCTATAACAACATCGTGATACTGATTAGTTCTACCATCCGCCTTAGTGAGTTTGAGATAATCGGGATGTTCCCATTGAACAAGAAAGGCCATCTCTTCACCACTCCACAGGATATACTCGGCTTTTCCCGTCTTGTTGGGTTGTTTTACCACTTGGTTTGTCTTCTGCCGTGATACTGCCCATGCAATATTACTGCCATCTGGACTCCAGTCTAGAAACAGAGTTCGACCAGGTTGTTCACTCAGTTTCTCAAGTGGTACAGGACGTTTTGAACTACCCACTGGTATCCGATGTAGGTCATGCAATTCTTTACCACTATAATCAATTGGCACGACTAACCACGAGTCATCAGGCGAGAACTTTGCATCATACACAAAGGTATCTTCTGGTAATATCAATTCGTGGTCGTTTGGCCTGTCTAGTGAGGCCATATGAAGACTCATAGCGCCATTAGGTGTGAGGAATAATCCAGTCGCTATTGGTTTCTTGTTACCTATGTCAAAAGGATTATACCCCTGCGTTTCAATAATTAGTTTAATCTTTTCAAAGAGATCCACATTATTCCCTCCTTGCAAATAGAAAAATAAAGCAGACAGCTTATTTATGACTCTTTTTATTTCTTCGAATCCCTATTTCTAGGAGATTGATCATAGAATATCTCCGCTGTTCAGTCTTGATTATGTTGAGAGAACCGGTAATACGGTACTGTCGATTCTAAGAATTTGTTTCCCAATCCCTCTTATCATTCGTGCTTAGATCGCCTTCAGTTAAGCAAGAAAGAGTAGTTTGTCAAGATTATCTAAAAAGGGAAAGAATGACGAGGAGTCTCAAGATGAGACCCCTTATTAATTGATTTTTTGTTCAAATAGTTATCAATTCAAAATCTTCGACGGATGCTCCGCACATAGGACAGACCCAGTCCTCGGGCAAGTCGTCCCATTTTGTACCGGCTGCAACACCGCTATCTGGATCCCCGATGTCTTCGTCATAGATCCAACCACAGACCATGCATTCATACTTAGCCATTAGTGTATCTCCAACATTATTCCTTTGAATAGAGGTAGGGTTTCTGACCGTACCACTTGTGTGAGGGTGTATCAAATATATGTTAAAAGGCTTCGGTTTTCAACTTAGGCGTGATGACAGAAGCAAAATGCTTCTAATCATCGACTGAATCCGCATCTTCTTCAGATTCAACTTCTTCTTCGACCATCTCAACAGAAGAATCCTCAGGTTCTGTGTAAACGTCATCCACATCAGTAAGGTCCTCGACCACCTCATCTAATTCTTCATCTTCTTGAGGTTGTTCTAGAGGCTCTGCGATAGGCATTGGTTGCAGTACTTTTCCAGCTCTCCTAATGAACAGAATCTCCATTATTAAAGCAACGAATGGGAAGACGAGTAGCTTGATGATGTCAGGAAGACGTTCACCAATTAAGACTCCTGAGAGTTCTGATGAGACATCAAACAGTGCCTGCACGACCAGATAACCTGAAGCTAAGAAGAAGGTGATAGTGGCAGCTAGCTCACTGGATATCTTCAACCGTGTTTCAAGATGCGCTCGACTTGCCAAGGTAAGTCCAACATTGCTCATTGCATACAAGAGGAAGAAGGAAGATATTCCAATATCGATCACAAGAGAAACCGGATCAATTCCAGTAGTGACAGGTTTCAGAATATTGTACAAGAAATATGCAACATAGAGAGAAACGAACAGCCCCAGAACTGAGAGATTATCCACAGTTACCTTGTTCCGTTCCCTAATTATAATAAGGCCGTTTAGGAAATTAAATCCTAATGCAAGTGCTGTACCTAGAAGTGCTGCAATAGCTGTCGGTAGATCTAGTCCGCCTGCTGTAGATATGTTCCAGATTGCAAGGACAATAAATGAACCAATAATTATGATATAGCTCAAGACATGGAGCGAACCAAAGGCGAATTTGACTATCCTCGACCTGCTCTTGACATCCACCTTTTCAGCATATCCAAGAGCTGATCTTGACGATAGGTACGCTTGAAAACCAATCCATCCTAGAAAGGCAACTCCAATCATGATGTAGAATACCAGTCCAGTGAACCAGAGCATAATGTAAAGGAAGATGCTAACAATCATCCAAATTATTGTATAGATAAGCGAACGTGAGTAAGCCTCTTCACTAGCAACAAAACGCTGCAATCCTAACATTGACATAATTGCAGCAATCAAGAAGAAGGTTGGGAATATTCCGCCAATTACGGCAATGAATCCTTGCGCAAAGGAGGGGAATATTCTTCCGATCTCTCTAAACAGTAATGTAAAGATTGTTGCAAAGATAAAGATTCCAAAAAACCATTTTAGTCTCTTAGACTCAAAAAAGAGCTTGAGACCCTTGATAAATCGTGTCAGAATTGGGATTTCCACTAATTATTCCTCCTGAAGGCCTATTTCCTAAACACATGACAGCTATTTATTCTTAAGTATGTAGAGGATTTCCTCCTCTAGTGTCTCTTTCACTTTCGGTTTTTCAATAAGAGTAGCGACCTTGTTTCCCTTTGAATCAAAGAACTCAAACCATGGAATAGCTGTAGCACCCCATTCATTGATCTCAGGGGGTGAAGGAGGTACTCTCCACCTGACATCCTTGTTCAATGGATCTGTCTTGATCTCACCAAACACCATCGCATCGAGACCATACTTTTCTTCCAAATGGAGTAGGACTGGCATTGCTCTCTTACAATCACCACACCATGCCGCGCTGAAGATGACAACTTTGAGGTCTTTGAGAAAGTCTTTTAGCTCATTGGCTGCCTCAATATTTAGATTGTACTCTTCATACGATTCCATTACAATATCTTTGTCTTTGTCAGGAAGTTTGTCTATGTATCCTTTGACATTTGTTGTTCGTTTCCTGATATCTTCAAAGTCAATCATAATCCTTGTGAAGGTTTTTATTTCTTCTAAAACCCTTCGATTTGTATCCAAATGCAACACGAATAATGCTGATAAGCAACTACTGACTGTCTTTTCTTGCAAGAACAAGTGGGTGACTAATTTGGCAGTCGAGTTATACAAGGCAATCATCGTGGGTGCTCCAAGCGTGGGAAAATCCAGCCTTGTCAGACGCTATAAGACGAATGAATTTAGAGAAGAACATACAGCCACAATAGCTGCTGACCTGAGTGCTATCACCTTCGATTTTCCTGAAGGCAAGGTTGTTCTAACTATTGTGGATGTCGGTGGGCAAGAGACCTTTGCTGCACTCAGGAACCGGTTCTATGAAGGCGCTCATCATCTCATTTTGGTCTATGACATGACCAACAAGGACACATTTAATCGGATTACTCCTCTCTATGAAGCATTAACTGAGAAGATATGCATTCAGCGTGGGCAGTTCTTGGGCGGTTCTCTGGTGGCAAACAAAGTAGACCTGAGAGGTGAGGCAGTCATTTCTGAAGATGATGGACGACTCCTGGCAAACCTTCTCCATTTACAATATTTTGAAACCTCTGCACGAACGGGTGAGAGCGTGTCCGAGATGTTTATGTTTGCAGCAGCGGAATCACGACGACTCCGCCATTCTACATAATCCATTTTTATTGTGTTGCAGCTGTCATTCTACAATCTCGAATTCTTATTGTAGGTATAATTGTTGGAGTCACTACTTCCCACCAAAATATCTGTGTTCTATCGTTTCCTAGTGCATCAATATTTGCTAACATCCTCATGGTGTTGTCACTGATTCTCATATTCTTGATTGGTTTCATCTCACCCTTACTTACAAGAAACATTGCATCTCTTGGAATGGTAGAGAATTCTCCAGTCTGATAGTTCTGGAATCTTGTATACCAATTACAGGTCACGTATATCGTTGGTCTGTCGACGTCGAGAATCTGATCAATACTGTACTTGCCATTTTCGAATACTATGTTTGAAGATGCAGGAAGTAACATCTTTGTTCCGCTTCCAATATCTATCATTCTCGAACTACCTGTACTCTCTGTTTCGAACATTCTTCCTGTAGTTGTATTGTGTACCAAAGCTTTGAGCACTCCTTTATCAATGATTTTTACTGTTTTGCTAGGAGTTCCCTCCCAATCGAATGGAGTGCTCTGTAGACCACCAGGAAATAGTGGGTCTTCATAGGTAGTTACAATCTCTGGGGCAATCTGCTCACCCATTTTATCATTTAATGGTGACAACCCCATCATGATATAGAATGGATTTGCTGATTCTGGTATTTGTCCAATTACATTAGCACCAACAGTTGGAGTCAATACGAGATCATACATTCCTGGATTTCCTTGCACGGCTCCGATTGATTGCTTTGATAATCGACCTGCTTTAGCACCAGCTTCTAACATCCTTTCTTCTGATTTTGACGGCATAGTTCCACAAATCAAACCCTGACCAGAATAATCCAGTTCATTTTGAAAGGCTCTAATATTCAAATCGAAGGCTGAGTATCTTCCAAATCCCTCAGGACCCAGACTGGAGCTGAAACAGAAATGCTGTTCTCGTATCATCAGGGCTCCAGCAGCTCTTTTCGCACCTTCATTTACTGCTTGATCGATAACCGAGTTGATAATCTCGGGAGCTTGCTCTGCAAATGAATCATTCTTTTCATCATATCTATCCTGTATCTTTGGATATTTATGGACATTCTCTTCAATTCCTGCAAAGAACATCGAATCCGGCAATATCCCTGAAAATGATACCACGTCATCTACTGCTTGTTTTATCTCATTATGAGATGCTATTGATCTGACTATAGAACCTGTCTTCTTTCCCTTTACAAGAACGAACATTTCTAATTGCAGACTATCCCATCTTTTACTGATATCAATAGAACTCTGTGAGAATCGAATCTGTGAATCCTTTATCATGACTGCACGTGCGATAATGGCATCAGTCTTTTTCTTACCATAGTCAACAGCTTCGTCAACTACTGCTTTTACCTTGTCAATCCTATCCATTATCCTACACCCCCCAGTCTGATTTTCCTGAATCTAATTTCTCCGCCTCCTGCATAGACTGGAACTCCTTGCATTGGATCACTCTTTCCGCACGTTCCTGGAAAGTCAAAGGCGAGGTTTTTAGAAATTGCATCAGCTGCACTCAATAGGCCAACACTTGTGGTTTCCATGACTGGTCTCTTAACCATGGTATCTGTGAGTTGCCCATCTTTTATGAGATAAGCTTCTGAACCAGTATATTTTGACTGATAGCGTCTATCGTCGATATTCCATTCTTGGAAACTCCTCATGTAGACACCCAGTTTTACGTCTTCGACAAGTTCCTCAAAGCTATGATCTCCAGCTTCGAAGTATGTATTTGCCATTCGAATGATTGGCTCTCTATTATACGCTGAGGACCTTGCTGCAGCGTTAGAACCTAATCCGAATCTTGTTCCGAATTCTCTATTGAGAAGAGGTTCTTTGATGATACCGTTTTTAATTAGTTCACGTTTTCTCGATTGGACTCCCTCATCATCATAAACATAGTACCCTGATGTCTTTTCGATGGTTGGATTTTCGCTGACATTCACGACATCAGACCCAACTCGAGATTCACCTATTTTGAGGTCTCTCCAAAAACTCTCGCCTGCTTGAGCCCCTTCTCGACCCATGATACGGTCTCCTTCACTGGGATGGCCAACATTCTCATGAGCAATTATCCCTGCAACCTCCGGACCAACAATCATGTCAATGGGCTGGCGCATCAATTCATTAATCTTAACAGCTTTCTCAGCGGCTCTCTTTAAACGATCAACCTCGCTCTTAAGGTTCTCCAACAAGTTAGCTTCTTCAATTCGTTCCCATCCCCCTGCAAGTGTCAGATCAAGGAATTTCTGTTCAGAACCCCCTGGCGCTTGAGCTGTAAGGATATTGAACAATAGGATGTAGGACTGCTGGCTCTCTATCTGAGTTCCTTCATTAGTCACTAGGTATTTGTTGGTCACCTTTGAATTCAGCATCATAATATAAGATGCCAATCCTTCCATCTGTTTGTTGACATCTCTAGCAAACTCCATAATCGTATCTGTATCAACATCTGTGAGGGGCGTTTTTGTTTCCATCTTCCACTTTGCTTTGTTACTAACTGGATCTCCTAGGTCAATTGGCTGTCTTCTCTTTGCGTTCTTTGCCATCTTAAAAGCTGAAGTAATGGATTCTTCAGCCAGACTCCTTTCGAGTCTATCAAAAGAGGCAAATCCCATGTTCCCGTCAACAAGCACTCTTACGCCAATACCAGACAAGGGTGAATATCCCCCCGATATAGGCTCACCATTTCTATATGCCAAGCCTCGTGTTATGTCCTTGACAAAACGGGCTTCAACATATGAACATCCAAGTGTTTCACCGAACTCAATACAGTATTCAGCTAAATCTTTGCCATCCTTCATTAATAACGCCGTTTTTTTTGATTGACAACAGAGTGATAAATCCTATGACTGCTATGAAAGAACTTTATTTTTCCTATTGCCCTTCAAGCCTGTTCAGCTCAATGCGTTACCATATACTTCAAAACAGATAACGGTATTGAATTCGTGAGGTTATCTTGATGATAGAGGATGTATCTCGTGAAAAGTGGACTGCAATTTATGCTTTCCTTGTCATGGATGTTATTCAAATTATAATTGTGTCAATGCTTTATTTGGATGACTCTAATCTATTTGTTGTTGGAATTAACTTTTCGCAAACGAATCCTCTCATCTCAGCTAGCTTGTTCATTGGCATCTCTGTCATGCAAATAGCCATGCTATATGTGTCCGCAGGACAGATGTTACGAAGACCAGACCTTATCGAGTTGTATCCCAGATTTGATGAAGAAATTCCCTGGCACAAGAAATACTCTCGAGATGATGTTGTTAAATGGACTCAGGATTTGGCTAACAAGAGCGGTGTTTCTGTGAACAAGATATACCTGATGGCATCCCCTCTTCCAAATGCATACACATTCAGTCTTCCACTTCTTGGTTCTATAGTCGTTGTTCACAGCAATGTTCTTGATGTACTCAACAAGGATGAGATTCAGGCAATAATCGCTCATGAACTAGGTCATATAAAGAATAATGACTCCTTTGTCACCATTCTGACTCGAATGCCCGGATTCTTCATAGACATCATCTATCTGTATATTTACGTGCGTTTGATATTGGCAATTGCTAACTCTCTTTTCATTGATGGAGACCTCTTTGCTGCAGGAGTTCGCGCATTGGTCCTGATTGGATTCTTCCTCCTCTCACGAGTCTTGACCATTGTTTCCAGATTATTCATGCAGAAAGCTGCTAGATCAGCAGAACTCATGTCTGATTATCATGCAGCATCAGTTCTTGGTCATGAAGTTGCAATAAATGGTCTCATAAGACTTGGACAACGTGCTGAAGCTATTACAGTCCTTGTTGATGAGATCCGTTGGCTTGAATCACTTAATCCTGAGAGAGTCGGGTCTATCTCAAATGTTGAACTAATGAAAATGATAACTCAATATCCTTTGGATGGTTTAGAAGAACAGAATGCCAGACAAATTGCTCCCAGAGTGTTCCTAACAACACGATTAAAACAAATGCGAGATGTCTATGGTATAGTTCTCAGTGATGACCAAATAGAAGAAGCAGTCACTCCAGCTTTAGAGCCTCTATTAAAAACACGTAATGATGTAAAACCAATCTCTGAGACTACTAGAGCCCAGCAAGTGGTTGATTGGAGAAAGGTTGACTATGATGGTGATAGGCGTCTCTCATCCGATGAAATAATTGAACTTCTTAAGAAGCTTAGAAATCAGCCTTCAAAGATGTTGTTTGATATGGAAGTTGGAGTCAATCAACTACTCCTGGCACATCCAGATTTCAGGAGGCGAATTCTCTTCATTGCAGATGAATTTGGGTTATAGTTCCATATGAGTCAACTCGCCATTATTTGTTCGTTCATCTTCTGCTTGATTTGTCCCTCTAAGAGATGAGATTACTGCCCCAATAATAACTAGGACTGAAAATATCCAGATACTTGATTGAACTGCCTGTCCATATGCGGTGACAAAGAGTGCTCCTGATCTAATATTCAAAGGATTGAAGATCAAGAAAAACAGCCCAAAGGTCGTTGTAGCCAATGCAGTTGCTATTGAAAATCCTGTAGTCCTTGAGAGATTTATTAATGCGCTAACAACCCCCATGTATTTCTTTGGTGCTGAGGTCATGATGAAATTCCCATTTGCCACACTAAAGAAGGAGAGTCCGGTTCCCATAATAGCTACTCCAATTGCCATGAGTATGATATTTGGTATTGCTAAGGCTAAAACAATAAGGCCTAGTAGTTGACATAAGAGACCGGCTACAGTTTGTATCTTAGCTCTTACTCTTTCGGACACAAATCCTGCTATTGGTCCAGTAATTGATATCATGATTGGTTGAACTGTGAGAAAAATCCCAGTCATTGCTTGATTGAATCCAAGAGCTTCCTGGAGGTAGAATGGTAGAAGGAAGGATACTGGTACCATTGCCATATATGCAAGTAGGGCAGAGAATATACTTGCTGAGATTTTCTTGTCAGTTAGTACTTCTATTGTTATGATTGGCGATTCGAAAGCTCTTTCTCTAAAAACAAAAGCAATGAATGTGATGATGGTACCAAGAACGAATAGAGTCGCTGATAGTAGATTGATTGAAGTTGCTACAGTCACATAGTAAATGAGTAGAAAGAGGAAACTGAAGAAGAGAGCAGCTCCAATAGTATCAAATCTGGTTTCACGAATCCGTTCTGTCTTTGGGATTATATGTTGAACGACAAAGAGTCCTAGGAGTCCTATTGGTAAGTTAACAAGGAAAATACTCTCCCACCCAAATAATTGAGTAAGTATACCTCCAAGAACAGGTCCACTACCTAACGCTGCTGCCAAAACAACTGAATTTAAACCGATTGCTCGACCTCTATTCTGGGGAGTAGTGAAATATGTTACAATAGCCAACCCATTTGCAGTAATCATTGCTGAGCCTAACGCTTGAAAGATGCGTGATAGAACAAGCATCGGAAGATTAAGAGACATTGCACAAAATAGTGAACCAGTGATGAAAATCAACATCCCTAGTTGAAAGATCTGTTTCTTGCCAAATCTATCTCCAAATTTGCCCATTAATGGCATTGCTGAAGTTACAATGAGAAGGTATGCAACTACGACCCATTGTATTGCATCCATAGTAACTCCAAAAGATTCTTCCATAGTGTACAATGAAACATTTACAATCGATGCATCGAGAGCGCTAAGGAAGACTCCAAAGCTCGTGGCTGCCACTACTCTATATGGTCCTGGAAGCTTGTCTGTATTGCTCTCGGAAGTTGGTGCAGTCGTTGTCATATCTAGCATCATCACGAAGTCTATGCTGCTTTTGCTCAGCGAGAATTTTCTTTTGACGTTAATTTGTCCTTAATTGTTCTTTTGGTGTGGTTGAATCATCGGAATGCGACCATTAGTGTTCTTTCTGAATATATTTGAGGCTCAAGTATGCCTAGAAATCACTCATGAAAGAAGCATAGATGTAGCAAAGAAGACATTGTGATCGACATATAGCCTCTATAGATCATAACCAAATTTAGAAGATATAATGCCTGTTGCTGTCAATATTTGTTCCTGTTCTTGTTCTGTGTATGATGTACGATAATAAGAAGGTCGCTTTAAAGTTCTGCAATAGTGTTGTTTGACCTTCTGAAAACTCTCTTTGTCTACGGCGATATGATTCATTATCTGGTCAATCACTTCATCAGGTCGGTCGCAGAGATCTTCGTATCTGATTACAATAACTGCTTGAGCAAGTCTTTGATCCTCCTGCAGCTTCTTGTGAACATATTCATACACAGATGCCCAGTAGACAGCCCATCCCTGAACATAGGTCTCTTTATTTTCCCAGAGGTCACGAATCTTCTTAATGCGATCAAAATCATCTAAATTAATGCAAATCTTTGCTGTTCCAAATTCACGATGTCCAATCAACTTTGTCCACTCTAGAAGTCTTGGATCGTTTGCTTCCATCTCTTTAAAGATTGCATCCTGTTTTGCAAGAGAGGCAATATGGTCGAAGGGATTCCGAATCATTAGCACAAATCTAGCATCTGGAAAAAGTTTCAGGAGATATTCCATTCGAGAAACATTATAGTTGTTCTTAGCAAGGTATCGAGAAGCATTACGATTCAAGAGGAGCTTTTTGATATTTTCTTGATAGAATACATCAAATTTCGGATGGTTCGTTCTTGAATCGAGAATGTTAGACAGAGACTCATCAAGAGCATTCTCAAAGTATCCCTGCCAGAATATCTCCTCAACTGCCTCTGGACTGTCTCTATTTACAAAAAGACCGTCTTTGTGCAATCTCTCTGAAGGAGTTGTCATAATCGGTACTCTGTTCGCTAGTTTCTGAAACCAATTTGGAGCATAAGGCACAACCATATGCAGATACCTATGTGATGCGATATCCTTGTGTTGGCTTAGCATTTCTAAGACTACAGTGGTTCCTGAACGTGCAAGTCCTGTAATATATATCGGAGCTGTGATGCTTATACTCTGAATTTTGCTTTTCATCCATGATGACTCGAGTCTATGTAGAGTTGATGCGGCGTAAGGTGTGTCATGGACTAGTTTGGCTAAGAAAAACATAGACGCTGGAAAGTCAAACTTGCTACTCCTACTGGTTCTTTTTATTTTCAATGGACCTTTCCACGCTCCGTTGGCGAAAACTTATGCAACGATTGAGATATCTTTTGGTAGGTAACCTAATTCTTGAGCTTTTTTGATAATCTTCGCAACTGATTCCTCTACACTCTCTTTATCTGTTTCAACGGTCAGATCCGGGTCCAGAGGTTCTTCGTATGGATCGTCTATTCCTGTAAAATTCTTGATTTCGCCAGCAATTGCTTTCTGATAGAGTCCTTTGGGATCTCGCTCGATGCAGACCTCGAGAGGAGCACTAACAAAGACCTCAATGGTGTTGGGGATTGTTTCCTTTGCATATGCTCTTGTTTCTCTATATGGTGATATTAGCGCAACAACGACAATGACTCCATTTCGTGATAGTAGTTTTGAACAAAATATTACGCGACGATTATGTTCATTCCTATCTTCTTTTGAAAAACCAAGGTCTCTACTAAGCCCCTTTCTAATCTCATCACCATCCATTAGTTCGATGTATCTTGTTGGCTTGAATATTTCAGCAAGTTTCTGTGCGATTGTTGTCTTCCCTGATCCTGATAATCCAGTCAACCAAATGCAAAATCCTTTCTCCATTTTAAACTACTCCACAACGAATGGATTTTCGTATTTCAAAATTGTATTTGCTACTTCTGGGCGCATCATATCACCAGAGGGGACCTGACCATTCTCAAGCATCTCTCTGATCTTTCTTCCTGCAAAGTTGACGATGTGTTCTCCACCATGCGGACAGACTCTATCATTTGCTATGCTATTGCATTTCTTGCAGAAGAAGAATGATCTGAACATAATGGGGGTAATTCCCAAATCAGGGTATTCATCGAAAATCTTGTGAGCATCGAAGGGCCCATAATAATCTCCAACTCCAGCATGGTCACGTCCCACGATGAAATGCGTACATCCAAAATTCTTACGCATGATTGCGTGATGGATTGCCTCTTTTGGTCCTCCATAGCGCATTTCTGTGTGTAGCACTGACATTGTGGTCGAGCTTTCAGGATAATAATTTTCCATCAATGTCTTGTAAGACTCGATAATAACTTCATCAGTGAAATCTCCTGCTTTCTTCTTACCAATTAGCGGATTAACAAAAAGGCCATCGACAAGGCTCAATGCTGTCTTCTGTACATATTCATGACCCAGATGGGGCGTATTTCTTGTCTGGAATGCAACAATGCTCCTCCATCCCTTATTGGTAAAAAGTTCACGGGTCTGTTTTGGAGTAAGCGTGTAGTCAGGGTAGGGATTACCAATATCATTTAGAAGCGATATCTTTCCACCTATAAGGTTCTCCTTCATCTGTGTGATTTTCTGTACTCCTGGATGCTTCTCATCATCAGTACCAAAGACTGATTTTGCATAGTCTAATTTATCATAGGTAAAGATGTCCTCAATATCCATCTTAGCAATAGGCATTCCATTTAAGACGATGCCAATCTCATCACCTATTTTTACTCCCACAATGTCTTTGCTATCTACATCTAGGACAATGGGAATAGTCCAAGGAACTTTTGTTGTAAGTCTACCACTTCGCAAAACACTCTCAAATTCATTCCTAGTAAGAAAGCCCTCTAGTGGGCTAAAGACCCCATGAGCAATATTGTATATCTCTTGGGCTATCTCTTTTGTCACATCCAAATGATGAATTTCAGAAAACCTAGAAAGAACGCGCTTTCGTTCAGATTCGCTCAATGTGCGGTCAATAAGATGTCCGCCGTGTGGCTCTGCCATAGATACACCTCTGCATAGTGCCCGCGGATTCTAGCCACCTATTAGGCTTTCTGTTTTCCCCTCTTAGAAATTAATGTGTTAATGCGTAGCAATACCAAAATTCTCTATTAATATATCAATTAGAACTACTATTGTTTATTCTCATGACCGTATCTCATTTCACTGGAATATATAGAATGAAGCGTGCTCCTTGTGAATAATCTCCCTTAACCCTATCTTCTATCAGAACTTTTCCCTTATACCGTTCTATGATTCTCTTGACGAGAGTGAGCCCAATACCTGTACCCGCCTTTATTCCAGATTCAAGTCGATTTAACAGAGCTCTCTTTGAATCCTCATCAAGACCAGGCCCCTGATCCTCTATCTCTATAGTAATAAATTCCTCATCTTCTTCGACTTTGATATCCGTTGTAACAATTTTGCTTGTATCATGTTTCATCGAATTATGTAGTAGATTATAGATTGCATCCATTAGGAATTCATCTGCATAGACGATAATATCATCATCTGGGAGTTTGAGATTGACTTGGAGTTCTCGTTGAGGGAATGAATTTCGAACTAATTCAATTGCGCCAGCTATTATTGGAAGTAATGACATCTCAACTTTATGGGTAGGTGAATCTATTATTGTTGAAAATTTCTGGATGTTAGCAATGAGATTGACTCCACGATTGACTTGGTCAAGTGATGTCTGAAGTTGTATTTTTAGTTCCTCTGGTGTTGTTTCATTCTGCAATGCCAATTCAAGCCCGATGATGATTCCTTGATGTATGTTATTGAGGTCATGACTTAGAAGATCTAAATACAATTCAGCTCGATTTTTCGCATCTCGAGTGATTCTCTCCGCTTCTTTCTTTGCAGTAATGTCTCGTGTCACCTCTACAACTGAAGTGACTTGCTCCGCCATATTCTTTACTGGCAATCCCTTAACAAGCCAAATTCTATTATCAGGTGTTTTCGTTTCGCTCTCTTGTGGAGCCCCTGTTTCCCATGCTTTTAGGACACAACAGTGGACACACGGTTCAGATCTTCCTTGCCAAATCTCGTAACAATATTTCCCCACCAAATCCTCCGGAGTGAGACTCAAGGAATCTGCAGCTGCTTTGTTTGCCCAGGAGATTTTGAGGTCTTTATTTTCGTAATAGACTAAGTGATCTTGCATGCTATCAAGAATAATTGATTTCTCTCTCTCGCTTTTCTTGGCTATCTCTTGAGCTGTTCTTTCATCAGTGATATTCATATTTATCATGAGTACTAAGTTTTCTGCAGGTTTGACACAATTTACAATGACGGTTGCTATCGTTGGCATTTGCGGATGAGTAAAAGTGGTTTCAGTAGTTATACTTAGACCACTATCCATTGTAAAACGAATATATTCAGCAAATTCAGGATTGTCAACAAACAACTCGTTCGGTTCGCCGCCAAGCATCTCATTGACGACTCCTCCTGTCATTTCTACAATCTTTTTGTTTGCTAGTTTAAGAATGATTTTACCATCATCATTTCTTTCCCATAGATAAGCTGAATCAGGAATACTATCAAAAGTGTTTCTGAACCGTTCTTCACTTTCTCTCATTTCTTGGACTGCTTTGACACGTGCTGAAACATCGATGAGCATAGCATGATAATACTCTTCACCATAAATGCTGAACATAACAGGTATCATCTCTACATATTTGGTTTTACCATCTCCAGCTGTAATCTGGAATTGGTGAATGACTCCGTAGAGGTGTGGGTCTCCTCCCATCTCATACAAATTCTTCAGCTCTTCTTGGTGTGTCAACAATAGCTTGAATAGGTCTTCTGTAGGCCATTCCAGTATACTTTCAATCGGATGTCCAACTAGTTCGGCAAAAGCTCTATTCACATAGAATATCATGTTGTTCTTTAGAACAATCACACCTTGTGGGAGATTATCATAGACGACTCGGTAGAACTCAAGAGGACTTAGACCCATGAACGGACCTTTTTCATCTGAGTTCATTGATAACACTACTCCTGTTCAACAGTTACTGCTAAATGATATATTAAAGGGATTATACTGATAAATGAATATTAGGTGTGTATCTTTTTTTTTAAATCAGTAAAAAAAGGAAAAAAAAATAGAGGAAAAGGAACCTCCAATCTTAGAACTGCTCCAATGCTCCCTTTGCTCTTACATGGCGTTCCGTGTATCTGAACATGAGAGATCCAAAGATGAAGAAAATAACATCGAGGATAATTAATGTCACCACTGCTTGTACTACTCCTTGGTAAGCCAACCCATTCATCAGGAATCCTCGAAAACCTTCAACGCTCCAGGTTAGTGGTGAGGCCATTCCTACATATTGAAGGATTGGTGGAAGTACTGAGAGAGGATATGCCATAGGTGCTACAAGAATCAAGCCACTTGATATGAATTCAACGATCATCCATCCTTGTTTTGCGAGCAGCACAATACAAGTTACTGCAAAAGCTATACCCTGTAGACCGAGGATTGCCAATGCAATGATTCCCAAAGCTGGGAGAATGCCCCATGCATTGATAGTCACACCAAAGAAGATTATCGCTGCGCACAATTGTAGAATGACTCCAAGACCACCATGTTGAAGATTATGAAGCATGGATCCCCAGACTAACGTACTCCGTTCCATGGGTGTGCTCATGAGGGTTTCTAGAGTACCAGCATTCTGTTCTCGTCTGAGTGAGAACCCAGTGCCCCACATGAGGCTAATAGTTAAGCCCAGAATCGAAGTTCCTATCGCGATGTAGGTCACCCAGTCTCGAGTACCTACCAGATCATTGAGTACAGATGACTCAGCTCCACCAGCTACTGCGGAACCTGTGATGAGCATTGGTATGAACCAAAGGAATGGCATAACTACAAACCAAAGGACACTCAGTGGATAGCTCAATTCTATCTTCCATATGTTGATGGCAATAGCCCAAGCGGCTTTGACCTCAGAGAGTAAGCCTCTACGAGCCCAACTCCTTTGAAATGAATCAATATCTTGTTCTACCATCTTAGAATCCTCCCATACTTCCTCTCTCTTTTGTCCATTTCTCACCCCATCGGAAAGCTAGGATTCCAATGATCCAAAACGCCACCACTAGGCCAAGCATCGCCAGAAACGCCTGAAGGAACGAGATAGGCTCAAACAATCCTGTGATTGCTAATTCTCGTATTGTAATGATAGCTATCGTTGATGGAACAAGCACTGCCGCATATCTCACAGCCCCTGGTAAAGCCTGCAATGGGTATGTTATGGGTGATAGTACGTAGGTGATGTTTGATATCAGCTCTGTAAGGACACTTGGGTCCTTGAACACTAGTATGAGACCAGCTATCAGGAAACTGAACCCATAAAGGGCAAACACCATCATTGTCAACATCACGACTATTGGAGCAACCATAGTGAGTGCATAGGTCACTCCGAAGAGCAGTGACGAAATGGTTAACAGTACCAGTGCTGAAAACGTGCACTGCAGAGTATCTGAGAATGCAGCTCCAATTAGGATACTGATTCGAGGTACTGGAGTCACGAAGAGCGGCTCTAGAGTTCCAGAAAATTGTTCCCAGCGGAAGTTGTTTCCCACTGACCAGATGCTCTTGTCCACATATTGGTATACAAAAACTGCAATGACAGAGAACGTTATGAAATCATCAAACCCGGAGAGTTCTGTGAACGATTGGCTTGTACCCGGACCTGCAATGGCTATCATCATGAGGAGATATGGTGCATACCATAACAGAGGTAAGATGCCCCAGATCAGAAAGTTTGCTGGGTATCGGATGGCAATCCTTAGGTTTTTGGTTGCAAAGACCTTTGCCGCAGTCCAATCCATCAATCTTGGTCGGAATGTACTGAGGTATGGGGTCTCTTCACTCTCAACTCCGGGTACAGCACTTTCAGTTACTGTCAATCCTCAATCCTCCTGCCTGTAAGTTTTAAAAAGACATCATCAAGAGTAGGCTCTTTTACCTCGAAGTGCTCAACTCTGACTCCTTGTGTTTTATGCATAAGGGAAAGAATCTGGTATGCCATCTCATAACCATCTTGTGCAGTGACTACGAGTTCGGAGTGTCCGTTTCTTGTGTTGCAAGTTGCAGACATCACCATCTCCATGTTCTTTATCGCATCAAGGTCAGGAGTACCAGCTATTTTCATGTGGAGACTATCATAGTTCCTGACTTCCTCCTTGAGCTCATGGGGTGTTCCAAGACTCTTGAGTTCTCCCTCATTTATTAGAGCAATCTTATCACACAGCATGTCAGCTTCATGCATGTAGTGTGTTGTGAGCAGTATTGTTCTATCTCTAAGTCGCTCTTTGATAAATTTACGCAGGTCTGTTGCGAATGTAGGATCTAATCCCTGAGTGGGCTCATCAAGTAGTAAAATTGGAGGATCGTGCAAAAGAGACCGTGCAAATACGATCTTCATGCGCATCCCATGTGATAGGTTCTCGACTTTCTCATCCAGTTTCTCTTCAAGTCCCATCATTCCTAGGAGTTCATCCGCTCTCTCTTTCGCCTCAGAGTGAGTCATTCGATAGAGCTTCCCAAAGAAGATGAGATTCTCACGTGCACTCAACT
>SDOA01000206.1 GCA_004524595.1 Candidatus Thorarchaeota archaeon | reverse complement strand
CCTTATTCTGTAATGGAACGACTATCCCTGGAATTTATGTGGATGATAATTGAGGTTCTTCAGGTTCCTACATTAACTATCTAATATTTTTAAATAACTGACCTTTGGTAAATATCTTTTGGCCAATTCCCACAGACTTCTGATTGCATACTTTGGAGAACAGGCTAACGTAACGAAGAGAATATATCTGCAAAATGAACTTCGAAACAATTGTATTCCTGAGAGTTATGAGTTGATATAGAATTTGATACTAGATATGTGTTGAATTTCTGATCATTCACATGATAGTTTCACCGAAGACTATGGAGATTCTTGAACTGACATGGTGGAAGAACAAGTAGTACTCAACACACCGCTCCAAAATATCATTCTTGAGGAGTTGTCGCGAGCCCTAATCATATTAGACATTGGGGGAGGAGGAGAGGGATTGGTCTCAAGGATAGCAGGAAGAAGAGTCTGTGCAGTGGACTATCGGATAAGCGAGATACGCGAGGCACAGATTCACAATCCACCTTCCAATTGGTTCGTTGCAGATGGTCGTGATCTACCCTTTAAAGACAATGCATTCGATCTTGCCACACTCTGGTTCTCGCTTGGATATATGACAGACAATTCAATCAAGAAACAAGTACTCAAAGAGGCATTCCGTTCTCTGAAACAGAATGGATTAATCTCCATCATGGCATGTAGAATAGTCTGTCAAGAGGAGAGATTCGTATTTCAAGCGCTCTTCACTCTCCCTGATGGCGCGCTATCAAAAGTGGGTTATGGTGTCAGAGGTGGGCAGAATCAGACGGTAACAGGCATTGCGTCATTACTTGAAGAGGCAGGATTCGTTATCATTCAGGTAGAAGATCACGACTCATGGTTCACGATTAAAGCATCCAAGAGATGAGCTGGTTGACTCGGAGCAAAACCTTAAAGTGCGGACTGATGCACGAGCGGATAACTCAATGCCTGGTGAAAAAAGATGAGCCTAGCAGTTTGGTGGAAACGTGGAAGCAAACCCGGACTTGTGATGATATTCTTGGGAATTGCAGGACTTGTACAGATTCCAATCCTTTGGCACGCACAGGTCTACGTCAAAGTCCTCAGCATGGAGCTTCAATTATTGGTTTCATTTGGAGCCATGGCCCTATTAGGAGGAGCCTATGTTCTCATCGCAGAGACCATGTATCGCTGGGCACATATTATCTCCAAGAGAAAGGTGAGAAAACGTCAACGAGCACAAATGAATTGGATTACAAAGCTCTCGAACTTTGCAAGGTCCTGGACTGATATGCCTGCCTTTACTGGCGTTGCACTATTGACCTGCATCTTCTTCCTCTTTTATTTTGTCCCCTTTGGTATTGCGGATGCAGGCAGTCTGCCCTCATTACTCGCAACCATAGCATTCCTTGATCCACTCTATGTCTATGCACTCGGCGTTAATACTGCAACAATCGCAACAGCTATTATTGCAAGCTATATGAACTACAAGATCAGATAGAACCTTGATGGCCCAAGAAGAGGTTTTGGAGATACATCTCAAGTCTTAATAGATTGAAATAGGCCATTATATTAACTATTGTGAGGTTTAATCAATGACACATCTAGCAGTTGGAAGCGAAGCCCCAGATTTTACTCTCTTGGAGGCACCAGGAAAGAGTATAACCTTGAGCGAAGAGGTTCAGAAAGGACCAGTGGTCGTGGTATTTTACCCTGCAGACTTTTCATCTGTCTGTCAAGAGGAACTCTGCAGGTTCAGAGATGTGCTAGCAGAGTATAACTCTCTAGGAGCTAACGTCCTTGGCATCTCGGTGGATGGCATATTCAGTCATGCTGCATTCAAGGAGAAGAATGGAATCGAGTTTCCGCTCCTTTCCGATTGGGAGAAGACAACAATCAGAGAGTATGGAATTGTTCATGAGAACCTCGCTGGAATGACTAATGTCGCGAAGAGGTCAGTCTTTGTGATTGATACTGATAGAACGATAGTCTATATCTGGGTGAGTGACAATCCAGGAAAACTCCCACCCTTTGATGAGGTAGAGATGGTAGTGAGGAAACTCGCCTAGAGTGTATTGCCACTATCTTTATATCGCAAAATCAAGGGAGAACAAATTACGAGACTGCCGAGGTAGATTAGCCCGGGAGTTTTATCCGCTCGTGGATAAAACAGGCATAGATCGCGCGGCTGAAGACCGCGTCGTCGAGTGTTCAAACAAGTCGGGATTTGCCCCACTCGGAACAAATCACTCCCTCGGCACCACTTTTTCTTTTACCTTCAAATCCGGAAGACTATGATTACAACTTAGCGTGTAGGAATTACCTCTCCAATTTCTTCTGCTGACTGTGTGTGATGTGGTTTTACATGAGTTTGAATTCTCCAATAGTATACAGATGCAAGTCCCAAGTATGAAACATATGCTACGACTTCAAGAGCAGAGGGGTTACCATTGTACCCAAAGAGAGCCTTGGCCAGAGCCCCTATTGCACCTCTCTCATGAAGAAGAGGATAGCTACCATCAGGTAATTGGGAAGGGTTGATATTCCATATCTCGGAGGGACCAATCAGAAGAAGACCTGCCTCCTGTAGTTCATGAATGCCATACGCAATCATTCCCGCTGCAAAAAGGAGGAGAAAGATGGATGTCCATTTGAACAGAGACCTCATACTGATCCGCATAGATCCTTTGTAAATTCCCAAACCTATTGCAGTTGCAAGTGTGAGACCAAGAACAATTCCGATGTAAATCTGATAACCATCTTGGATGAATAATGCCATACTGAATAGAGCTAGTTCAACTCCTTCCCTCATGACAAGTGAAAAGCTCAACAGGGCAAGACCAATTCCACTCTGTTTCACAATGTTGTCTTCCATCGAACTCTCAATCTCTTGACTTATTGTGGGACCAGCATTCCACATCCAGAGAATCATTGTTGTAAGAAGTATGGCAGCAATTAATACGACAACACCCTCGAATATGTTCAGCATTGGACCTTCAAAGATTCCCCAGAGTAATCCTACAATAATGGCAACACCTAGACTTGAAACTAAAGCAACAATAGTTCCTCCGAACACATATTTTCTGAGATTGGTCTGATTGGTCCTTTTCAGATATGAGAGCATTATTGCTATTACCAGAGCCGCCTCTATGCCTTCTCTCAGTGAAATAATGGTCGGAGATATTATCATTTAAACCAAATGTAGTAAATTAACTATGGTTAATAATATTGTCATAGTGCCAAAATCGTGTAGAATCTATGAATGATATCGTGTTCTCAAGTAACTTGGAATATCAAAGAAAAAAAGAGTGTGTGGAGGAACAGACGCCTCCACTATCATATAATCTATTGTTGCTCATCTGCTCCGATGTATCCATCATGATACTCTGTGGATTTCTTCTGGAACTGGTCATGCTCACCAAGGAGTCGCTTCCAAAGGGGGGTTCTCAGACTGCGGCGTTCGCCCCAGTTGCCTTGCCACCAAATGCCCTTGCCAGCACGAACGTACATCGAGATCTTCATGCTTGACACAATGACTCTCCAGACAGCAATCACTACTGTGATGAACATTATGAAGGCCCAAATCCAATTGAAAGGCAGGAAGGGAATATCATTGGTGATGAAGAATGCTTCAAGGTCAAAGAGGATCCATCCAGACCCAGCATTAGCATAGACATACTGGAGTGGCCAGCCAACATTAATCAGGATGATTGCGAATGCAATCCAGACAACGCTGAGAAATGCTTCTAATGCCAAGTTGAAGTTATTCTCGCCACCTAGATAAAAGAGGGCTCCTTTGACTGCACCCAAGAAAAGATAGATGACAATGACCAAGTATAGCGATGCGAAAGCTTCAGTATACAGGATTACTACTGCAGGAATCATCAACACAATTCCCCAGAATATACCCATGAAGACATCACCAAGAGCATCCCAGCGTCCCTTTGGTTTAAAGCCTTCAACTCCGATACCAAATATTGATTCAAGGATTGTCTTTTCAGTGAGTGGTTTGTCACGATCTAGGAGAGAGATGATACCTATTATCCCTCCAATTATTATAAGATTCAGAACAATCATTATTGGAATGCTCAGAGGCCAGTTCTGAACTCCGAGTACATCGTTTAATGCAAAACCAAGTAAGGAAATCCCTGTTATGAAAGCTGCAGCAACAGCTAACAAAATAATCGCAATTCTACTTACTGGATTGACATATTCAGCTGGAACAGGACCAACCTTCTTTCCTGAACCTG
>SDOA01000012.1 GCA_004524595.1 Candidatus Thorarchaeota archaeon | reverse complement strand
TTGGGTTTCTCTTCCTTCTTCTCAGCTGCCTTCTTTGTCTCTTTCTTGGGTTTCTCTTCCTTCTTCTCAGCTGCCTTCTTTGTCTCTTTCTTGGGCTTCTCTTCCTTCTTCTCAGCTGCCTTCTTTGTCTCTTTCTTGGGTTTCTCTTCCTTCTTCTCAGCCGCCTTCTTTGTCTCTTTCTTGGGCTTCTCTTCCTTCTTCTCAGCCGCCTTCTTTGGAGTTTCTGGTTCAGATATTGGCATCCTTGGTGGTTCTGCAACATCAAGTGGTTCAATTACTACTTCAGGTCGCAGATCTTTTCGTTCTTTACGTTCTCCAGCCTCTCTACGCCTTCTTGCAAGTTTACTTGGTTTAACAGCACCTGGAGTTCCTGCAGCAGTCAGAGCTTCATCCATCTCATCTGTAATAACGGGTCTTTCAGGAACAGAGGAAGCTACTTCTGCAAGAGCATCAGCAATCATAACAGGAACACCACCTTCTCTCTTTTCCATTTCAGCTCGAGTGGTGTAGACAACAAATCCGCTTTCTCGGATGTAAGGAATAAGTTCTCCCTTAGCTTCCTTTTCTCTCAGAATTCTCCGAGCAACACTCATCCGTATGTTGAAACGATTAGCAATGTCATAGCAGGTGACCGACCTAGCTTTGCCTAGATACTCATCTATTCCAGTTAGGACTTCTGGTTTCGGAACAGCGTCGCGAATTATTTTCTCGGTCTTGGTGGCTGATTTGCCCCACTTCTTCTTTGAAATTGTAATTACTCTCCTAGATAGAGCTGACTAGGTTAAAAGGGATTGCCGGAGTTTGACTTTTAAAGATGCTCATTAGTCAGTCTTTTTGTGCATGGAAGATATTAATATGAAATCAAAAAATGATATTGATAGTCTGATAGAGCAACTTGTAGAACTCGTATACATTGAATTACGAAATAGTAATATCAGAATCGATTGGGGAACAGCAAATTGCTTTGCTACAATTAGCTGGAACCAAGATTTTAGAGAGATTAAAATTAGATGTAATAATATCACAAGACAATGGCATCAGGCAGCTTTGTACGGTCTTTTATCCCACGAGTTAAGTCACCCTTTACAAAATCTTTCACAATGTACTGAGATGAATACTGATATTGATGTAATTGATAGAGGTATGGGTGTCTATCTAGCTGTAGAACGATTGATTATAGGCAAATATGAAGATCACATAATAAAGAAGGGAAAAGACAGATACCTTGGGTATTCTTCAATTCGAAAACTCCTACTTGATCAAGAAATAGGACATCTTGATAGACTCTTAATGGAGATGAGATTGATTCCTACAAGAAAGATAGCTCAGAACATCCAGCACCACGA
This sequence comes from Candidatus Thorarchaeota archaeon, assembly GCA_004524595.1. Next base: position 54,592 of record SDOA01000012.1, on the reverse strand, counting down.
TTTGTTCCTAATACGAGCTGCAGATACTACCTCTGTTCATGTTGATGGCCTGCAGTTTTCGGTGGCAGGAGAAATAAAAGATACTGACATTAGCATCATTGATAGAGATGATCAATCCTTCATTTATGTGAATCATGTCGAAATTGCTCAGATTGATAATGACTTTTGTTAATTGCATCCCTTTGTATTCTTCTTTTCATTAATCTTCAATTTTTGTTCTAAATTGACCTCTTTGTTTGGTTCAATATCCTCCTTAATTACACAACCTGCCGATATTGTTGAATTTTCACCAATTCGTGTTGCTGGAAAGATTGATGCATTAACTCCAATAACTACATTATCACCGATTATTACACCAAATTTTCGTGAAGGTATCTGAACTTTTTCTGCTCCGCCATTCAAAAATAATGGTTCATTACCAGGTCTCCAATTCCAGAGCTGTGCACCGGCTTCGATGCAGGTGCCAGCACCAATAATGGAGTCTGCTAAATAGGTCATCCGTCCAATGTTAACCCGTTCGAAGACCATGCTATTTCTCATCTCGACAGCATAACCAATTCTTCCGCCATCACATAAACTACTATAGTCCCTCACAAGAGAATTATTGCCAATATAGACTCTCTTACCAATATAAACAGGACCTCGTAGAGTCGTATATGGGCGAATGATGGTTCCCTCGTCAATATGGACTGATCCCTCAATAACAACACTGGAATGTACATCAGCTGATTCTGCGATGAAGCTACCTTTACCACGGAGTTGACGATCCATAACAATTCGGTTAGCATTAAGCAGATCCCATGGCCAAGTGAATTCAGCCCATTCTTTTTCCCAAACTGTGGCTGTAACTTTTTTACCATTACTGATCATTTCTTCGAAGATTTTTTCCATCTTCTCATACTTCTCAAGTAGTGAGAGAGTTTCTCGATTGAATACTGATACTCCAGCTACGGCATAGTTACTCACATACCTATCAGGACCACCCTTCTCTACTAGCTTCTCGACAACCCCATTACTACCAATCTTAACAGTACCAAATTGCTCAGGAGATGATACTAGAGTAACAAGCATTGTGACAAAAGCATCTGTGGATTCATGATTATTGAGGGTTCGAGTCACCATTTCAGGTTCGACAAGTACATCTCCATTTACGAGAAGAAATTCATCCTCATCTTCAAGTTCATCTCTAGCTGTGAGAATTGCATTTTCAGCGCCAATCTGTTTATGCTGGATGACATATTTAATTCGTACTCCTTGGTCGGTTCCCATTTGAAAATGATCAATCAATTCTTCACGTCCATGACCGACAACCATTACAACATCACGGATTCCATTTTCCACGAGACTATCGATAATATACTGCAATACTGGTCTTCCAGCAATCATCAGCATTGATTTTGACCTATTAGATGTCAATGGTCGAAGCCGTTGACCTTCTCCAGCAGTCAGCACGAGCGCTTTCATTTTCTTTTCACACTACTATTATTCTAACATGGGTGTGCATAAAACTGTTGGCTGTCATGTAAATGTACCATTTAGGGATTTACAAGTCTGAAGTATATTCTTCTTTTACCTGCTCCAACATTTTTTGACTTGCCAATCTTGATACCACCAATCTCTCGAGTGTTTTTCACATGTGTTCCAGCACATGATGCTGCATCATAATCACCAATTACTAATACTCGAAATTCTTTAACAGATTTTGGAACCATTTCGAGATATCGAGTCTGATAACCTCGGTTCTCAAGGAATCTAATTGCTTCAGCTCTAGGCATGAATTTAATGTCCACAGGGAGATTCTGATGCAATATCTCATTGACTCCAGATTCAACCTCACGTTTCATATCTTCGTCAAACGATTCAAGTGGCGAATAGTCAGCCCTACTTTCACCAGGAGAGATATTGTTACCAACTGTTTCCACATTATAGTTCAATTGTAGATATCTTGACAAAACATGTTGGGCTGTATGAAAACGCATACACTCATACCGATAATCCCAATCAATAATACCATGTATTTTAGTGCCAATTTCGAATGGTCTGCCTTTTAAGATATGACGTGTTCCACCATCGATTTTACGAACTTCCTTGACTTCTACAAACCGAGAATCATCAGATAATTTACCTATATCACTTGATTGACCACCACCTTCAGGATAAAATGCAGTACGATCAAGTACCACATAGTCCTCTCCCTTAGCTAGTACCTTTGCATCAAATTCCTGGAGATAATTATCTCTCATGTGTAAAAGTTCAGTCATACGTTTGGATCCCCTAGTTCTCAGGAGCTTTCTTAACATGAGCCCATTCATCAACAGCGAGTTGCTTTGCTTTATCTAATTCCGCACCAACTAGGTTAACTTCAGGAGATTCTGCTGTAGCTTCGATAATAGCTCGTACATCAGCCTCACTCTCCTCTTCGAGAATACCTGCAATGATTGCCCCCACAGTATCCTCGGGAACTCCACGTTCTTTTAGGAATCGTGCTAATGGTGTATAGGACACAGGAACATACCCACTTGCTGTTGACGCTTTCAACCCGACAGCATTCATTTGTGATTCAAACATTTCAGTGATAATCTCATCCCTTGAACGAACTGAGGGTACTGTCAATTCCTTACCTTTGTCAACATCACTCATCATCTTGCCTATCTGTTTCATCAGCGGACCTTTTACCTTGATTTTTGGTTTCTTCACTTCTTTTTCCGGTTTCTTACCCTTTGAACTCTTAGGTCTGCGAAAGATTGCAATGGCGATAATAATACCTACAATCCATAAAGCAAGGATTAGATTGAGTGGATCGGAGAGGAAATTGAAAATAGTATCGATGATTTCGTTTTGCATGAAAGGTCGCTCCGCTGCTGAGGATTAACAACACAGCAACATGATTCAACACAACATCAACTTTAAGGTTTATCCTGATGTGAGAGATAACATAATTTCTCGGTGAGAAACATGAATGAAACTCGAAAAATCCTAAATGAACTTACTTCTGGAAAGATTTCAATTGATGAAGCTGAGAAAAAACTCAAAACACTCTCTCTGGAGAGAGTCAGTGGTATCGCTACTATCGATGTCAATCGAAGAACACGAAGTGGGATACCAGAGGTTGTGTTTGCAGAATCAAAAGATGCTGAGGATATTGCCACTATAGTTCAGGAGATGTTAGGTTCACAAGATGTTGTTCTTGTCACTCGATTACAGCAAGAGAAGTTGGATTATTTGTTCAAGAAACTAAAAGATGTCGAAATTCAGATTTATGGAAAGAGCCCTGTATTAACTGTTCTTGTTAGTAAGCCAAGTTGGCATATTGAAAAAGAACAAGGGAAAATAGCGATTGTAACAGCTGGAACCTCAGATATTCCGTTTGCAAAGGAAGCAGAAGCACTTGCTAGAATGTTGGGTGTGGAGGTATTTTGTTATTATGATGTGGGAGTATCAGGAATTCACCGATTATTTGAGCCAATAAAAGAAATCATTTCTAACGATATAGATGCGGTTATCGTTTTTGCAGGCATGGAAGGAGCACTGCCTACAGTTGTTGCCGCTCTGATTGATATTCCAGTAATTGGTGTACCCGTTCCAACAGGTTATGGATTTGGAGGAATGGGAAAAACTGCTCTAGCATCAATGTTGCAATCATGCTCACCAGGACTTGCAGTTGTAAATATTGGTAATGGTCTTGGCGCGGCATCAGTAGCCTCACTTATAGCGATCAGAGCAGCTCGCCTTCGTTGTTAATTAGAAGTATTATTGATCAAAAAACCTAGCAATTCCCAAATAGATATCTACAGAATGGAAAAGTTGCTCCAATTTGATGAATTCATCAGGTTGATGCGCTTGTTCAATAGAACCAGGACCGCAGATCACATTTGTTATTCCTACTTTAGGTTGCAGGACTGAACAATCAGTTCCATAAGTTGCTGCACTTAAAGAAGGATAAGTCCCAAGAACTCGTTTAATCTCATCACTCGCAACACGGACTATATCTGAATCCTGTGCAGTGGAAACAGCTGGTTTTCCATGGATATATTCGATTCTTACTCTATCGGATAGTCCTGCTGAATTAAGACGCTCATTCATCAGATCTGTCAGAGAGTCAGGAGTCTGTCCTTTCACAGTTCTTATATCAAGTTGAGCCTCACAATGAGCAGGAACAACATTAACTTTGATACCCCCTTCTATCATTCCAATATTGAGTGTTGGAATCCCAAGAAGCTCATCTATTTCATGGGGAAATGGTTTGAATGAAATAGCTTCAATTGCATCAATACATTTTTTGATGGCATTAATCCCTTCTTCGGGTCTCGAACCATGTGCAGATTTACCTTCTGCAATTACTTTGAACCAGAATATACCTTTCTCTCCAACCAGAACCTGCAAGTCAGTAGGCTCAGCGCATACTCCAAATTTAACACCTGAGAGTCTGCCACTTTTAGCTACTTCTTCAGCTCCAGAGCATCCGCTCTCTTCGTCGGAGGTTGTTAAAACTAAGAGGGGCTTCTCATGTTTTTCCTCAGTGTAAAGAATGAGAGTTTCTACAATAGCTGAAACTGGACCTTTCATGTCACAAGCACCACGACCATAGAGAAGACCTCCTTGAATCTCTGCACCAAATGGATCATGTTTCCAATTGTTAGGGTCTCCAATAGGAACTGTATCCATATGACCGTGTAAAACAAGGTTTCCCTTTTCTCCTTCATGACTGGAAAAGATCAGGTTGGGTCTTTTGCTTGGTCCAACAGATATGCATGAAATTCCATATGCTTCTAAATGATTTCGGATGACCTTAGCTACGCAGTCTTCTCTGCCTGGAGGATTCTCTGAGTTTGTCGCAATCAAATCCTTCAGAAAGGAAAGAACTCTAGATTCATTCATAGCAGGTAACACCCTTGCTTGAGAATAATCACCACTGCTAAGAAGGTTATGCCTAGTGAACAATTTGATAAGGGTAGAATGTGTTAGAATAAGGTGGCAATCGATGAGGCAGTTACCCCTGGCTGAGCAATAGCGATGACGAGCCAAGAGCAGGCTGAGATTTGCCATTCTCTATTATAATAGTAACAAGTAATTCACCAGATATTGATTGTTGGCTGAAACTTACATTTCAGTAAGGCATGGTGGGGAGAGAGATTGGGTTACTTAACCGCGATTTGTGTGTATACATCAATACTTGTCACGTGCAACTATAAGTTGATTCTTTTCTAGAATAACTTCAAGACTTTGCCCACTTTCTCCTACAATTGCTACATCATTGTCCTCTAAGAAAATACGAATATTTTTTCGGATTTTCCGTGAAGGGATATCATCAATGTGGATTATGTAAGTTTCAGCCATTGCTTAAACTCCGACGGATGTTATGGTAATTTGTGGCGACGCGACAGTCTAAGAGGGATGCAAGACTTGATGATAATGTAGTACAAAACAGTATATATAGAAAAACCAGATGAAAAAAATCTGTAGAATGAATCTAGAGGGCGTCTAGCTTGATTCTAGCATTGGCAAAATTATCAATTTTCGCAGCTTTTGTTTTCAGTAGTGATTCGTATTATATCTGATTTATCATTCTTAACAAATGGCCAATAGTCCGATGACACAATCGGAAAAAAGAAAGAATCGATGCGGCAGAGAAACTCCGCATCATATATTGGAGTTACCACCTAGGGATTGTATGCAAATGGATGCCGAGCTGAGTCCTTCTGAGCAATGATTTCATCTACTGTTTGTCGACCTTCAATTGCTCGTCGAATTGCATGTCTTGTTGCAATGAAATTATTGATATGAACACGCTTTGGATTTGCAGCGCTAGGATGCACAAACACGTTTACAGCAAGAATCAGGTCTTGCACCAATTCATCTGGAATGACCATGTCTGTGATAGTCCGTTTCACAGCGTCAACAACAGCTTTCTGAGCAACCTCATAAACCATCTTTTTATGGCTCTCAGAAGTAATTGTAACAGTAGGAGCAAAAACCGTGGTAAGTTCCAAATCCTTAATGATATTTGAGGGATGTGTATCATCTACTATCTTACCAGCACATGCTAGTGCTTCGCTCATTGGACCATCCTTTATTCCTAAGACCAAGTCCACATGTGCCACTTCTGTATTGGATCCAAAGAGGGCTTCTCCATGAAGAAGAGTGAGATCTTCTACAACGTTAGGAACCATTCCTACAGCCTTCGGGTAGTTCTCTGCTTCAATTGACCTATTGCCCATCTTGAAGACAACAGAACCTCTTGGAATCATTTGAAGATCCTCAAGGCAACACCGAAGCTCGTCGAGGTTACCATAACCAAGAGAATCACTAACATGTAGAGGTAGTCGGGCATCACCTACAGGAACACCAATCATGTTCAATGCAGCTTTGACAGCCATTCCGCCACCACTGTTTACAAAGATACGGACGGTTTTCTGGATGCTGCGTTGAATAATACGAGCCTCTTTCAAGTCACCACTTGCTAATGCTGATTGCATCTTGATATACCGATCAGGAAAGACATTAGCACTTGCCAAAATAGCGCCATCACATCCGGACGCTAGAGCTGGAAGAGCAACTTCATCATGACCAATGACAACTTGAAAGTTCTCTGGTCTCCGTACAAGGATTGTTGTCAAATTGATGAGGTCTCCGCTAGAGTCCTTGAGACCTACAATACCGTCGATTTCTCGCAGACCGTCAATCATGGTCCAATGCAGTGGAACACCAGTCACCTGCGGAATATTGTAGATGAAGAGAGGAATGTCACTGTTATTGGCAATCCTTTCAAAATGCTCATAGATCTCTTTTGCACTGGGCTTTAGGAAGTAGGGTGATACAACAAGCGCAGCAGCAGCACCCAACTCAGCAGCACGACGCGTTAGTTTGATCGCATCTCCTGTGTATGATGCGCCAGTACCAGCAAGAACTGGTACTCTACCCTTTGCAACTTCACAAGCAATCTTTATCGCTTCGACTTTCTCTTCAAATTTCATGCTCGTGAATTCTCCTGTGGTCCCACATGGAACAATCCCAGTAGCACCAGCTTTAATCACATAGTCTATCAATTTTCGATACTGTTTCTCATTGATGCCTTTCTCTGTAAAGGGTGTAACTAGGGCAGGATATACACCTTGAAAACGAAATTTTACATCTGACATTCATTTCACCTCCAAATTCCTTTGAGAGCTCGTTCCACAACTTCTTGAGTCGCAGCATTAACCGCTCTACGGTCTCGGGAATCTAGATTAATATCCAATGCCATAATAATGACATCTTGATTCAGTGATTTCTTTGGTATCTTACCAACTTCAAGAAAAGTTGCAATTGCTTTTGCAGCTCCTGATTGAACAGGTCCATAGAACAATGATGCCTGTCGCATCGATTTGATCTTACGAGTCGGAAGCATTAAACTACTAGGTTTTACTGCTAGATTCGGTTCCAAGATCACCGTCAATGCTTCACGACCAATCTTAGGCATAGTAAGTAGTTTTACAAATGCCTTGCCAATAGATCCACTTTTTGGTCCTGCAGCAATACCAACAGATACAATATCGTTCGAAGCTTGACCTGTCAAAAGATTAGCAGAGTGTCCAAGAATGATGCCTTGATTCTCAAGCACTTCGACAATGTTGATATCCTTCTGTATAGGTTCATGAACTTTCTTATCAATTAAACCTAGTTTCTCAAGTTCTATTCTAATCTCATCTTTAACTTCAGGAGTAAGTGTCCCGCCAGTATTTAGAGGCATGCGACTCCTCCCAGCATCAATACCTATCATCCTCAAAGCAGCTTTGATTGGAGGTGCTGCACCATACTTCAGTGCCATCCTAGCAAAAGTCTGAGCCTCTCGTTGTAATTCTGCAGCTTTTTCAAGATTTCCTTCTTTTGCAAGTTTCATGACTTCAAGCCAGATATGGGGAATAACATTTGCAGAAGCCATGATAGCAGCATTTGAGCCAGCTACGATGGATGAAAGGAAACACTCATCAGCACCACAGAGGACTTCGATTTTCCCTTTGAGCTTCTGTATTAGTTCTAGCATGTACGGCACATTACCACTGCTATCCTTGATACCAACAACTGTATCCAACTCTGCTAAATCCTCAACGACATTTGAGTTAAGAACCCCGAGAGTACATTGCGGAAGATTGTACAAAATGATTGGTAGGTCTCCCTTTGTAGCTACAGTGGCATAATGATCATAATAGCCCTTATCTGCAGGTCGAAGATAGTAAGGTGAAATCACAAGTGCAGCATCACAACCTACATTAGCTGCATACCTCGTCAGTTCAACAGTTGCACGAGTACTGTGTTGACCAGTACCTGCAATAATAGGAACACGTCCGTTGACACATTCCACTGTCAATTTCAAGAGTTTCTTGCGTTCTTCTGTTCTCATGTAAGAGAATTCTCCGGTAGTACCTGCTGGCACTACACCAGTAACTCCCTTGCCTATTGTATATTCGATAACCTGTCTGAAGCCTTCCTCGTTGATATCACCATCTCTTGTGAAGGGTGTAACGAGAGCAGGCATCACACCTTGAGGAATGAATTTTCCCACAGAATCACCAACCTTTGACCGAACAGGTCGGTATAAATGACCTTCGTTTCGGATAGATTTCAAAAGGAAGGCGATATATATTAAGAATTGTAACCTAGATACTATGAAGGAATACATAATCGCATTGACAACATGTTCAGAATCAGAGAGTCATCAATTAGCACGTATTCTCCTTGATAAACAGGTATGCGCATGTGTCAATATTATTCCAGGAGTAAAAAGCGCCTATTATTGGAAAAAAGAGATAATTATGGATTCAGAGTCGATTCTTCTAATAAAGACAGAGGCTAAGTTTGAAGATATTTTAAAGAATGCAATAATCGAAAACCATCCATATGAGCTTCCTGAGTTTATTGTCTTAGATATCAAATCAGGTTCAAAGAACTATCTTGACTGGATATCTGCAAGCTTACTAAATCAATAACATTGCGGCTATGCAATATCAGCACGTCTAGCTGCATACACTAATGACTCATTAAAGTATTGACCAATAATTGTGCACATAGCAGGACCAACTATGTAATTAATCTCACCGGGCAAGAGTTCTTTCAAATTGGTCTTAGATGTCAATTTACCCTTACGCTTTAGCATTCCAATCTCTCGTTCAATAGTGGATTTTGCTTTATCCCAAGGCATTGGTTCTGCCCCCTTTCCAGTACCAACTAAGCCATCCTTAATTTCGTAAATTCCACGCATGATGAAGACTGCAAGATTGTCCATATCGGTTGCTTCCTTTATGAAATTCTTACCGTGTTGATCACATTTGCTGTCTATCGGAACTGTACCACAAGCAGAACATATGGGGCGTCTTCTATTGGTCTTGATATAGTAGGCCAACAGGTTTGCGCACTTGGTTGTATCACTGGGGGTCCACTCTAAGCCCTTTGTTCCAACTCTACTTATCGCTCTGAATACAGTTGTAGATTTGTTGTGTAGATACATTAGGACATCTATACCTTCGCGCCTTGAATCGATAGCTTTCTGTTCCTTTTGCTTTACTTCAAAGGCATACTCTTCTTTAGCTAGTTTCTCAAGACGTTCTTTTTTCAGAAATCTTTGCATTATATCAAAAGCAATACCGTAATTGTCAAATTCCAAGTTTTCCATATCAAGTGACTTGTCCATAATTCCTTCAAAAACTGGACTTGGAGTAGTCTCCAGATCTTTCTTTGCTGCCATCATATCTTTACTTGATAATCGAGCGTGCATCCAAGCACAGATTGTACTCGCATCTAATTCAGGATGAACTATCTTCATCTCGTAAATTCGCATCGAAGCTAAGTCAATAAGAATCTCCTCTCGCAGAAATTGCAACGTGGTATCTGTATCTTCATAGATGCTCTTCAGAAGTGCCTTTATACGAAGTAAATCTTGTTTTGATCTAATATAAGATTCAACCACTCGTGTAAGATTAGTCAGGATACCAGTTGTGAAATGCCAGACGACATCCATCTGAATTGAAGCAATGGTTTCTTCCTCGACACGTTGTTGACTAAAGTCCTTTGCTGATGAGATTCCAAGAGAACTAAGTGCACCAGTCTTAATTTGGTCTCGAATCTCCATAAGTCTCTTGACTTCTTCTGGAGGTGGAACCCGCATCTTTTTCTCAAGTTCAGAAAGAACTTCCAACTCAATTCCAACCAAAGTCGTTCTATCTTTCATTAAAAGATCTACTGTGATTTTATCGAGCTCCGAAGTACGGAGACCTTTGGACCGCAGGAGTCCTTTGACAGGTCGTTCAAGTGTATTTTCTATTTTCTCAAGAGTCTTAAGAGAACGTTCGAGCATCTCCATCTCATCTTTACCGACTTGTGGTCCAGAAGGAGAATCTTCTACAACACTAGTCAGAGATTTTAGTCCCGATGTGATGACCGTAGGATCGTCAATCCCTTTTCTACGGAGCTGTGCTTTGAGGTCATCTACGTTGATATGGCAAAGATGTGATAAAGTGTCAATTATTATTAATGGATTAGAAGCAAGGATGGAAGCTATTGGGTCTACAATTCTCTCACCTAGACGTTTCTCAAAATCATCTATAGTTGTTGGAATGTCATAGTTCTCCTCAATTACTTCGAGAAGCTCGAGTCTAATTTTGTGTGCATTTCTCATGCTGTCAAGGGCGGTGGCATCTTTACAAAATCGCTCAATAATTGCAGATGCAATAGCAGCCCAATTTTTTATAGGAACTAGTGCATCAACAAGCCGTCCCTTTGCATATTCAATCCTCCCAAAAATATTCTCTAATCCCATTTTTAGAATGGTAGTTTCTGGAACCTCAGAAGGATGGTCACGAAGCAATTCCTCTCTTAATGAAAGAGAACTTTCTTTTAATCCAGAGGCTTTGGTATAAAGATCACCACGCCATTCTTGCCCCCATCCTGTTACCTCGAGGATTATATCAATGTCATGATTGGGTGTGTATTCTGAGGGTATCTTCCTCAAATATTCTTTGACGAGAATGATAATCTGTTCTTTCAATTCAGGAGAGGATGGATCCTTAGATGCTAACTCATTGCAGAGTCTAATAATCAACTCACTAGTAATTCGAGCTGTGTCAATCTCCTCGCGTTGTTTGTCATCAAAAATCTGTCGTATTTCAAGCTCTAGTTGCCGACGTTCCTCTTGACCTAATTCATCAGTCCCTTCAGTTGTCAATTGAGGAGCATCGTTAGCATTCAGTAATCTCACTCCTTGATAGCTATGTAGATAGAATGATGCAAAGAATGAGAACACATCCTCAATAGGTTGAGTTTCTCGTAATAATTCAGCAAAGAGTTGCCTATCCCGAGTACTACGCATATGAGTAGCCAGAGCTTCTCTTAATAGAATCTCTTTTCCAGCCTCACTTCCCTGTCTAGTCTTTAACACCCACGAACTTGACATAATATCACCTCAGAAAGGTACTCCCGATAGACATTGTCATACTATCGTTGTAATGTTCATATATTACCAAATACAAAAGATTGGATAATTTGGGGTCGCGAAGGTAGACTCGTGATATACGAGGTAATAATCTACCGAGACTTCGTATTCTTGAATCCATAAGATACTCCAAAAAACCATCACCGATGTTTATGTTGATAGTGCTAATAGCGGTTAGTCCTTCGGCCTGTAATCTAAGGACACGCCTGGCAAATGTATCTTCCATGGTCGACTCTCGCTCTTTCATCTCAGTCAGTTTATCATAAATTAAGTCCCGGAGTTCAACATAGTAACGAAGAGATGGTTCTGGCTTGGGTTCAGGAGGGAAACTCTTTTCTTGTTCAACAGGATGCTCTCTCTTGATGGATTCAATTCGTGGTTCAAGTGGTGATGGTCGTTCTGGTTCAAGTGGTGGTGGAGGTAGATCACCAGTATATCCTGTTTCACTAGCTCTGGCTTCTTCGATTCTTTCCTGATACTGCTCGATTTTTTCTTGATATTCTTTATTAGCTTGTTCGTATGCTATCATCTCATTTTCGAAAGTCTTTGTCGCTTGATCGAGCAGGTCATCACGATTCTGATTATGTTGCCTAATGCTTTGATTCTCAGTATCAATTTCACGGCACTCTTCCTCCCATGCCCTAAATTGTGTTTGGAAGATGACCTCTCTTCTATCAGCTTCGATTTTAACGCGATCTGCAATTGAACTTGCAGTAATAGCTTGGCCTAAGAGCTCATGCACGAATTGTAATAATGCTAGTAATGACTCTGCTTCTGATTTGGTTCCATCAACGCTCTCTTTAAAGCCCTCAACCCAACTGAGTGCTTCTTTATTCCACTCATTGGATTTCTCACCAACACTTTCAACTGCATTACTTAAGACATCACTTAAACTACTACCATCTGATTTCATTTGGTCAACCATTTTACGAATAAGCGGTTTTGAAAGAATGGTATCAGCTACATCTGGTATAATTTCAGTGACTGTAATTTCAAACTCGGTTAATATATCCATAATTGCTTGACCAATATCCGTTAGTGACTCATCAGATTGTGGTGTGGAATATTTCTTTTTAATTTCAGCTTTGGCTATTTCAGCAACGTCGGAAAAACCAATCAAGTTCCAGACATCAATATGTTTGAAAGTGTCAATCATCTCACGGGTGATTGCATCCATAAGCTCGATATAATCCGAATATTGTACTCCTTTGTATGAACGTTTTGAGAAAGATGCATTCAACTGCGACTGGACTTCAGCATAGAATTTCTCGAATAACATCATATCAGTTGAGTCCATTCCATCGGTTATTGTTTCACTACGGAATTCACGAAGTGCCGTAAAGAATGATTCTCGAGCAGCAGAAACAACAAGGTACTGATTCAATTCCTTCGAGAAGTACTGAGTAACTTTGTTCGCATAGGCAACAGCATAGCTCAAGGATCCCCTAAGTTGCCATGCTCGTATTTCGTTATTGCTCATCGATTCGCGTTCAACTGATAACATGAACTTCTTGACTAGCTCTTTAGCAAGTTGATGTCTTATTCCCTCAAATTTATCGATATTACTTTCTATATCACTAAGTAGAGCTTCCCTGTGCCCAGCAACATTGAGAATTTTGCCTGAGCTAATATGAGTTTCAACAAGATACTCTAGTGTATTAACAGTTTCAGCAAAGAGTCTTACAAAATCATCAATTTTGTTCTGCAACGAATTAAAATCTACTAATGTAATCGAGTCTCTTTGAAGGAACTCCGTAAGGACATCAATCACTCCTTCTACAACATCAGCCTCCTCCATAGCATAGGCGTATGTATTCAACTCTGTCAATATCTCGCAACCAGTTTCAGGTACGGTTTTTGTTAGGAGTTCTATTGCACTAGGAGTTAGAACTCTATGTTTGAAATGTTCTACAATATCGCCAGTGGTTGATGGTAATTTAAAGTCTAAACTTTGTCTATGTGATATCTTCATACTTGGTGGAAGAATCGTAAAATCGTCATAGATGGACATTTTTGCTATTACATCAACATCTACATTTTCTTTTTTCATTTGAAAAGAATCCCAAGAACCCTGAAATCGTCTGTCTATAATGTCAACAAACATGACACTATTCAGCCTATCTGCAAACCGCTGAATTACTGATAATCCTTCAAGTTCATAATTCATCTCATTATTGATCACAATTCGCTCAATATCTCCAATTTTTTTAGAGAGGACCTTCACATAATTATCGATTTTGAAAGGATCAACAACACCCTTTTCCCAACAGAGGATACAAACATGGGAACCAACACCACCCTCTGCACCACCCGCGATAATCAATTGTTCAGGTAATACCCCGGGTCCAGGAGTCCGTTCCAAATTCCATTCGATTGCAAGTAATTCTAAACCTTCTGAGGACTGTACTGTATCACGAATATGGAAAATCAAGGGAGCAATATTCATTGAAACGGTATCAGAATGCTGTTCTAACATACTACCAGTTCCGATTGCACTTCCAACCGGATAACCAAGACCCATAGTAGACCCCAAGACTGAAGCTGATGCCATTCTGATGGCTTCTACTGTACTTGGAGCTTGTACATCAGTTCGTTTGTTCGTGCTCAAATGTAGTCCTCCATACTTGACCAATCTATTCGTATGTGTGACACTGAGGTTTGTATAATGACTATGTGCTATCATTTGAATCTAGCTTGCGTGTAAGGCATTCCATTCAAGTTGTAGTCCAAACACCATTCCCCAAATCCTTGACTAATCCAGCTTCTGAAAGACTCACAAGTGTCACATAAATTGTGGTTGTAAGAAGTGTATCCAAACTTTCGGGAATTGGAACACTCCGAGATTGTCTAACATCGAATTCGAGTTGATCCAAATCAGCTTCACTCCGAGCAGAGAGATGAGAGAGAATTGTATCTTGAAAGTGAACAACACCGTCACGAACATCCTGAAATTGGAGAGGAACATCTCCAAACAATGAAGGGATATCATGAGATGGCAATAAGTAATCAATTTGATGTGAGGCTAATTTATCAATTGCACTGAGCTTTGAAACAATACTTCCACTCATGTCAACATAGAACTTGCGCGGATCATTTGGAAAATTATTTACTTCATCACCGGAGAACAGAGTCTTCTGATTAGATTCATAAAAGACACAATGACCTTTCGAATGTCCACCGGTATGAATTACTTCGATTGATAAAGTACCAACACTAATCTTTTGTCCATTAGATAGTATAGAATCAGGTTCAATCCCTTTGTAATTCACTCTGAGTGGACCCTTATCCAGTTTCATTGCAAACCGTTCAGCTCGATCCATCAGAAGTCGTCTAGTAAGAAAACTTCCCGGCTCACTGAGTAATTCTGAATCACCCTCATGAATCATGATTGGGGCGTTTGTGTTCCGTCTTAAGCGACCTGCACCACCCGCATGATCTGGATGTCCATGAGTGCATAAGATACCAATCAGATCACTCTTGGGATTCAATCCCCGTAACTTAATCTGGTATTCTATCTGCTCTCCGGGATCACCTGCAGTACCGGGATCAATGACTAAGGCTTCTCCATTGTCAACAATCAAATAGCAAGAGATGAATCCAAATTCACCTGCAAATTTTCCTCGAATTGAATGAATGCCAGGAATTACCTCAGTAGATGCCATTTTCTAAGTATGTGACTATCCAAGTCCTTATGACCATATCGACTGTAGATGTAACTTATCAATGCTAATATCTAAAGGTCGCAGGAATGATGATAGAATCAATCTCAGCTCTTATTCATGAAATACGAGAGGAATTTGGATTCAATCGGGGTATTCAACCAACGATAGAGAATGTCTATGAACATGATGATGGTAGTTTACATATCATAACTCCTGATAGATCTGAGAAGAGTCTTCTCCTTGGGCCAGGAGGACGGATATCAACAGAACTAGCAAAGCGGATTTCGAAGAAAATCACAGTCTATGGACAAGATGAAATTCTTGTGAGAGAACATAGGCTTGGGCTTACATTACGTAGAATCAATGAGATTTTTCACATAGCCAATACTAAGCAACAGGATTTCCTTGAGTTATTGCGTAATCTGATTAAAAGTGAATTATCATTTCCGATGAGTGATTTACACCCTGTTACAGGATTCTGCCATGATTCAAGAATTGCAGTTGCGTATTCTGGGGGAATCGATAGCAGTGCAACGATTTGCATTTTAAATGAACATGGAATCCAGACTGATGCAATTACTATACAACTGGGACCAGAATTCTGTACCTATCACGAGATGAGTAATATGCAACAGTGGTGCCATGAGAATAAGATTAAACATATTCTCATCCAACCACTAAAAGATGTCACAAGTATAATTCAGGCTACAAGAGAATCGAGAATTCATCCCTGTGGTAAATGTCATGATATAATTAGTGAAGCAGCCAGAGAATTTGCTACAAAAAATCAATACCCCATTCTTATAACTGGAGAATTATTGCCAAGTGGAAGACAGTCGATTCTATTAGAAGACAGTCTTTTGATTATTCATCTTCCTGCAGCTTTAGCGCTTTCAAAATATCGCACAGAGCAGATTGCTGAGAAAAGCGGAAAAAGAATTGGAAGAAAGAGATTTGGATGCCTTCTTATTGGTGAAGCGAATAAGAAAGGATGGAGAAATGTTGGTCCTTCAATCTTAAGAGTTTTAAGAGAACTTGAGGGAGGTGTGCTTACAACAGGTCAGGGACTTGAATACATTAAGAACATTGTTAGACCTTGGATTAATCGGAGGATATAGGTTTCGTTGAGGGGTGGATACGTTCTAATAATTCAGATTCCAAAAAGGTTGCCACTCGACATAAAATCGTTGGGTAATTTTCTACTTGACTCGGGTTCATGGGTCTATATCGGTTCAGCAATGGGTGAAGGTTCAACGAGTTTGGAGAATCGCATCCGCCGCCATTTTCGCCATCAGAAGAAGATATATTGGCACATTGACCACCTCCTCAATTTGTATGTACAATTAAAAGCTGCAGTGTGGGCTGAGAGTTCTGAAGCGATTGAATGCCTTATCTCTAAGCAATTAGAAGAGAACAGAGGTTTTACATCAGGACCAAAAGGATTTGGTGCTTCTGATTGTAAGCGAGGATGCAATACCCATCTCTATCATAGTAGAAACCATAATAATGTTGAAGATGTCATTATGGACGTTTTTCGTAGATTAAGAATGATACCAGAGGTAACATATAATGGTATCATAGCGAAATGTACCTGAGTAGCAAGTGTTAAATGTACTCTATCTAGGTTCTCATAAACGGAGGATTACTCAGCATGCCTGACTGGAGGAGCATTTTCCAAGAATTGAAGACAACTGGACAAACATTCACTGTGTATCTCAGATACATGCAGAAAGATACTCTCGCAAAAATCCCTAATGTTCGTGTTGAAGAAACCTATGATGATCATGTCAAACTCGTCAATCCAAGTGGACATGGAATTTTAGGATATGAAGACATCTTGTATGTTTCAATCCCAAAGCAAATGCAAGGTTAGTTGGTAGTTTACTCTATATAATACTGTACAACTAATGTTTTAATTCGCATGGGAATTCTCTTATATTGTTCAGATAATTTACTATTGCAGGTGTGAACAGAATTGCCTCCAATCACCTATATTCCAATTGAAAACGAGCGAATTATTGCGCAGCATCAAGAATACTACCTTACCAATTACAGACTAATTCAATACGACAGAGGATCGAGAACTTGTGTCAGTCTACCTCTCCACATTATCAAGGAATATAAACTAACATCTAATTCAGCCATGTTCAAAGTTGTCAACGGAATTGTCAATATAGTTGGGACTATGCCCAAGAAGGAAGAGATGCGCACAGCCCTCGGCCTTAGAGAATTCGATAGTCTTCGTGCGGGTGGTCAGAGAAAAATATGTGAGGTCAGCGGCGTGCCTTTCGTTCACCCAGAACATCCGTATAACAGATGGATATCTGTAGGATTTCATCGGCCATTTTCTCGGCATTTCTATCAGACCTTTGCGTGGTTGAGAGGCGAAGAAGTATTCACATATGTCCCAGATAATTTCATACTCACAAACTATAGATTATATCAGATGGATGCAAAGAAGAAGAAACTCTTTATTTTTCCATTATATATGGTCGAAACCTTTGAAGCAAGAGGAACTAAACTGAAGATAAAAGCAACTACTGGGAAATTTGAGATTAGAGGTAAGGTTCCAAGACAGGATCATCTTATCACAGTCTGGCAGACTCGTGCATGGGATCATCTACCAAAGTCACACCTCGATTGGATAGTGAGGCCATTTAGCTATATTGTACCACATCATCCCCTCAGTCAGTATGAGGTCAGTGATACAGCTACAGTGAGACCAAGTCCAGTTGCAACAGAAACGTCACGAAACATGGAAGCGAGTGCAAGTGGCTCAGCCACAGTATTCGTAAAACCCGTGATTAAGGACAGGTGCACTCATTGTAATGCTCCAATGTCTTGGGAGCAAATTGACTGGACGGGACCGGACCAATATGCTTGCCCATCGTGTGGATCAACTCATAGAGTCGACTATATCCGAATGTGAAATAAATCAATACTTAGAAGTGGGCACTGGCCCACTCTAAAGATAGTTTCTTTATTGTTTTCTCAGTCGGAAGACCAGTTTCTAGATCCCATCCCCGTAAGGTGTAATAATCCCGTAACATAGGTTCTAAATCAACAATCTGTCCTTTTCCAGGACCATCAGGCATTGGGTCCTTAGTGAATCTGTCTGGTAATTGGTCATCCTTCTTTGTAATCCCTTCTCGAGCATTGAAGAGACGCTTTAGTGTCACTTGACGTTCTGCAATTCTAGTAAGATTTTCAATCTTACCAAAATGACTGATACCGGTCGCCAGTGGGAGCATCTCAGCAAAATCCTCCATCCAGAATATCGGTGGCCAAGAAACAGAATACCAACAGACAATTAGAGTATCGCGGATACAGTATGCATTCTCTGATTCAAAGACCGCATTTGCCTTGTATTTCTCAGTATATGGATCAATAATCTCGGGCAGCTTATCTGCACCCCACCGCTTAGCTGCAACATCTTCATATCCGAGTTGATCGACAACAACTAAACTTCTTAGATGGTCAGCTCCTCGAGCTGCTGTTGCATGCCCGAGACCTATACTTCTATGAGTACGACCATCTTGTCCAGATACTTCCATTCTCTTAACGTGAATAGCATATTTCTCAGTTCCACGTCCCAACTTTTCAGCAGCCCTTGCACTACCTTCTGCCAACAGGTCTCCAAAACCATCTCTGTCAGCCATCATCTGAAGTAACCTAATGACCTGTTCTCTATCACCCCACTGAAGGTTGAGACCGCCTGTATCGTTTTCAGTGATTGCACCCTTCACAAAAGACTCGATAGCAAATCCGATTGTTGCTCCTGCAGAGATGATATCCATTCCAGCCCTATTACAGATCTGATTTGCCTTCAAAGTGGTTGCGTAATCATCGATACCAAGCGAACTACCAAATGCCATGAGCCCCTCATATTCAGGTCCCTCCTCTAGCGTTCCAGCGAATGGACCATCTCGAACATAATTTACCTTCTTACATCCAAGACTACAACCAAAACAGGCTCTATCTGATATCGTGTACCTAGGACGAATGTAATCGCCACTCAGTTTCTCCCAACCGTCAAAAACACCAGTTTGATGATTGTAGGTTGGTAGTTCGCCAATCTCCTGTTTAACAGCAGTAAGGACCCAAGTCCCATACTTACTCATTTCTCTGGCCTGAGGATTAGTTCTAACTTTCATGTGAGCTCTCTTTGCTAATTCAAAGAAGCCTTCGTGATCAAAAACTTCAACTGCACCTTGTCCTCTGACAGCTACTGCTTTTACATTCTTGCTCCCAAGAACTGCGCCCATTCCTGTTCTTCCTGCAGCTCTAGCAAGATTGACAATTACTGATGCAAAACGGACTTTACGTTCACCTGCTGGTCCAATAGCTGCAATTTGAATATCAGGATCTCGATGTTTTTTCTTGATTGCACCAGTCACCGTGTTTGTGGTCATGCCCCAGAAATCTTTTGCATCGATTATTTGTAAATCTGAATCATCGATACTGATGTAAACAGGTTTCTCTGATTTCCCTTCAATTATAAGCATGTCATAACCTGCATACTTAAGCTCTGCACCTAAGAAACCACCGACATGGCTTTCACCCCAGATTCCAGTCAGAGGTGCCTTTGAGATGAAAACAGTCCTCCCACTCATTGGCCACATAGTTCCAGTTATTGGTCCAGTTCCAATTATGAGTTTGTTCTTCGCACTGAGTGGATCAGTGCCACCGGCTACTTCTTCAAAAAGAAGCTTTGCACCAAATCCATCACCACCAATGTATTCCTTTATCCAATCTAACGGGAGTCTATCGATGTGGAACTTATTATCAGAAAGATTGATACGAAGAATCTTTCCAGTGTACCCATTAGCCACTTTCAATCAGCTCCACTGAGTCCTTGTGATTTATCAGTCCTGTCAATTTCGTGAAGATAACTCTGAATTTTACCATGCCTATCAATTGTGGAAAGGGAAGTATCAGGACCATACGTGATTGCACCAGTTGGACATACTTTTGCACACTCAGGGTCACCCCCACAATGATCACACTTGATAATTCGCATTCGATAGGTATCAAGCAGAATTACTCCATTCACACATGCTCCAACACATGACTTACATAATATGCATTTGTCTTCATCAAGATAGGTCATCTTAGATATTGGATCACGACGCATAGCATATACTGGACAGATATCAACACAAGGAGCAGTTTCGCACGGCCCACAAACATTTGGTACATCTAATCCTAAGTCATCGTATCGTACAATCTTCAATCGAGCAAGGCTGGGTTGGAATTTTCCTTCATGTTTGGCTGAACACGCCAATTCACAGATTCGACATCCAGTACACTTACTGTAATCAACGGTTAGTTGCGATGGCAATGGAACACCTCAGAGAGATTATTGACTGACATTATCTTACTAAAATGCTTTCGCCGTGACCATATTTAGGTCATGCTACTCAGTTTATTAAGGGTAAAGACCTATCCCAACCCAGGTCGTGCACCATGTCGGAGGACGAAATTACAGATAGTAAAGGAAAGAAGAAAGCTGACTACGCTGAGGTCGAATTTGAAATTGGTAACATTGAATTTGAAGCTAAAGGTCGAAGCGTTGTCGTTGAACGAATGTTCAGATTGCTACTAGAGAAGATTGAGGAAGGGAAGCTTGTAGCTGAATTCAGATTACAGGATGATGATGAAGAGGAGGAAGAAGAAGAGGAATTCCCTCCTGAAATGGTCGAATATGTTGAAGAAGAGTCTGAACCTTCACTGGATAGTGAACCAACACTTGATCCACCACCAGCTTGGGACATTTTAGATTCAGAGGAACCAGAAGTTTCAGATGCAGAACGAGAAGAATTCGACTTGTAGAATCATCAGTCTACATCAACAACCCAACCATATGGGTCTTCTCTCTCTCCAGATTGTATGCCGGTTAGTTCGTCAAAGAGATGTTGAGTCAGTTCACCGGTATTGCCATTAGACACGGCATATGATTTAGCCTCATACCAAAGAAATCCAATTGGTGCGATGATAGCTGCAGTTCCGCATCCAAACATTTCCTGAACCTTTCCAGAGGCAATACCCTCAAGTATTTCATCAATCGATACTTGACGCTCTTTAACAACAAAACCCATATCCTTAGTCAAAGTCAGAACAGAATCGCGAGTTATTCCTGCTAAGATGGATCCGGAGAGAGGCGGCGTAACCAGCTCGTCATCGAATTTAACAAAAACATTCATAGTGCCTACTTCTTCGAGGTATTTGTGTTCGATAGCATCCAACCATAGAACCTGAGAGTAGCCAACCTCTGCCGCTTTGGTTTCTGCCATTAGACTCGCAGCATAATTGCCCATTGTTTTTGCGGCTCCAACTCCACCACGTACTGCTCTAACATATTCATTTGTGACATAAATTTTCACCGGACTAAACCCTTCCTTGAAATAGGGACCAACTGGACTTAGAATTATATAGAATAGATATTCATCAGACTGCTTGACACCTAGCTTGGCTTGTGTCCCAATCATCGTGGGACGAATATATAGTGAACTTCCATGAGACTCCGGAACCCAATCTCGTTCTACACGTAGTAGCTGTTTTAATGCATCAAGTACGATATCGACCTCAATTGTCGGCATAACCATTCTACTAGCAGAAGAGTTCATCCGTTGAACATTCCTCTCAGGACGAAACAGTAGAATTCGTCGACCACGTCTGTACGCCTTCATCCCTTCAAATATTCCCTGACCATAATGGAGACAGAGAGCTGCTGGACTTATAGATAATGGGCCATATGGATGAATCATAGCATCACACCACCTGTTTTCTCGATAAGTCATAGAAAACATGTGGTCGGTGAAAACAGTCCCAAAGGGAATTTTAAGAACATCAGAAGGTTTGGGCTTCTTTGTTTCTGAAGAAACAAGATTAATTTTGATAGTCATCTTGTTCACAGCAGCTCTATTGTATACAATTCTACCTCTTAAGAGATTAGGTTCAATATTAGTATGGGTATGAGTAGGTAGAGTTCATAAGTAAAAGAGAATGTCTTAAATCGACTTGAAGTATTCAGAAAAAAAGTAGGATGGAGAGCTGAAACCATGAGCCACCGAGAAGGAAGTCCCCCAGAAGATCAATTCTACATGGATCCAAAGGAAGTACTCTCACAATACAGTGTAGAATGGGTATCCCTAAGAAGATCATACGATGATCTCAAAAAACAGCTAGATGACGTCCAAGCTGAACTTAATGGACTCGATAAAAAGCTCCAGAGTGGTTCTATTTCTGAGAAAGAACATATTCAATTATACCAGCAGAAATGGTCAGAATCAACTCAATTGATTCAAGTAAAGAGGGAAGTTGAAGCAAGACTCTATGAAATCCAGAAAGAGATTAGAGCTACAAATAAACAACTCAAACAAATGGAAATTGAACGGGAGAGAAGAGAGAGAATAGAGCAGGAAAAAAGTCATGCTATGATAGAATGGATGAGTCTAAAGCAGGGATTTGATCTTGTAGAAGCTCGAAGAACCGAAATCAATGCAGAATCAGATAAGATTGAATTTGAGAGGAGAAGCAGGAAGATTTCTGAGGAACAGTATAGACAAAAAAGAATCGAGCAAATTCGTCAACTTGCTGAATTAAGAACAGTTGAATCGGATGTTAAAAGAAGATTGGCTGAACTTTTGGAAATTATTAGAGGTTAGAAATGAAGCCTTTGCACCTAAAAGAAGAAAGAGCAGGACCACAGTTGGTCCTGCATTACTATCCTGATTATGCATATTGACCTTGATCAATCATTGCATTAGCTACTTTCAAGAAGCCTGCAATATTTGCGCCAATGACATAATTACCTTTTACACCAAAGATTTCTGATGTCTTGTAAGCATTAGCGTGGATGTTTTGCATAATTTGGTGTAACTTTGCGTCAACTTCTTCACTAGACCAAAAGTAACGCATAGAATTCTGAGCCATCTCAAGTCCAGAAACTGAAACACCACCAGCGTTAGCAGCTTTGCCAGGACCGTAGAGGATTTTGTTCTCAATAAAGATCTCTACACCCTCAGGAACTGTTGGCATGTTTGCGCCTTCACCAACTGCAAGAACACCATTATCAACAAGCGCTTTTGCTTCTTGACCGTCTACTTCATTCTGAGTAGCACAGGGTAGAGCAATATCACACTTGAGACTCCAAGGACTTCCTGATGATGAATAATCAACTTTGAAGTGTTCAGCATACTCCTTGATTCGACCTCTGCGAACATTCTTCAAATCCATTGCCCATTCGAGCTTTTCTTGAGTGATACCATCAGGATCGTGAATCCAACCACTTGAATCGCTTAGTGAGATGACCTTCGCACCAAGTTGAATACACTTCTGAGTAGCATATTGAGCAACGTTACCAGAGCCCGAAACACAAACAGTCTTGCCTTTCATATCTTCGCCTTTCGTCTTAAGCATCTCTTGTACAAAGTATACACAGCCATATCCAGTGGCCTGAGGTCGAATTAATGACCCACCCCAACCACCACCTTTTCCTGTTAAGACACAGGTACCATGGTCGTTTGTGATCTTTCTAAATGCTCCATAAAGATAGCCAATTTCGCGTGCACCTACACCGATGTCTCCAGCAGGTACATCAATAAACTGACCAATATGGCGATACAGTTCAATCATAAAACTCTCACAGAAGCTCTCAACTTCTGCGTCAGTTTTACCCTTTGGATCGAAATCCGAACCACCTTTAGCACCTCCCATTGGAAGTGTTGTTAGACTGTTCTTGAAGATTTGTTCAAATCCCAGAAATTTCAACATTCCCTGATTCACAGTTGGGTGTAATCGTAGACCACCTTTGTAAGGCCCAATAGCAGAATTGAATTGTACTCTATAACCTCTATTTACCTGTATCTTACCATCTTTATCTTTCCAAGGTACACGAAACTGAATTATACGTTCAGGTTCCGTGATCCTCTCAAGAATTGAGAACTCTTGATACTTTGGATATTTCTTGATTGCAGGTTCGAGAGATTCAAGTACTTCCAATGCTGCTTGATGGAAGACCTTCTGATCGGGGTCTTTCTCGACAACCTTGTTGTAAACACTCTCTATGTATTTGTCCATACTCGCACTCACCAGTAGTGATAGACGAGACGGCTCGAACGAGGCTTGCGTATAAATGAATCGGATGTGTCATACTTTCCAAAAAAGAAGAAAAATGAACCTGAAGGACCTAGTCTCCATTAAGATATATAGTCATATTGCAATATTACAGCAATAAGAACAGTCATAACTCATACAATAATAAAATAGATGAGAAAAGAAAAATGCCAACATTCGCACAAGAATGGATTTCTCCAATTCTAGAAGTCTTCAAGAAGCAAAAGATAACTGATAGTTATAGTATCATTCTTGGATTGAATCCTTTGGGCCATGCGTTTTGCCGTCAATTGTATGAGAAGAACGAATTTGAAACACTATTGATTTTCAATTCACCTGCGTTTTCAACATGGAATCGTTACCCTGTTGAATCAAAGGCACCTGTTGTTCCAGTCCATGGTATGGTGGCAAATGATGTAATGATTATCTTTGGCGACGTGATAATCAAAGAATACGACTGGATGACAGACATGCTTTTCTATATTCGAGGAAATATCCCTACCCGATTTATTGTATCAATGGTGACATATGATGGACCAACATGCGGACAGGTCCTTTCTAGGAAGGGAGATCGATTACTAAAAAGAATGAACATATCATTAGGTCGAGCTGATTTTTATGATGGAATTACCGCACCACTCATGAGTGTTGGAAGTGTTGCAGGCTTAGATCCGGTCATTTTATTTTTAGAAGAATTAAATGATCCTAACCTTGTGTTGCAAGTTGATGATATATCAGTAAGTCAAGCTGAGATAGATTTAGCATTCGAATTGCTTGACAAAGGATTAGACATAAATCTGATCTATTGATGAAGGAATTACTCCCCTTCAGTACGTCCATAACTGCTTCGAGTTCGACCACCCATCGTTTCAAAATGGTCTTCTAGACTTCTTCGACTATCAATCTTGTTATCACATTCAAGACACATCAAAGCTTTAGTTTCTTTCACATCTACAATATTACCACAAGAGATGCAGGTCCAGAGCCCACCTTGAAGGAGCTTCGTTTTTCTGAAGACTGCTCTAGCAATCTCTCTCAGAGAAACAGGACAGTCAGCGGCTACTCCAATTACGCCATGTTCTGACCATTCGCACAGGAGTGATACTAGTGTAGTCACAAGTTCAATTATTCGAGTTGTACGTTCCTCAATCTCTGTTGAGGTTTCAGACTTAATATCTCGAGGCGCATTTTCAATTTCAGAGATTATCTCAATAAACGCAAAGAATGCAGGAGGAGGAAATCTATCTTTCCCCTTAGACTCAACCATCTGTCCTAAAACAGCTGAGATCATTAATGTCTGAGTATAATCTTCACGAAGAATTTTAACCGCTTCAGACACGATTTTTTCCGGATTTATAATGTACTTTTTTGAATTCAATTTGTGCTCTTCAGCTATCTTCTGAACTGACTCAATGAGACCTTTTCCTTTCTGCATGCTACGATTTACTCGTTTCGCAATTGCAGAGTAAGAAAGACCTGTATCATTTGCTAGCTTGTGCAAAAGTTCTCTCGCAGTCAGAATCAATCAATACACAGCCTATAGTAGGTGTGAATGATAGGAGGACTATCATTTTAGGTTATTCCTTAGATATGAGGGAAGAAATATCCCTTATTACAAGATAACAATGAATTCAATCAATTTATCTGAGGCATAAACCTCATTAGGGTGTAAATTCGGGCCACAATTGGCGGTCATTTTCATGAAAGACTATGATATTGTCTTGGCAAGTGGGGCAGAACATCTTGAAAGTCGTTTTGAAGAACTCGGATTTCGTGTCTACACTTCCGATCTGAACTACGACCACAAACGAATGTTTCCAAATGCGGACATCTATGTCAAAATTGGCAAAGTTCCACAACTATCTGGAAGACGCGTGATTGTAATCCAAAGTTGTACTGGTTCAGGACCTGCTGAAACTGAACAATACAGCACCTCGGACCGAGTGATAGAGCTACTTCTTATTTTAGATATGCTTTCAAGACCGCTTCAGATAGAAAAGTGTGGGCATAAACAGTACAAGTGTACACCAGTACCTCCCCCAAAAAGTGTTGAAGTAGTTTTAACATTCCAGCCGTTTGCGCTACAAGATAAATGCTTTGAAACTGGTGAAGCGTGTTCTGGACGGTGGGCAATTGAAACAATCAGTAAGGCATGCAATAAGATATACGTAATAAGTCCTCATGCTCCAGATAGTCTAGAATGGGTCAAGCACCTCAAGGATAAAGGATTGTATAAGATCATTGATGTGATTCCTGATCTTGTTGAGCATGCTAAGAAGCAATTCAAATTCGAAGATTGTGTTGTTGTTGCACCAGATGAAGGTGCTCAGGAACGGTATAAAATAGAGGGCTTTGGAAAGAGTAGAACAAACTCGTTTCGAGTTGAACTTCACGGAAATTTGGATGTTAAGGGATTGAATGTTATAGTAATTGACGATTTAACAAAAAGTGGCAGCACACTACTCAAGGCACGTGATAGATTACTCGAGCAAGGGGCAAACGAAGTTGTTCTTGCAGTTGCTCATGTTGTACCACTATTAGAGAGAGGTGAAGAGCTTTTAGAAAGACTGATTGAGAAGAGCAATTACAAGGTAGTAACATCAAATACAATAAACAATGATGTTTTCTGTAGTGAAAATCCAGAGCTTTGTTACAATATAGTAGACACATTAGTTGACATACTCTAATAGTGTTCTCTATCAAGTCGTATAAGCAGAATCTCCCTTAGATAGAATCCATACCCTAGAAGCTATTCCTTCAAGTGTTTTCTCTTTGATAGATATTCACTCATCTCCAACATTGTTATCATAGAACAAGACTTGGACGACTGTGTGGGATTTTTCAGAAAGAAGATGGAACAATTAATTCCTCTGCGAAACCCTTTTCTCATAAATTCATTCCAAGCTTGTTGTGTTGTGATATGGAGCCAGAAAAGGAATACCATATTGGAATAGGTCCTGGAGAGATTCCCGAATTAGTATTGTTGCCAGGAGACCCTGATCGCTCTCAAAAGATAGCTGAAGAATTCTTTGATAATCCAAAAGAAGTTGCGAAGAAACGAGAATTTTGGAGCTTTAAAGGAACCTGGAAGGGAGTTCCAATTGGAGTCTGCTCTACAGGAATTGGTTGTCCATCAGCTGCGATTGCTCTTGAAGAACTTGTTAAAGTGGGATGCAAAGTATTCATTAGAGTAGGAACGTCAGGAGCAATAAGTCATAATATTGTTTCAGACGATGTCGTAATATTTTCTGGATCCGTAAGAGATGAAGGTACCTCTAGACAGTATGTACCAATAGAATTCCCAGCAATAGCAGATCCAGATGTAGTTCAAGCATTAACCAGAGCTGCTAAGGAACGAGGAGCAAGATATCATGTGGGGATTGGTCATAGTAAGGATGCATTTTATAGTGAACATCCGTCATATGTTGCTGATCCTGAATTAATGCGGAGAAAATGGGCAGCTATGAGAAATTCTGGAGTTTTAGCAACCGAGATGGAAGCTGCTTCTCTTTTTATTGTGGGTCATCTTCGTGGAGTAAAGGTAGGAGCAGCATGCGTTGTGATTGGAGAGAATGTGGACAAAGAAGTAAAAATTATTGGGAAACCTCCTTTGGATGATCTTGTTACAATTGCTCTCAACGCCTTAGTTTCACTAAAAACATAACTACTTACAAAACTAGATGTCGCTAAACCAGAGCTTCTTTTGAATAGCCATTAGAAGGTTCTCTGCTGCTCTTTTATCGAGTCCGGAAATCGATGCTAACTGCTCAGCACTTGTCGCCACCAAGTCTGTTGTCGTACCAATCCCTGAATTAAGGATGAGATTGATTATTGGTTCTTGAACATTTAACTCAATAAGCACTTCACGTAAACTAGCTACTGAATCAACTGTGGGTGTTGGTGCAATCACATCAGGCATATCAACATCCATTGATTCCTCATCAGATGTCGTAGGGGATTCAGTGGTTTCTTTGATTGGTTTAGGCTCAGAAACCATTCCTGTGGTTCCATATTTTGTAATGAATGAAGGATGTAGAAAGATAATACCGAGCACCACGGATGCAATGAAGATAGGAATTAGAAATAGATTGCTAATATCAATACCCTCGATATTACCTGAAGGGCTGAACCCAATTAAGCCATCAGTAATTCCTTCAATGAAAATACTATACCAAGGATCTCCAGAGATGTCTGTAAATATCATTAACCATAATGGGGCAAATAAACCAAATCCGCCAGCTTCATAAATCAGAAACTGTCGGAAAATATCTTTGCGAATTAAATAGATGATTAGAGGGAGAAGCATTGCTAGTCCAATACTGGCAATAAACCAGAGAACGTAGATATCCCATAACATATCAAGACCTACTGCATCAGCACCCAGAGCAGTAATTTTGATTACAGCTGCAACCATGAATATTACACCAGGAAGAATAGCGCCAATTGCAATACCATAAGCGTATCTCATTCTATCGTCTCACCTCAGAACCACCAGTACAGTTACGTTGTAGTGTGGTTGTCTTTTAGGTGTTTTTAGCATTCTATCATCTATTAAAAATTGGTACAATTGGTCAGCTCCCGTCATCCTTATGTGCAACAAGGAATCATTTTGATTGAGTGATTTGCTTGAGGCCTTTCTTTGTAGTTGGAACACGTCCTGAAATCATAAAAATGGCTCCAATTATCCATGAATTTGAACGCAAAAGTATCGATCCGTATCTCCTTCATACAGGTCAGCACTACTCTAAGAGTTTGAGTAGTCAATTTTTCAAGGATATGAGTCTAAAAAATCCAGACAAGAATCTAAATATAGGATCAGGAACGCATTCGGAACAAACAGCCAAAGCTCTTGTTGGTATAGAAAAGGCACTAGTAAAGGAAAATCCCGATATTGTATTAGTTCAAGGAGATACAAATGCAGTATTATCAGCAGCCTTAGCAGCTGTGAAAGTAGGTGTACCTGTTGGTCATGTAGAAGCAGGTCTGAGAAGCTATGATACTCGTATGCCGGAAGAACACAACAGAAGATTAACGGACCATATATCGAGCTACCTTTTTGCGCCAACTGAAAAGTCTGCAACAATTCTAAAAGGAGAAAAAGTATGGGGGAAAATCTTCGTGACTGGAAATACAGTCATTGATGCTCTTGAAGACCGTGTAGCTCTAATCAAGGGCAGAAAATCTATGGCATCCGATTTTGGTCTAAATAAATTCGCACTTCTAACAATGCATCGGGCTGAAAATGTAGATGATAAGATTATATTGACAGGATTAGTAGATGGATTATTATCACTGGATATTGATATCGTCTTCTCTGCCCATCCTCGAACAATCAGTCGGCTGAAAGAATTCGATCTATTATCAAATATCGAGCATGAAAAGAAGATGCACATCATTGAGCCACCAGGATACCTTGAGTTTTTAGCTCTGATGAGAGATTGTCAATTCATTCTCACGGATTCTGGAGGAATACAAGAAGAAGCTACAGCTCCGTCGATAAATAAAAGAGTATTTGTCCTTAGAACCTCAACAGAACGACCTGAAGCAGAGGAATCAGGTCATGCAACACTGGTGGGAGTGGATCCCAGCAAGTTTCCAGAAGTGATAACAGATGCTATTCAAGGGGGTCTAGAAAAGAGTAGGAAATGTCCCTATGGAGATGGACAGGCATCTAAAAAAATCGTAGAAATTCTTATGAAGTCATTAAAATGAGGTTTATTTGTGCATATGCTCAAATGAGTTAAAATAGGCCAAAAAGCGCGATAAAATAGACCTCTCTGTAAAGCCTTATAAGGTACTAGAGCACATTTTATAGCACTCTAAGGAGGAGTGATTTTAACAATGAGCTTTGTCGTTAAGAAAGCAATACAGGACTACGCTAAAAAGAAAAACCTCCAAGTGAGCGGTGATTTCTATGCAGCACTTGATAAGAAAATCGAGGGGCTCCTAGATCATGCTGCTAAGAGGACTAATGAGAACAAACGCAAGACCCTAAAGGCTTACGATTTGTAATCAGAGAAAAATTCAGATGCCGGGAGTGGAAGTGTAATAGCTTCCACAACCTCTCTTTTTCATATCATCACTCTTATCAATGAAAGAATTTGCTTACTTCTATACAGTTTATCGGAGTAGCTTTGATTGTATAGAGTCTGTTTAACTAATGATGATGGACCAAGGAGTGATGGCCTTCTAAGATTGGCGGACAAATTGAGTAAAGATGTTGAGCTCTTTGTTGTCGTTCCAGATGGTCAAAGAAGTGCTTCTGGCAAGGCATTAACACTAAAGAGCCCGATCAGAATTACCGAACAGCATAAACAGAATGGATATAGTTTTGTCAGTCATGATGGCGCTCCAGCAGACTCAGTAATTCTTGCAGAAGCCTTCTATGAGAAGATTGACTTGGTAGTTTCAGGACCAAATACTGGAGCGAATGTTGGATATCAGAGTATGCTTACAAGTGGTACTGTTGGAGCTGCGCTCGAAGCTGCAATTCGTGGCATCCCAGCAATAGCAGTATCAAGAGAAGCGACACCTCATGAATGGTTTGATTCGACTGGATCAATTCGAGACTGTGAAAAAGTATGTGAAATTACTAAGACCATAGTAATGAGAATCCTCAAGAAGGGTATGCCAGAAAAAATAGATTTACTCAACCTAAATTTCCCGGTCGATATCACTGAAGAAAGTAAACTGGTAATTACAAAACCTTCCAAGATTCGAATGCATAATGAGGTTGAACGTAGAATAGATCCAAATGGACGTCCATATTTTTGGTATCTTGGAATTGAGAAAACACCACCAAAGAACACAGATGCCTATGAAGTCCTCGTGAATAAAAATATCGCACTATCTCCAGTAATTCTTGAATGGATTACCGATGAGGATATTGAGCGGCTGGAAATATTTATGAAGGACTGACTTTTTTCAGAGCAGCCCAGAGTGCATCCGTCTTGGGACGGGATAAATCATAAAGAGACCCATTAATGCGTATCTTACGATGGTTCACTTCATTTGTAAGAATACCAATGATTGCGGCTTCAACTCCAACAGCTTCTAAAGCATCAATAACATCCTGAGAATGATTTTTATCGCAGCTGATGAGCATACATCCGCTACTAATCAGTTCGAGTGGATCAATGTTTAATACCTCACAAATTCTCTTTGTTGATTTGGCAATAGGGATCCTCTCATATTCAATCTCAAAACCAACATTACTGGCATCACATAATTCATGAATTCCTCCAGATACACCACCTTCCGTAGGGTCGTGCATCGCTGTGATAAATCCCGTTTGGAATGCATGCACGCCTTCAGAAACAACACTGATTTGATGACGAAGGTTCCTAGCTTTCTGAATGATTGAATCATCTAGATATTGAATCAAATATGAATATCCCTCAGAAGCCAAAATGGAAGTACCTTCAAGGCCAACACATTTAGTAATTATAAGTGAATCACCTGGTTGTGCTCCGTGTGAAGTAACGTATTCGTTGCTATTAGTTACTCCAATCATAAAACCAGTCACTATAGGTTCATTAATTCTCTCAGTGATTTCAGAATGCCCACCAACTACAGCAACATCCAAGCTCTTTGCAGCATCATCTATTTGTTGCATGATATTTCCAAGGTCCTCAGGCTTAGAGCCAGAAGGTAACATAACGGATGCCAGAAACCATCTAGGAGCAACACCAAATGTGGCAATATCATTTGCATTCACATGTACTGCTAACCAACCAATATCCTCAATAGAACCAGTAATTGGATCAGTGGCGGCCACAATAACCTTATCCCCAGTTTTGATGAGTGCTGCATCCTCACCAAGACCAGGCCCAAGTAGAACATCAGGGTCCTTTCTTCCAAGATTCGCGTAAACAATGCTCTCTAAAATTTCGGGTGGTACTTTACCTGGTTCCATCAACTAAAGTCTCCTGAGGGGTGCGTATATGGCTTGTGCCTGATGCATGAAAAGCAAATTCATTGATTCCCATGTAGGGCTCTCCTCGCTCACTATGACAAAAGGCATCTTTCAGCCATATACGCGATTAATTGATAGTGCCTGCGTTAATAATCTAATTGAGATTGCAATAATCTCTGTTACTTGGGGAGATATGCTTCCACTTCTCGAAGATCTTCTTCACGAAGCCTCGATTTTGAACGACCTGTCTGCAATAAAGCTCCAAGAATTGATTTTTCTTTCATTAGGGCTCTTGAAAGATAAGCACGACCTCCACCAGCTCTAGCAACCACATATGCCCCAAATGATTGTCGAAAATCTTCAACAGAGAGAATTGTTTCTAATGGGTCCTCTAAACCATCCTTTCGAGTCCTTAACATTACTGCTAATTCAAGTGCTTCGTGGTAAGGACGCTTAAGGAACTCTGACCATTTTGATTGCTCAGGATCAACATTCACTGCAGCAAGTCTAACGCGTGTGTTACGGAGCAGGCGAGAAGTACGGATTAAGTCTTGAAGAGGAGTATACTGTTCATGGCCTGGGCTAGCAGACTGAGCTAGAGGTATATTTGGAGAGAAATCAGAAATAATGATTACGAGTGGTTCAACATCCTTGTTTCTCATGCGTTCACGGTGAATAGAGTCCATTGCCTTTCGTAATGCTTCAGCAAGTGGAGTCAATCCGGATAATTTCAACCTTCCTAGAGCACGATATATTTTATTCCAATTTGTAGTTGGAGATTGAATCTCGATAGCACCACTGTCTTTGAAGGCGATAATACCAGTTCTATCTTTTGAACCTCTAGTTTCTCGCTCTATTCTTTCCAAGAACAATCGAACTTGTTCCATACTCCCTTTCATTGAGAGACTCACATCAATGACAAGAATAATTGTTAGTGGTGTTCTCCCTGTAAATACACTCTCGCGTATATCTTGTCTTTTTATTCGAATTGGAAGCTTTGTTCGTCTCCCAGTTCTAGCAATGGTAGCCATTACTGTCGAGGGAAGATGGATGCTCCCGACTTCGCGTGGTGGAATCCTTGAACGGATGGGTCTGCCTACCTTCATGGTATCTGAGGCTTTGAGTGAACCCATAGCACGAGAACTAACCCTCTTTTTGATCCAAGCTCCTGAAGTGACCTTTGAACGAATCATCGCTCTCTGCTGCAACTTTTCAAGATCGAAGAGTGCCTCACCTGAATCTATATCTGGTATCTTAACGAAGAATCCATCATCTAATCCAAAGGGAGCCTCACGAATTTCAGATTTAGGCCCAGTAATTAAATTTGGTTTTTCAGGTGTATACGGTCTAGTTGCAAGCCCCCATTCATCTCCAGATTCAGGTTCGGCCCTACCAAGTTCGACTGTATCTATGCCTGCTGCAGGTCCACTCGAACGACGTGTCATGACTTCAAGCCACTTTTGAACGAGTCTATTCATCAAAGGAATGTAGACAACAGTGTCAATGATTAAAGCAAGAGGCGAGGGAAATTGTAAAACCCAAGTCCCAAATAACCAGTTAATTGGACTAGTGAAAATCCAAGCAAAATATGTGAAAACAACAACCATAATGACAGCACAGAGTGTACCTTTGATAGGATCACCGTGAGGATTTCTTACGCGTCTCGTGCTTTTTTTTTTCCTTCTTGACGACCAAATTGGGCATAACTAGACTGACGACCAAAGCGGCCACCACTTAATCGCTCACCCTTCTCTCCTTCTTCTTCGGATTCTTGAGGGACTTCAGTCGGTGATTTTCGCTTTTCTCGCTTATTGGATATTTCTAATGCCTTTGTTATCGCCCGGTCAATATCATCTGATGATGGAGGTTCTAAGAGACCTCCTCTTCTTGTCCTGTGACTCAAAGTCAATTGTGAGGCGATTTTCATATCTTCAAGTGTGACTTCTTTCCTACCCTGAAGAGCTGCATGTGTTATTGCAGTCTTGCTAATTACAATGTCAGGACGAACCCCATCGACTTCAAGAGCGTCGCATGCCATTGCAATTGCCCTTAGATTATTATCTGGTAAGATGACATGTTCTAACAGGTCTTTTGCTTTAGATATTCGTTCCCTGAGTTGTTCTTGATCGGCAGACCATTTCTTACGGAATGTATTAGGGTCTTTTTCAAATGCAAGATTGTGGCGAACAAGTTCCATACGATCCTCAATCGAGTGTTGTAACCCAACAGCTACGTGTAAGGCAAATCGATCTAATAATTGAGGGCGTAACTCTCCCTCCTCGGGATTCATTGTTCCGATGAGAACAAAATCGGAGGGATGGGATATTGAAATCCCCTCACGCTCAATTGTGTTGATTTTCGTTGCTGCAGCATCTAACAGGTCATCAACAAGGTGGTCAGGTAGCAAATTAACTTCATCAACATAGAGAACATTTAGATGCGCTTCTGCAAGTATTCCTAGTTTTAACGCTTGAATTCCTTCTTTAAGAATTCGCTCGATATCAAGGGACCCAATTAACCTATCCTCTGTTGTTGAGAGAGGAAGATTCACAACACACATTTTGCGAGTCCGAGATTTTAGTTTTCTACCTTCTTGAGCTTTAGTACGACATTCCTCACAGTGAAACTCGGGAGTATTAGGATTGCATCCAAATCGACAATCATCAACAATTTCCACATCAGGAAGAAGATCCGCAAGAGCTCTGACAACAGTAGTTTTCCCAGTACCTTTGGGGCCTGAGATCAAAATACCACCAATTCGGGGATTTATGCCATTTAGAATCAGGGCTAGCTTTAATTTTTCTAGACCAACAATTGCTGCAAAAGGCATTGTTGTACGTTTAAGCTCACCCACGAAATTTCACACCTATGTTATCACAAAATAACAAGAATATCGATAAATAAGGCTGTTTATTCAATCAATCCTACATGCTTATTTAGAAGTAAGCGAACGTACATTTAGTCTAGAATTCAGGTGGCCAGATTGATTTCTCATATATCCCATCTTGAATGTCCTCAATGCAGGAGGAAACATTCTGCTGATACCATCAATACATACTGTGTCTGTGGAAGTCCATTATTAGCGAGATATGATATTGCAGGTGTACAAGAAGAAGTAGCAAAAGACGAGTTTCCCTCAGATTTGAATTCAATGTGGAGATACTCTCAGCTTCTGCCGGTAAAATCTCCATCATATATCATAAGTTTGGGAGAAGGATGGACTCCTTTACTTCTATCAAGAAACTTGGGGAAGCATATAGGACTGAGAATGCTACGCATCAAAGAAGAAGCGCAGAACCCAACTGGGAGCTTCAAAGATCGAGGACTTTGCGTTGCGGTCTCCAAGAATCTAGAACTTGGAGCCAAATCATTTGCATTACCATCAGCTGGAAATGCAGGAGTGTCAACAAGCGCATACAGTGCTGCTGCAGGTGTGCACTCACATATTTTTATGCCAGATGACACTCCCGAGCCTTTTTTTGGTTCTTGTGAATTATTTGGCGCAGAAGTAGTTCGAGTTCCAGGGACCATATCTGATGCAGGGCAAGAGATGAGAAAGAGGAATGGTGATTGGATGGACTTGTCTACCACAAAGGAGCCATACCGTGTTGAGGGGAAAAAAACACTTGGATTTGAAATCGCAGAGCAAATGGGATGGAATGTTCCAGATGCTATTATCTGTCCTACAGGTGGCGGCACTGCAATAATTGGTATCTGGAAAGCTTTTGATGAATTGGAAACTCTTGATTTAATTGGGTGTGAACGTCCTCGTATGTACGCAGCTCAAAGTGGCGGTTGTGCGCCAATAGTCCGGGCTATAGAGAAGGGTACAGATACTCTCGAACCATGGATAAATGGAGAGACAAAGGCGTTAGGACTTCGCGTACCAAATCCATTCGCTGGGCGATTGATCCTCAATGCTATTCGTAATTCAGGTGGAGGAGCTGTAGCTGTAGCTGAGCAGGACATTGAACCTATACGAAAGATGACTGGAAAATTTGAAGGACTCGATATTTGTCCTGAGAGTGCTGTGGGGATAGCAGGACTTCATAATCTTGTAGAGTCAGGAACAATTGATTACGATGAAGAAGTAATCCTTCTGAATACAGGAGCAGGGATGAGATATTCAAATATCCGCTAGTTTTCTCTTCTGAACCATTATCGTTAATAGTCAGCTTGAAAACAAAGGTCTAATCATGAATCAAACTGGGGGACTTAGAAATCAGAGAAACAACAGATAATGATTATCAGTTGCATGGTGTCAGAGACTCACTTGTTGCGGGTAAGAAAGAATTCACTATCTTTGGTCTGTTAATTCTTTTATACTTCTACTGTAGATTTTCTGGAATTAGTCCTGTATTAGTTTTGATTCTTGGTTTCGTTGTAGGGATATGGTTAGCATTTAGACCTTCAGAATGGGCGGTTGAAGGATTCGAAAGTGCAGCTGGTCACTTGGGTTACACAGCATACATGGCAGGAATGTTATCAAGTCTAGCTAGTAACATGCCAGAGGCAGTAATCAGCGGAATTGCTGCGTATAGTGGATGGGTGAGTAACCGACCGGAATTATTAGACATTGCAGTACTATCTGTTCTGATAGCAGCAGGATTCAATATGCTTCTTCTTGGTTTGACAATTATAATTTCAACAAAGGGAACACATGATATGGCAGTACCAGAAGAAGCAATAAAGAAGGATTCAGTTCTCATCCGCTGGACTATTGTTGCACTGGTTTGTATGTTTGCACTGGGAATTCTTGACATGGTAGGACCAAATCCACCAATAAATCCAAAATTTCCAGCAGTTGCAGCATTTGTGCTCTTCCTCTCTTATATCATCTATTCAGTGGCTCTGTCTAAAGGAGATGTTTCTAAGGATGCAGAGAAGGCTAAACCAAGCCATCATAAGAAGAGTGCCCTCATACTTACACTATTGGGCATAATTGGTATCTTTTTTGCGGGTGAAATCCTAACAAATTCTGTCGAGTTATTTCTTGACGAGTACAGTCTAGCTATTGGTGAATTGGGTATTAATCATATTACTATTGCTGCCCTTATACTTGGAGCTGCTGGAGCATTGCCTGAACATGGAATTGCATTAATTGCAGCCGCAAAAGGAAAAGTCGGACTTGCAATTGGAAACCTCATAGGTGGAATACTTCAGATTGTACTTCTTGTAATGGGAGGTATTGGCATGTTTGTATTGATCCCTCTTGATAGATACGTGCTATTCCAAATTATTGTCATTGCAGGGAGTCTATGGTTCCTTAAGAGAGCAATAACAGATGATCATAAACTAGACATTTTCGAAGGCGCGATGATAATACTATTGCAAATCTATGTGTTTGTACTCCTCATTTCTGGTACGCCTATATGATGTGATTTAGGATTGCTCGAAGGTCATTTTCACGAATGACCACATCAGCTGCTTTGGCTACTTCATCTTCCTTTGGATTGAATGCAATTGATAGGCCAACAATAGAGAATACACTCAGGTCATTGCGACCATCGCCAACAAATGCGGTTTCATCCAAGCTGACATCAAAGTATTCAAGTATGATATGAATATGGTCTGCCTTGTCAGCCCATCCGACAATATTCTCTACAGAGCCTGTAAGTT
Organism: Candidatus Thorarchaeota archaeon; assembly: GCA_004524595.1. Next base: position 16,815 of record SDOA01000012.1, on the reverse strand, counting down.
TACCATCACTATGTAAAAGTCTATTCGTCAAAACGAAATCAATACCTACTCTTTTCGCGATACTCTCAGCCATTATATCGAGACCACCTGACAAGATTGCAGTCTTGATTCCTCTATCTTTAAGAGCTTGAATTACTTCTCTAGCACCAGAAACAAGCTTTGTATCATTTACTGCTTTTAGAACGGCAGATAGTGGTTTTCCAGTCCACAGAGCTGCATCTAAATCTGACCATTGTTGATAATCAATTTCTCCTGCAAAATATTGATCAAAATATACACGACCCGCTTCTGTAGTATCAAATAGTTCGTGAAGCCTCCACCAAATACTACTATGCTGAGTAAGAGTCCCATCAACATCGAAGACAACTAATCTAATCTCCAAAATAATAAACACCTGTCAAATAGTTCGAAAATTATTGGTCTAACCTTCTGCTTCCCTCTCGCGTTCCTCTCGTGCTTCCTTCTCAAGGTCAGCAAGTAGATCATCAATCCGTTTTTCACCAGTTTTTTCAGCTGTACCTTCAGCGGGTCTCTTGCCTTCTTCAACTTCAAGAGGAGGAAGAACACCTTCTTTCTCTAGCAAAACCTCGGCTTCCATGGCATCCAGCTGTCTATCAATTCGCTCTTCCATCTCAATCGTAGAATCTGCTCCGCTAAGATCTTCTGAAAGTAACTCACCCGCAATTGAAATATGCTCAAACGATTCAGATAACCTATCCAGTTGCATTTGTATCTCTTCAGGGCTAAGAAGTGTTCTTGCTTCAGTCAATGCATCATTGGCAATGGTAAAAGCTCTAAGAACTTCTGATTGAGTCTTAGCTTCTTCAAGATTAAGTAAGGCGGTCTCTAATGTAAGAAACTGTTGCGAATATCGTCCCTTTCTATTCTCCAAGTCAACAACTATACTTAGATGAGAGCGAGCCATAGACCTATTGCCTTTAGACATTGCATCCTTTGCGGCCTTCTGTTCCTCAGACATTCTAGTTTCAAGTCTTCTGATTCTCAGGGTTAATGCATTCATTGTACCCTTCATTTCTAGAATTCCGCGTTCCGTATCGACTTTTTTCTTTCCACTAAGAAAACCCATGAAGACCACCATAGAGATTTACTAGTCACATCTATTTCATGAATTGAACAATTTAAGGTATTGCAAGACCTAGTTCACAAGAAAGATATAGTGCCCTAGATGACCTTTGATCTGATTTTAACATGACGCTTCTTAAAGTTCTGCTTGATGCAACTAAAGCTGCAAGGGATTATGTTGCAAATAACCTTGAAATGGCTACTGACCATACTGGTGAAAAGAACAGATATGGAGATCAAACATTGGTCCTTGATGCAAAAGCAGAAGACGAGATAATCAGGATACTAAATGAATCTGGAATATCTTTCAATTTCTTAACAGAAGAACGAGGATTTGTGACATCGACATCTCTACCGGATTATCTAGCAATTATCGACCCTATCGATGGATCGTCAAATATTGAGAGAAGTATTCCCCTTTGTACTGCAGGAGTATCAATTGTCCCCTTCAGTGAAAATATGACAACTGATGATATCGATATTAGTGTGATAGATTCATTATTCACAAAAGAAACCTATGTCGCAATAAAGGGAAAAGGAGTAACGAGAAATGGGAGAGATGTTCGAGTTTCTAAACCTATTGATATCAAAGATGCCATCATTTCATACGATACTAATCGACCTTGGAATAGAGAATTTACAAATTCATCAATTAGAGTACTTGACGCAGTTAAGGACATTAGAAGAACAGCCAGTAATCTTCTTGATTTATGTTGGACAGCATCTGGTGCTCTAGACGCAATGATAGATATGCGAGGTAAATTGCCAATTGTTCACGTTTGTGGAACTCATATGGTCTTTGAAGCAGGAGGTCATGTTATAGATATGGCGGGGAATCGATTGTGTCTTCCATTAGAAATTGATACAAGGATGAATTTTATTGCAGCCTCAGGTAAGGAATTAGCTAGTTCTTTGTACAGAATTTTCAAGGGAATTTGAAGATTCAATTGTTAGCCATATCTCACATTTTATATTCGAGAATCATCCGGTCCCAATCAAGTGAATTCAAATGGCTAAATCTATGGTGCCTCCTGAAGTAGCTGAAAATATGAAGGGAATTAAACACAAAATTGTAATTCTCTCTGGAAAGGGCGGAGTCGGTAAGACTACAGTTGCAACTAACTTGGCAACAGCATTTGCTAAAAGAGGAAAGGCCTCTGGTATTTTGGATGTTGATATCTACGGCCCGAATGTTCCGAAATTACTCGGACTTGAAGGTCGTCATCCGATGGTTAATGATGATTTCATCGAACCTATTCTAGGCCCACTTAATATGAAAGTCATGAGTATGGGTTTCCTACTGAGAAAAGATGATGATGCAATTGCTTGGCGTGGACCTTTAGTAGCTAAGGCTATTAGCCAATTCCTAGCGAATGTAAAATGGGGAAATCTTGAGGTTCTCGTTGTAGATCTTCCACCAGGAACGGGAGATGAAATACTCAGTATTTTACAGTCAATCCCAGATATTGATGGGGTGGTTATCGTTTCAACTCCTCAAGAGGTGGCAGTCCTCGATGCACGTCGTGCAATTCAGCTTGTCGAAAAGATGGGTGTAAAGGTATTAGGGATCATAGAGAATATGGCTGAATTCATATGCCCAAAATGTGGAGAATCATACAAGATATTTGGTGAAGGAGCCGCGAAAAAAGCTTCTGAAGAATATGGAATTACTCATCTTGGTACACTCCCATTAGATCCAAGAGTTATTACTATGAGTGATGAGGGTAAACCATTTGTGATAGAAGAACCCAATTCAAAGGTAGCAAAAGCATTTGAATCTCTTGTCGATATTATATCTGATAAGATACACTTGAAGTAGTAACGAACTTAAAAAGAAGAACGAGTGAAGTTGAGAGGACTAATCATCATCTCCGCTCTCATCGTCAGAAATATCTTCTCCAATCTCATCGAAATCGATATCTTCTTCTTGATCTTCACGGGCGATTTCTTCATCGTCTTCAATATCTTCTAGAGCTTCCTCAAAATCTACTGATTCTTCTTCAAGATCTTCCTTCTCTACAGTCTCTTTAACATCAGATGATACAAATCCAGGTTTCATTTTGAGAATGTAAACATAACTCATACTAAAACTAATGAGCCCAAGTAACAGAGTAATCAATATAGCACCATCCAGACCAAACCAAGCAATTGGATTGATTGATAATTCAGGTCTTGAAACTCCAAATAATACGGACTGAAACCACATGGGAATCGCAAAGATCAATGGTATGGAGATGAAAATTAAGAGTATGATTGACATGATAATCTCTGCTGTATAGTTCAATATTCGTTTCAGGGTACTATCAACTGCTTTCTTTGCCATAGACACTGTTACTCGCCTTGGAAAGCCACGTTCTGTTACTCCTTTAAAACTTGCTGGCGAGTAAATAGGTGTACAAGAAGTCACGGATAAGGCGGTTGATGAATTGATAGTTACGTACGGTATTATTCTCTATAATCAGTTGAAACAATTATAATAATAAAGGAAGAGTAGGGGGTCCTAAAAGGAGGAGGAGGGAGAGAGAGAGGGGAGGGATTGAGATTCATGATGGTCGCGTTCGGACCCCCTTTCTATATTATAATAGGTATTAATAGCATATAAGTATTGCTGATATTTATACTCTTTGAAATGTATGATGCGGTGGAGAGAAATCTTCAAAGGAAAACTTATCCGCAGCAATGACAACTATATCAAATTACATCAGAGAGGTTAATGCCATGAAAGAAGATCAAAAAAACAAATGGATTGATAGAATGCTAGTTCTATTCTTTCTTTTTCTCCTATTCTTTTTTGTAATCATGGGTTTGACTGGTTATGCATGGATAATTGTTTCTGATGCAAAATTCTCATTTTGGTTTACTATCCTAACAATAATACTCGCTGTATCGGCAGGAGCTGTTGCAACATACTCCTTTGTCGCATACTCACAGACAAGAGAATTGCAGCACCTGATGTTAATCCTGCTTGGTTTCAATATTGTTGTATGGTCATTCTTATACCTCTTAACACATCCTTCTACTGAAGCTTGGTCAACAACGTTTTCTGATCGAGACAGAAACAGAACATTAGGCATGGCATTAGTCTTGATCATAATTCCAGTCATTCTTCTCAATTCTTTCAGCGGAGAGAAAAAATCCAATTCGGTTCTAACATCTATATTGGCTGGTTGGGGAGCTATAGTAATGCCAATCATCAGCCTTTGGTTTTTTTTTAGTCCAGTTCCAGTATTTCAAATGACAACACCAGCAGGTGGAATTGAGGGATTAACACAAATCGGACTAATTATATCAGTAGGATATTTGATTATCCAGATACTTGCTTTCATCCGTTTTATATTTCGTTGGAAAGAAACAAGAAACACTATTGATTTGACTCTACTGCTTTTCTTAGCACTTCTTCTTACTGGTACGATTTTCATCATAATTCTCTGGGATCCACTTCAAGTTGCAGAGTTGCTGTGGATAGCAACAATAATCGCAGGCTTCCTTCTAATTTCAGTGGTTCAATTTTCAACTTCAGTTATTCAACCACATCGAGTTCTAGAAAAATTAGTCGAACAACGAACAAGAGAACTGAAACTCTCAAAAAGAGAGAGTGAGTTCTACCTGAATATGTGGAGTCATAAAATGGGTAACCTCTTACAGGGATTAGTTTCATATCTAGACATCCTGGAATATGCCGCTCAGAATAGTGAAGATGATAAGAAGACTCGTGATAAAGCTAAAGACCTTAGCAGAGAAGCGAATATATTGAATCAACAAGTCATCAAACTATCAAAGGTCAAAGAAAGCCCGAGAAAAGTCCTATGGCCAGTGAATCTCGCAGAAATTCTTCGAGAAGCAGTACAAACAGCAAGAGAACTTTTGGGAGAAAATTCATTCACTTTAGAATACAAAGATTTTGACAATGTTATTATCAAAGCAGATGATTTGTTACCTCTTGTTTTTCAGAGTCTGATTGCGTTTCACTCAAAGAATAGAATTGATGACAAGCAACGATTTACAATTGAGATAGAACCAGATGAAAATTTTGAATCCATAATTATCACATCACGTGGAAAAAGGATACCAGAGGAACTCAAATTATTCATGGAAAGTGATGAACACATGGACAATATTGCGCTAGACCTAGATCTATTTACTACTAAATTATTATTAAGTAGATATCAAGCAAAAATCAAGTGCGCTAGAAATGAAGAAACCTCTGAGAATTCTTGTATACTTAGTTTTTCAAAATAATCGAAAATATGGGGTATTGGAGTGAGGAGAAAGGGGGCCCGAAGAGAACATGGAAGGAAGGAGAGAAACATTACTTCTGAGAGAGAGGCCCCCTGGCCCTAGTATTATTTAGGCGAGAACACATTTAAGCAAAATTCGTATTGCGAATAGACTTTCTAGGAATATTGGTAGCATAAAACCTCGGACAATTTGCAAAGTTGCAGAAAATAGATATTAAATAAAAATAATTGCGATTATCACAATATCTTGTAAAAAAGTTGTATATTCCACAATTTTTATATACAAAATAGGAAAATATAAGTTTAGGCGTGAGAGGTGCCACTTCCCTCCTGAAATCCTAACACACATCCTCTCCTCCTCAAAAAGAACGCAAGCAACCTTTTTCTTAGGCACCTCTCATACTTTAATTTCTAAACCCCAACTCCATTGGTCAATCATAGACCGGACTTTTTTTATTTACAAGAATATAGATGATATTGATAATAAACAATTGATCACTGTGGCGGAATTAGATTCATGACTACTGGTGCATAACCATGTGAGAACACTTCAACAATGAAAGGATCGTTTGCTTCTGCTACTTTGGTCCATGATCCATTATCACGACGATAATATGCGAAATGAGAATTATTATGGCGAATTTCAATAATTGACCTTGTGGGTAGTTTTGATAGGTCAGCTGTTTCAAGATCTAGATTATTCGAGTAAGGGTCTGGTTGTGACAGAAAAACGGGAAAAATACGGTCTGAATCATGTAAGAGGAGTGCTACATGAGGACGGTCTATAGAATTCCATTTCTTTGGAACTGGAGGATATCGACATGTAAATGCTCCCGATGCAGAACGAAGAACAAGGTAAGTTCCCTCATCAATTGTAGACATATCTGATTGAACCTCAACTAGCGTGCTTTCATTTCTAACCTCTTCGAGAATAGGAATACTGCCTGTCACAATATACTTCTACGTGAATGTGTATATAACCTTCAGTCAGATGGTAATATTGAAATTGACTCTCCAGAAATGCAATATTCTGCATCTAGAGGCTGAATTGACAGAAAGGTATTGAACATCGTAATTTGACTTACATATGAGAAGTATCTTACTAGAAGCGAAAATGACATCCAGCTAACAGTGCAAGTAACGACTTAACAAATGGTCACGAAGAAGTTCTGCACTTCCTAAGCAGCGCTTCCTCAATAATTCCATCAAGTGCGTTGAAGACTTTCGAAGCTCCAGCTTCATGCAGGACCTCCGCGGAAGTTTCTCCAGTAGCTACACCCCAGAACTCAATTCCTGCTCTCTTTGCAGCTGTCGCATCTATCAGTGCATCACCAATATAGACAACCTCAGATTTTTCAACTCCTAACTCAGAGGCGATCTTCCACAATCCATCTGGAAATGGCTTTGGTTGAGGTGATTCGTGTCTTGTCTGAATTACATCAAAATACTCTGCAATTGGGATTTGTTCAATTATCTTCTCAACAGATGATCGACCGTTATTGGTGAGGATAGCAGTTAGGTAACCGTTCTGACGAAGCTTCTTCACTACATCAAGAGTGCCATCTAGTAACCTAGCTGTTTCAGCCGCATATCCTTCATGTTTACTAAGAATCTCATCAACCTCGCGTTCCATGAGTTTCCACTGATCTGGGCTAATTCCATTGTTTAGAAAATACTCTCTTGCCTTTGTTGTTGAACTTGATATACCATCAGCATCTTCAAGAAGGGTAGGCGGAAGACCTTTAGCAATATAGTATTCTTTTGTATCTTGTCGCATAGCCTCCAAGGGGAGGGATAACTCAGTGATAGTGCCATCCATATCAAATACTAAGGCCTTCAACATAAATTGCCACCAATGATTCAGTTCAAAATAAAATGCTACTTAAGGGTAACCTTGATGCTATTATGTTTTCTTTAGACTTGAAATAAACTTCTCAACCTCATAAAGGATCGTTGATATAGAATGGATGTAAAAATGTCCTTCATTAGATAATTGAACTGTCTTTGCTTTTTGCTCCATCTCTGCAGAGAGTACTTCCATATCAGTAAAAGGCACCACCCTATCAGAAGTACCATGAAACATGAGAATTGGACAATTAATCCCTGAGAGGGTGTGGAGTGGATAACCACTTTCAGTGAATAGACTAAGAGAAGCACTGAGAGTGATTAAAAACATGAGCGGATTTGATATAGCAAACCGGAGAGCTGCAGATCCGCCAAAGGAATAGCCAATAACACTATAGAGTACGTAATCCCGTTCTTTAAGACTTTGTGCAGCTTTTTCAGTATCGATAACAGCTCCACTCATTCCCTCAAAGGAATCGTGACTATTTGATGCACCTCTAAAATTGAATCGGAATGTGGCAAATCCAAGTTGAAGCAGTTTGTTCTCAAGAGACATAACGATCGGATTATCCATATCACCACCATAGAGTGGGTGTGGATGGAGCAACAGTATTACTTCCTTTGAGTTTCTAATAGACTTTGTAAGAATCCCTGACAAGGAATATTGACCCACTGTGAATCTAATGACTTGTTTTTCCAAGTTCTTCACGCTATGAGATTTTAAGGAATTGAGAGTGCTTTGATGCATGGACCATTTTCATCTGCGGCATGAACGACATCCATCTTGACATCCTTACCAATCTTTTCCCCAATTGCCCCGACATATGGAAGACATGCTTGTGTACAGAATAATTTTCCATGTTTCATGAACTCTTCGTGTTGAGGACAATAACTATGCCTGACTTCAACTCTTTTCTCAGACACCCACTTAGGTTCCATTTTAGATCCTAAGATATGACCAATTACGAGCCAAGCATCGAGAGAATCTTTCAATGTGTCACCAAATCCAAGTCGCTCTTTCATTAAATCAGCATCGTTCTCTCCAAGTCTGCGAAAAATTTCTTCAACAGCTTCAAGACCAGCTGCTCCAAAGCGCTCCTCCAAAACAACTGCAGTTTCATTTATCAGTCTGAGAATATTTGATCTAAGTTCACCTACCTTATTTCCTGCTGGAATCATTCCTTTTACCGCTGCGGTTTTCATAATACCCATAGTTAGTCCTCCGAGGCGTTTCAAGCAAAAATACCAAGTAAACTCTAATACTTTAGTATTGTCCTAAGCAATCTGGTATCTTGAACTATCAATAGTATTATCTTTAAGAAGAGTAAGCTACTCCAACTAAGACTAAAATGGACACCCTGAAACTGATTGACCCTAAAGATATGAGAAATATGGTCACATTCTTTCCTGAATTATTGAGTGAGATTGCATTAGAATCAGATTTGAAAGATACAATAATAAAAATTCATGAGAATGGCATCGACGGCTTATGTTTCATTGGAATGGGTGGAAGCTCGATAGCTGGAAACTATGTCAAAGCAATATTTAGTGAAAAGGCAACAGTGCCTATGATAGTTGAACGGAGCTATACAATTCCAAAGTATATCAACAAAGATTGGATTGTCGTAGCAATTAGTTATAGTGGAAATACAGAAGAAACTCTTTCTTCATTAAAGACAGCGATGAACAACAACTTACGAACAATTTGCATAACATCTAATGGTGTAATGGAAAAGAGCGGATGTCAATTCGTCAGCCTGCCCAAGAACTTTCAACCACGGGCAGCATTTCCATTGATTTTCTCTGCACTGTTAACAATCACAGAATTATCCTTGGGCGAAAACATAACCAATTTCAAGAGGATAACAAAAATCCTACAAGAAAAAACCAATCTCTGGGGTAAGACTATTCCCAAACCTGCACATTTCGCATCTCTATTTGAAAATAAAATTCCACTCTTTATTGGCGCAGAACATCTATCTGCAGTAGCCTATAGAGCAAAATGTCAGATCAATGAGAATTCAAAACATCTTGCATTCAACTCAGAAATTCCTGAAGCTAATCATAATGAGATTGAAGGATTTGAAGATTCAGGAGAGGATTTGATAAAACCGATATTCCTTCGTGGAAATCATGAGTTTTCAAAAATTAGTTCAAGGTTGGATACGACATATGAGATGTACAAGGAACTGAAGCTTGACCCACTCGATCTGCGGATTGATTGTTCATCAACAATAGGAGAGATGTTAGCTTTAACTCATTATCTTGATATGGTTTCCATTGAACTTGCTGAAATCAAAGGTGTAAATCCTATTACTGGGAACAGGATCAGTGAGCTTAAACGACGCCTTTCCTAATTGCGAGTTAAGCTAGATTATCGTAACTTCGGTTATGTTGAAATTTTGGTATGCAAAATCAACTGTACCAATAGCATCAAAGAAGATATACGAGTATCTGAACTCAACTTGCCAGAACCATATACCAGATTCATATGCATCCCAAATCGTCTGTCGATCTATTCCGAGTTCGTCCGAAGCAGTATTGTTGAACATAAGTTCACGCGTATAGTTCGGTGTGAGATATTGTTCATCAACTGGGAGTACAATTGAAAATGGGGTATAGGACAATTCATCATAATTCAATGTAGGAGTGAATCCCATGAATGTGATACGAACATTTCCCTTATACTGGGAATCAGTAGCTATATTGAATCTAAATTGAAGATGTGGTTCTGTTGTATTATCAAGTGGGTCAAGATCACTAATAATTAACTCTTCAAAAGTAATACTAAATCTCCCCAGAAGTGTGTAAGTTCCTGCATAATATGTTGCGTTACTCACCAGAAAAGTTGAGCTTATGATTGCGACAATTATCGTTGATGCAATGATAATATTCTGTGTTCTTTCACGTGAGATCATTACCTATCACACCTCAAAAATCATGATGATACTCATATTTGGCTTATGCTACACGCATTTTTTCAAAGTATTGATAGTGCGAGAAGGTGAACTATCCAAGGAAATAATGCAAGTATTGCAGGGAGTGGAATTCCAGGTAATATCTTATCCTCTTTCACAAAGACTGTCGCATTGATTACTATACCAATGATCGCTAAAAATACTGACATAGCCCAAACATGAATAGGAAAGAATAGTAATGAGTGCGCAGAAATTAAAGAGAATGCAATGTAGTCTCCTACACCTACTGCAACATTTTTTGTTTGTATTCTAGTAAAATCAAATGGGTCCTCACCAGGAATATCAGTGAGAATTACATCTTGTGCTGAGGGTGCATATCGTGTCAGAAAGTAGTCTTCGAGAACTACTGAAATTACTAAGACAAACATACTAGCAGTGATGAAGATGACTCCGAGGAATGTCCCAAAGATACTTCCATAAAATATCACAAAGAGGTTTTTGAGAAGTGGTGATACTGAATCTGTAATGATGAAAACAAAAGACATGAGAAATACACCAAGAGAAGCAAGAGATAAGAGACTTGGCCATATTGAAGGAGTCGTACCCTTAAATAGAATAAGAAGCAAGGATTGGCCTAACAAGTAGAACGATGCTGTCAAGAGTGGTGAAACTACTAGAGATACAAGCGTCCTCTTTGCACCAGGTCCTCTTCTTTGAATAGTATAGAAGATAGCGAGGACTATTAAAGAACCGAGACCTGTTGATACAAGTGATTGAATGATGATGGTTCCAATAGAGAAGTTTCTGGAATTTTTCACAAGCACTTCTCCCACCAGAGCGGCATCCAACAACATGTAGGCTAGTAAAGCCCCAACAATAAATGGTAGCATAGAAACCGCGATTAGTTTCAGCCGCTCCTTGTTTATCAGCATCTATTGTTAAACCTCAAAATCGAGAATATATTTTCCATTAAAGAGGCTCTCTTTCGCGCAATAACAACATACCAACCTAAAAATGATGATTATGATGAACCAACAGAAAAAAGAAGGAAAAGGGGACTTGAGTCCCCTAAAAAGTGTTAAACTATTTTTGCCTGAGCAGGACAAATCCACCAACTAAGATCACTACAGCTGCGCCAACTGCACCAGCAACAATAGCCAGTGTTGGATCAAAGGTCGGAACCGTTCCTCCACCAGTGGTTGTTGTTGTTGTAGTTTCACCTGTTTCAGTAGTAGTCGTTTCTACAGGGGTTCTATCAGGAGCATAATGGAACAGTTCATTATAGGTAATCTCATAGAACTCACCGGCTTCAAAGTCGGTGAAGACAAATGGTCCACAGTTCACATTAGGCTCTGCTGGATCAAATACTGGATTCCAAACATTCCAGTTCTCAAATCCAATCTCTTGGAATATGTGCTTTGGAATGACTGTATCATATGCAAAGTTACTGAAGTGCCAGTATGATTCCGTACTGAATTCAATGACTACTCTGTGTGTTTGAGGTGCATATGCACCTACTAGGTCACCGAGATCAGTTCCTGCAGGATTACCATATGGAAAGCTCTCAAATGCGTAGGTGAATGTGTATGCGACATCTTCAGCTGTCAAGGGAGTTCCATCACTCCAAGTTGCATTCTGGATGATGTCAATGGTGAACCGTGTGTGTCCCTCTGGAACAGCTGGATTGGTGTCATGGGTCTCTGTTGTAAGAGACTCAGCAAGATCAGGGTATGGACTAAGATCTGGAGCCCATGTATATAGTGAAGGCCATAGACCTTCCAAAACTGCTGCAGAATAAGCCGAATTGGTAGTGTAGATGTTAAAGCTGTCTGGTTCTTCACCAAGAGCAACTGTGACTGTACCACCAAATGTACCATCAAGCTTGTGAATCTTCCTCATGGTCCAGGGACCAGTTATGTATCTACCAAGGTCCTCGACATGACCAGTAAACTGATCATTTCTGTAACCCTGCATGTAGGTGTTCTCATAACAGACAATTCGTGGAACATTGTAGTGCAATATTTGCTGCATCTCAGCAGCAGCCTCAAAGACCTCCTCATAGGTAGTTCCATAGAGGAGCTGGTCTCTCCACGAGTCGTAGGTCGCATTTACAAAGTTGGTCGGGTTCTGATATGGAACATCAGCGTACTCAGACCAGTACTCGTAAGCTAGCCAGTCAACATCGTTGCTGTAGAAGTTTACAGCGTAGAAAACCATGTCATAATCGCCATGGCTGTCCAACATTGAGATGTAAGCATTGAAGTCTGTCGCCTGTCTGGCTGCATTGAAACCAAGACGACGAAGGGCATCAACACCAATCTGTGCTGTACCACCTGCAATCTCTTCAGATGCTGCACCATATTGAATGGTGATCTGAATTGGTGCACCACCAGGCATTGCTCGGTATTCACCAACAATATCATAGCCTGCTGCATCAAGGATTGCATTACCCATTGCGGTCTGATCATCATAGTAGTGGAATGGCAACTCATCCTCTATACACCAACCGTTCGGGTAGGGTACAAGGGAGTCGTGTTCCTGTGAGAAACCGTTCAAAATTGTATCTGTGACAGCAGTCTTGTCAAATGCAAAAGCAAAAGCTCGTCTGACTCTCGCATCAGCCAATGCACCGTCACCACCATCGCGACAGTTAATGGTAAAGTGACCATAACCATTTCGCAATGCACTAAAGATACTGATATCAGGATCTTCCTCCAATATGTCGACATAGTTTGGATCAAAGAAACTATTGTCCATTTCTATCTCGCCGGATTGGAGAGCCAGAATTCTCTGGTCTTGGTTTGCAATCACCTTGTACACAATTTTATCAATATATGGACCTACATTGAGATCACTTGGCACATCAGCTGCTACTGACAATGCTGGTGATACCGCCATAAAAATAAAAGCTGCGGCAAAGGTGAAAGCTACCAAACGCTTTGTACGATTAGTAAGCATATTCTCTCTATCTCCTTTCCATTCCGAGTCGAATTCGGATAAGTCAGAACAGGAAGTGAGCAATAAAAGCCTTGTGTATCGCGAACTCGATGTGTAAGAAGAAACAACACATGTGTACTCATCAATCACTTATTGAATAAAAAAATAGAACATTGAAATAAACACAATTCTAAACTTATTCAAGGAAGCAGTTTGATTCACTGGATGTTACATTTTTCTCAAAAAGAGCAAATGAGTGAGTCTAAAAATTGACTCAACTCATAAGCACGACTACCCGTACTTGATTCGTGGATCGAGTACACCGTACAATAAGTCTGCAACGAAGTTCGCCAAGATTGCTGTGATAGCAATGATCATGAATATGGTTTGGATAGCTGGATAGTCACTCAACAAGAGACTGTCGAAGATGTACCGCCCCAGCCCTCGCCACGTGAACACCGTTTCTGTCAATGTTGCTCCGTTAATGAGAAATCCAAAATTCATTGCAATAATCGTTACCATTGGAAGCATTGCATTCTTCAGACCATGTTTGTACAAGACTTGATTCTCATCGAGACCCTTTGCTCTTGCAGTAAGGATGTAGTCTTCCGTCATGACGTCTATCAAATTATTTCGCATATACAGGAAATATCCACCATACCCACCAACACCAAGAGTGATCATTGGTAGGAATAGATGATGTAAGACATCACCAGCAACCATCAACGCACCAAACGGATGTGTTCTAGCGACTTCCCAAACTTCATAACTGATTGTACCAAATTGCGGGAATCCAATGTAAATTCCCCAATTTGCTTGCGTCCATGATGGGAGCATGTAACCGAAGACGAGTAAAAGCATCATCCCCAGCCAGAACACAGGCAGAGCGTAGATGAATAATGCTATTGTGACGGCACTAACATCTTTTCGTGAACCAGGGTCAGCAGCTACCTTGACACCGGTCCAAATACCGAGGAGTATTGCAACCATTGATGAAGTACCCATCAACAAAAGAGTATTAGGGAGACGCTCAACAATTGAGTCAATTACCGGTCGCTGTGTTAGAAATGAGACACCAAAGTTACCTGTGAACATACTGACAATGTATCGCCAGAACATATAGATCCAGTCAAAGATGTCTGGTTCAGGTACGAGACCGAAGTTTGCAAACATCTGTTCTAGAAGATCTTGTGTCAGGTTACGACGAAGTTCGTCGCTAAGCATCAGGCTAACTGGACTCGCCCCGTACAAGAATGTAGGCAGTCGAAATAGGAAGAAGTTGAAACATACTACTGCTACTACTAAGAGGACCATGTAGATGCTTCGTCGAATGATATATTCTCGAAGTCCCATTCTCAGACTATCTCCATTTTGTCACGAATAGTACCTAGTGACACTAAGTACTGGTTATTTTATTTTCTGAAAATGTTCCTAATAAGCATAGTGTTCAAGGCTTGTAGAGGGAAAAAAAGAAAGGGAAGGGAAGGAAACCCAAGAGGTTTCCAACCCAAGTTCCAGTTCCTACCTCTCTCTTAGCCGTGGATTCAGCACTTGGTCCATTGAATGACCAACGAATGTGAATGCCAAGGATAGAAGAGTAATCATTAGACCCGGGAATAATACTACCCACCATGCACCAAGGGTAAATGCGCCGCCGGTTCTTGCATCAGCCAACATTCTTCCCCAACTTGGATCTTCAGGAGAAGTAAGTCCGAGGAATGACAAACCTGCCTCGGAGAGGATTGCTCCTACTACACCAAGTGTGATGTTTGCGAAGAGAATTGGTGTTACATTGGGTAAGATGTGTTTGAACATGATGTATGTATCTGATGCGCCAATGGCTCGCGCTGACTCGACATAGGCTTTATTCTTTTCAGCCAATACCTGAGATCGAATCAACCGAGACGTTCCGGTCCAGCCTAGTATCGCAATTACGATGATGATATTTTGTATTGACGGTCCGAGGAATGCTGCAAGTACCATCATCAAAGGCAAGCCAGGAATGACAAGCAGGAAGTCAACTAATCTCATTAGGATTTCATCAGTTTTCCCACCAAAGTATCCCGCAACCATTCCAACAATCACACCGACCGCTGTTGATAATGCTGTTGCAAGAATACCAATTACCAGGGAGATACGACTACCATATACAAGCTGTGAATAAGCATCTGCTCCCCAATTAGTCGTTCCAAGAATGCCAAAATACTCACCATATGCAACCATTTTTAGCTGAGTAATTTTTACAGTGACAGATCCATTATAGAAGGTCCATGGTTCAACTCCTAGGTAACTCTCAAACCGATAGAATGGTGCAAGACCAACTCGTACAGTAAAGGTATCTTCTGGGTCTTCTTGTGGGGTATTATTTAATGAAACCATCCCACCAAAAACAGACCTGATACTATAATAGTTAAGACTGATTCGTTTTTCTTCAATTAACTCCGTATAGGTTGCGACTCTTGATTCGTACACACGGGTCCAATCACCACTTGAATCAATCATCCAGACATAAATTCGGAACATGAGATGATTTTGTGGTTGAGCATTCTGAGCAAAGTCACCAGTTCTTATTGTACCCATAGATATTGACATATTTACATCACTGGGTCTTGCATTCCATGGCCAAGTGACTGTCTGATCAAAGTAGACGAAATCATTGTAATCAGCAAACACCTTGTCAGGATCTTGCCCTGTGAGTGTATCATTCCATTTGTAGTCTAATTTTGTACCAGGCGTATGAGTCCATGTCAAATTGACGTAACTGAAATTATTAAAATCATCAATGGGTTGATATGCAAAACTGAACTCATCACTTGTTCCATTGATCCCCATCACAGGTTCCTCTAACAAAAAGGGATCATCCAAATAATCATCAGTAATGACAGCATTTGGATCGAACACAGCCATCCATGAAGGAGCAAGATAGGTTGGAGCCACCTTATCTTGAGGAATCGGAGAGTGTGTCACCAGAAACGGAGCAAAGACGGCCATTCCAATAAAGATTAGTATTAAAGCTAATCCTAAGAGGCCAATTCGATGTTTCCGATATTGTTTCCAAAAGCCGGTAATACTAACGTACCAATTACTGTCTTTCCAATTCTTCTCGGACTCGGACAAATGTTATCCTCCAATTATGGACAATCCAATCCAATCCACGATGAATCAAAATTTCACTGTAGAATGTGTCAGACTATCCTTTTATCTCATTCAGATGAACCCGTTTCCAGAAGTTTGCCTAAAAAAGGAATTGGTTCAGGTAGCAAAAATAGTTCGGGTTGACATTTTATAAATTAAAACGTTGACAAGTACGATTGGAAATTATTCTGAATCATATGTTTCTTCAAAAGGGTCCTCAATCTCTGGTGCCTCAATATCCTCCTCAGAAATCCCACCTTGTCGAAGTTCTCTCTCTTGTATCAATTGCTGAGTTCTTCTATGAGCTGCCCAGAGATCTGCATAGACTGTACCAACTAAGAATAAAGTAAGTACTCCAGTGAGTGCAATGATAGTACCAATAAATCCAAGAAGGGGAACAAAGGTCATTGCATATCCGCAGAAGGTCAGCAAAAAAGGAATTAAGAGAATTCTTTTCTGAGGTTTGCTTTTTGTCCGGGGAAAAGCTCGTACTCGTCTACTTGTCATTTTAGTCACATGTTAAGGATGAGGGGTTTTGCCTTTTACCTTTTCTAATCATGCCTATTAGAAATGAAACCTAAACAATATTGAACGGCAAATGTCGCGGAAAGCAACATATTTAAGCCGACCCTAAAGGAGTCGTACCTCAATAAGGGTGA